>JBBREC010000122.1:0-11589 GCA_038203295.1 Caulobacterales bacterium
TAGGCGCGCACGAGGCGCACCCAGCCTTCCGGATCGTCCGGTTGGGTTTTCAGCCGTTCGGCCAGGCCCGCCACCATACCGCGCACGGCGGTCATCTGATCGCCGGACAGGGCCGGGGCCGACGCGGCCACCGGCGCTGGCGCGCCTTCCGCCTCGGCGATGGCGGTTTTCAGCGCGCCAAGCCGCGGGTCGTCGGCCGGCAGGTCCGCGGCGAGCGCGCGCCAGTCGGCGACACCCCCCGCCTTGTCGCCGCCCTCGATCCGCGCGCGCGCCAGGTGGAAGCGGGCGGCGATCGCCCTAGGATCTAGCTTCAGGTCTTCGGCGAAGGCGGCACGGGCGTCGTCGGTCACCTCACCGCCGCTCTGCATGATCAGGGCTTCGCCAAGCAGCTCCCAGAGGTCGGCGCGTTGCGGCGCGATCTTCACGGCCTTCTTCAGCGCTCTAACCGCGCCCGCCGGGTTCTGCGACGCGCCCTCGGCCAAGGCCAGGAAACGGTAGCCTTCGGGATCGTTCGGCCGCTCGCGGGTGAGCTTACCCAGCACTGCGGCCATCTCCGGCGGGGTGAGCTGCGAGGGGCTTTCTGCCACCCAGCGCTTAAGGCGGCCGGCGAAGGGCTGGTCGGCCATCCCGGGTGAGCCGAGATTAAGGTAGAGGCCCAGCGCCAGGGCCGGCGCGGCGATGACCGCCAGCAGCATGGGGCCGCGGCCAGGCGCGCCCGTGCTCCAGACCTCGGCGGGCTGGTCGGCGGCGGCCAGCAGGCGGCGCGCGGCCTCGGCCTCGGCGCTCTTTCTTTCGGCCTCGCCCAGCAGTCCGCGCTCGGCGAGGTCGCCGATCTCGGTGAGCTGACGGCGATACAGGATGGGGGTCGCGTCCACCGGCTCCGCCAGCGAGGCGGCCTTCGCGGCGCGGAAAAGTACGAGCATGGCCGCCAAAGCCGAAAGTACGCCGGCCATGGCCCAGAAGGCGATCATGCCGGGCGTGTAGCCGAAAGCGCCGGCCAGCGCGAGAGGCTGTTCAGGCGTGGCGCTCGAGGTGTCCGGCCGCGTCGCCGTGGCAGGCGACCGCGGCACGGCGGCGAACTAGCGCGGCGGCCTTCTCGTCGCGGACCAGATCGCAGAAGTCGGCGGCGATGGCGAGGAAGGCCGCGGCAATCTCCACGTGCTCGACGTCGCCAGTTTTGAGGTGGTCCAGAATGTCCTCGACGTAGTGGTCGAGCATGGCGCCGACATTCTCGAGCGTCTTGGCGTGGGTCGCCGAGAAGCCGGCGTAGTTGGCGCTGGAGCGGATTTCCTGGGTAAAGGTTAGCAGTGTCCTGGCCCGTATCGTGGCGCGTTCCTCGGGCGGGACCGTCAGTCGCGGCAGGTTGCGGCGCATCCGCTGTTTGCTGCCCATTTCGGTGGGCAGGGCCGCGTCGGCGGCCTTCTCGGCCTCACGCAGCCGGCCTTCGACAATGCTGGCAAGCGCCTTGCGTTGCTTGACGATCCGGTGGCCCCAGCCATGGTCGCGGGAAAGCTCAATACAGGCCTCGAGCTCGGTGGTCTGCAGCGAGATAAGCTCGACCAGCTTGCCGGCCGCGCGACCGGCCGCGGCGCCGCCGTCGAGGTCGAGCTTGCTGATCGCCACCAGCGACTCGTCGATTTCCGTCATCACGCCTTCGCCGAAGCCGCCGACTTCAGAATCGGCCATGTAGCGTTCGGTGGGCTTGTCCATCACCGCGGAGATGACCCGCAGGATCATCCAGGGCGGAGAAAGCTGGGCGGCCAGCATTTCGAAAAACCGCGGGCCGGCGTCGTCGGCCAGGACCACGGCGTCCTTGTATGCGAGCCGGGTCGCCGCGGTGGTGTCCTCCCCGGAGTGACCGATCCATTCGGGCAGGCGCGCGGCCGCCTTGCGGACCACAGGCGCCAAGTCGAGGCAGGCGGCGAGCAGCTCCGCGCCGCCAGGGCGTGCCCGATCGCAGAGTTCGGCCGCCACGAAGAAATCGCGCTGTTCCCGGGCCCGGAGCGCGCCGGCCGCCAGGCGGGTCAGGGCGTCGAAGGAGCGATTCATGACGTCAACGATGCGCTGGGGACTCTCCTCAGTGAGCTCGGCGATGGCGGTGTCGGCCGCGGCGACGACGTCGGGCGCCAGGTCCCTGAGACCGTGCCACAGGCAGGACAGCGCCCGGGCGGGGAAGATCAGCTTGCGCGCGCTGACGCCGTCGCCGACGCACAGAGGAGCGATCGGAGACAGTATCTCGTTGCGCAGGCGCCTGTCCCGGGCCTCGATCTCGACCAGTTTCCGCACGCCGGCGAGCGCGGAATCGCCGGCGGATTCGAACAGCGCTTCCTGCAGCCGGCCGACCACCCGGTCGGGTGCGGATTCGACCAGTGTTCTGACGATCGCGATCTTGCGCTCGTTGAGGGCGACCATGCCGACTCCAGTCGCGGAACAGCGTTCCACTGAGGGTCTATCTTGGTTTCCCCGGGTTAAAGAACCGCCAAGATTACGGTGACTTACGCGGCCGCCCTTGGTAGGTCCGTCTCCAGCTTCAGGCCGCCCAGCGGCGAGTCGCCGAGGGTCAGGACACTGCCGTAGGCGCGGGCGAGTTCGTCGATGATCGAAAGGCCAAGGCCCGAGCCCGGCGCACTCTCGTCGAGCCTGGCGCCGCGCCGCAGAACCTCGTCCCACTGGTCTGGCGGCAGGCCAGGGCCGTCGTCCTCGACCACCAGCCTGAAGCGCTCGTCGCCGAAGGCTGTCGCCCTTACACGCACCCGGGCCTTGCCCCACTTGCAGGCATTTTCGATAGCGTTGCCGGCAATTTCCAGCAGGTCCTGACGCTCGCCCAGAAAGTAGATGTCCTCTGGCGAATCCCAGTCGATGGAGACACCCTTGTCCCGAAAGATCCGCTCCAGGGTCCGGGAGAGTTCGTCCAGCACCTCGGCGACGGAGGTGCGCTCTCCCTGGCCCTGGGTGCGGGCCGCGGCGCGGGCGCGGCGCAGGTGGTGGTCGACCTGCTGGCGCATGGCTTCGGTCTGGCGGGTGACTACCTGGGCGAGCGGTCCAGGGCGCTGGCCTGCCTCCGTGAGCATCACCGAGATAGGGGTCTTCAGCGCGTGCGCCAGGTTACCGACGTGGGTCCGCTGGCGCTCCACGACTTCCTGATTGTGGGCCACCAGGGCGTTGAGTTCGTCGGCCAGCGGGGTGAGTTCGCTGGGGTAGGCGCCGGCCAGCCGTTCGGCCTTGCCGCGCCGCACGGCCGCGACCTCACGCCGCAGCTCGAACAGCGGGCGCAGGCCGACGCGGACCTGGATGACGATAGCCCCGATCAACATGGCGCCCAGAAGGATGAAGGCGCCGGCGGTGGCCGCCACAAAGCTGCGGACGTCGCGGTCGACGGCGCTGCGGTCCTCGGCGGCCAGGAAGATCACCGGCGCCTGGCGTCCCGGCAGCCAGTTCTGCTGCGCGCGGGCCCGCAACGGCTCGTTGAGCGGACCGCGGATATCGTAGGCCAGCGCCCGGCCCGGCCTGGCCTTGAAGCGGGCGGCAAGGTCCGGCGGCGGCGTCAGGACGGCGTCGAACAGCGAGTAGGATCGCGCGATCGGCCTGATCCGACCGTCGGCGGCGGTCTCGGCGATTTCCCAGTAGCGGCCGGAGTAGGCCCGGAGCGCGCGCTCGTCGGTGAGCGGCGGGGCGAAGACCTGGCCGTTGTCCACCGTGGAATAGGTGAGCAGGTTGTCGGTGAGCTCGCCAAGGGTCTGGTCGACTCGGCGAATCGCCGCGCCCTGGAACAGCATCGCGCAGACCACCACGAAGACCAGCAGCGCCGCCAGGCTCCAACCCAGCGCCAGCAGCACCAGCCTGAGCGCCAGCGACGGTTGGCGCAGGACTCGCGGGATCAGCGAAGCCGTGACGTCACGAGGCTTGCGCCTCGCCTCCGACCTCTTCCGCGGGGCAGATCAGCCGGTAACCGAGCCCGCGGACTGTCTCGATGCGGTCGGCGCCGATCTTCTTGCGCACTCGGCCGATGAACACCTCGATGGTATTTGAATCGCGGTCGAAATCCTGATCGTAGAGGTGCTCGACCAGCTCGGTCCGGCTGATCACCCGCCCCTGGTGCATCATCAGGTAGTGTAGCAGGCGGTACTCCAGCGAGGTCAGCCGCAGGGGCTCGCCGTTGACGCTGGCGCGGGCCGCCCGGGGGTCCAGCCGCAGGCCGCCGCAGGCGAGGCTGGGCGCGGCGTGCCCGGCGGAACGGCGCAGCAGGGCGCGCAGGCGGGCGAGCAGTTCTTCGGTGTGGAAGGGCTTGGTCAGGTAGTCATCGGCGCCGGCGTCAAAGCCCGCGACCTTTTCGCTCCAGGCGCTGCGGGCGGTCAGGATCAGCACCGGCGAGGCCATGTTCTCGCGTCGCCAGCGTTCCAGCACCGAGACGCCGTCCACCTTGGGCAGGCCGAGGTCCAGGATCACCGCGTCATAGGGCTCGGTCTCGCCCAGGAACTGGGCCTCCTCGCCGTCGGGGGCGTGGTCGACCGCATAGCCGGCGTCGGCCAGCGCCATCTTCAACTGGCGGGAGAGATCGGGATCGTCTTCAACGAGCAGGATACGCAATCTGGCGTCCTTTCAAATCCGGTGGTTCAGCCGCCCTGTTGGCCCATCACGGCGCCGGACTCAGCGTCCACGATGAAGACCACAACGCGGCCATTCGACATCAGCCACTGGACAAAATAGGCAGGCCTGCCCCCGGATTCCCCGAGGGTCGTGTTGAGCGGCCTGCCCGGCGTGCGCTGGGCAATCATGGCCAGAACGCGCGAAAGCGGGACCTGGCCCCCGGCCACCAACACAAATGGCCGCTCGGCGCGTTCGCCGCCCAGGCGCCCGTCCGCCGACGCGGCGGCCGGCGCGAACGCGCCAAGCAACAGCGCGGCGATGAGCAGGTGGCGTTTCATATCGCTCCATCTAGCGGGCCGGGACTGAACCGGGGCTGAACGCTTGGGTTATGGGGCGGTGGGGCCGCGCCTGTCACGTCTTGCGCTTGGGGGTGTAGGGCCGCTCGCGCTTCCAGATCTCCGCGAAGCCCTCAAGGCTGGCGTCGGGCGTGTCTGGCAGGGTGACCACCAGGCGCGCGAAGAGGTCGCCGCGGCGACCCTGCGGGTCGGCGAGGCCGCGGCCCTTGAGCCGCAGGCGCGTGCCGGTGTTGGCGCCCTTGGGAATGGTCAGGGTCACCGGACCGTCGGGGGTCGATGCCTCGGCCTTCCCGCCGAGGACCGCGTCATAGGCCGTGACCGGTACGTCCATCACCAGAACATCGCCCTCGCGACGGAAGATCGGGTGCGGCGCGATGGTCAACTCGATCATGGCGTCGCCAGCACCGGCGCGGCCGGGGGCGCCCTGGCCCTTCAGCCGGAGCGTTTGGCCCTCCTGGGCGCCCTTAGGGATGCTGACGTCGATAGTGCGGCCGTCGGAGAAGGAGATGCGCCGCTTGGCGCCGCGGATGGCGTCCTCCAGGTCGATCTCCAACCGTGCGCGGACATCGGAGCCGCGCTGGGCGCCGAAGCCGCCGCCCGGACCGCCGCCCGGGCCTGCACGGCCGCGTCCGCCGAACATCTCGCCCAGGATGTCGCCCAGGTCGACGCCCTCGAAGCTCTGGCTCTGATAGCCGCCGCCAGGACCTCCGCGGCCCGGTCCGCCGGGCTGCGCGCCCCAGGGGCCGGCCCCGCCGCCGCCAAAGCCTCGCATGGTCTCGCGGCCATCCGCGTCGATCTCGCCGGCGTCGAATTTCTTGCGCTTGGGCACGTCACCCACGATGTCGAAGGCCGCGCTGACCCGCTTGAAGCGCTCTTCGGCTTCCTTGTTGTCGGGATTGGTGTCGGGGTGGTTCGCCTTGGCGAGCTTGCGGAACGCCTTGCGGATCTCGTCCGCGCTCGCGGTGCGGGAGACTCCCAGGACCTGATAGGGGTCGCTCGCCAAGTTCGTCCGCTTTCTCGAAAGATCGTTTCTAGAGTGTGAGTACTAGATCGGCGCGCGGGTTCCGTCACGCAAGCACGCTACTCTCGCCCCCGTTCGTCGATCAGGTCCGGCGCCGCGAAATTGAGCGCGTCCTCGGACTGGGCGAGCGCGTTTTCGCTGATCGTCTGTCCGCGGACCGAGACGCCGGCGCGATGCACGCTCTCCGGGTCGCCGGAAACCAGCGGGTGCCAGGACGCCAGGTCCCTGCCTTCGTGGATACGACGGTAGGCGCAGGAGAACGGCATCCATCCCAGCTGTTCGATATTGCCGGGGGTCAGCTTCACGCAATCCGGCACGTACTTCTGGCGGTTGGCGTAGTCGGTGCAGGCGCAGGCGTGGGCGTCGAACAGCTTGCAGTGCACTCGGGTCGGGATGATCTCGCCGGAGTCCTCCTCCTCGAACCGCACCAGGCAGCAGAGGCCACAGCCGTCGCACAGGCTCTCCCACTCGGGCGCGGTCATCTGCTCGAGGGTCTTTCGCCGCCAGAACGGTTCGCCGGACATGGGGGTGCATCTAGGCGCTCGCGCGTATCGCGTCGAGCGCGGCGCGCGATCGGCCCCTTTCATCGGGTCAGTGTCGCCACCGCCGCCGCACAAAATAGGCCGCCGTCAGCAGCGCTAGCCAGGGGACGCCGACGATCCAGGAGATGTTCCAGAACTCGGTGTCGAGACCCATGGTGACCAGAATTGCGACAAGCAGGACCAGGCCAGCGATCTGCAGCGCGGGGAAGAACGGCATGCGCAGGGGAAGGTCTTGCCCCCTGTGGCGACGTCGGAAGGCCAGATGGCTGAGCAGGATAATGATCCAGACGAAGATCGCCCCGAATAGCGCCACGCCGAAGAGATAGTTGTAGGCCAGCGGCGTGAAGAACGAGATGGCCGCGGCGGCCACCACGCAGGCGCCTGACGTGATAATGGCGGCCGTGGGTGCGCCAGTACCGCTGAGGCGGCCAAGGCGGGCGGGTGCATAAGCGCCCCGCGACAGCGAGAACAGCATCCGGGCGCTGAGATAGATGTTGGCGTTCATGCTGGAGAGCGCCGCGCTCAGCACCACGAAGTTCATGATCCCGGCCGCGGCCGGCACCCCGGTGTGGGCGAAGACGCGGACGAAGGGGCTCTCGGTGATCACCTTTGCGCCCGTCTCGGTCCAGGGGACGAAGCTCATCAGGACGGTAAGCGCCAGCAGATAGAAGAGCGCCAGGCGCACGGCCATGGCGCGCAGCGCCGCTGGGATGGCGGTCTTCGGATCGGCGGTCTCGCCGGACGTGACGGCGACCATCTCGGTCCCCACGAAGGAGAAGATCGCCATGATCGTCCCCATCCAGACGCCCATCCAGCCATGGGGCAGGAAGCCGCCTTGCAGGGCGTAGAGGTTGTGGAATCCGACCGCGGGCTGGCCGACGCCCAGGATCGCCGCGCCGCCCAGGATGATAAAACCCATGATGGCGGTCACCTTGATGACCGAGAAGACGTATTCGAAGCTTCCAAAATTGGAGACCGAGCGGGCGTTGACGTAGAGCAGGATCGCCGCGAACCCCAGCGACCAGGCCCAGACCGGCACGCCGGGGAACCACCAGCTCATATAGGTTCCAGCCGCCACCGCCTCGCCGCCCACGGCGATCACCTGGGCGGCCCAGTAGGTGTAGCGGACCACGAAACCCGCCCAGCGGTTCAGGTAGGTCTCAGCATAGACGCCGAACGACCCCGCCGCAGGGTGAAGCACCACCATCTCGGAGAGGCTGAAGACCACCACCATCGCGGCGAAGGCAGCGATCAGATAGCTGATCAGGACGCCGGGGCCGGCGTAACCGATGGCGATGCCACTGCCCATGAAGAGGCCGGTGCCGATAGCGCCGCCCAGGCCGATCATCACGATCTGGCTGCGGCTGAGGCCCTTGCTGAGGCCCGCCTCGCGCTCGATGATTGCAGCTTCGTCCGACATCAGGCCTCCGAGGCCCCGGCTGGCAGCATGACCTCGAGCAGCCGGAAGTCGGAGGACGCCTGGCTGAGGCCCCACCCCCGGTCCGGCGGGATGACGAAGGCGTCGCGGCGTCCGAGCGGGTGGTCGCCGGCGTGGTCCAGCACTGCCGTCCCCTCCAGTACGAAGCCGAACAGCAGTTCACCGTCGTAGCCGCAGGCGGCGAAGGCGTTGGCTGATGCCGGGCGGATCACGCGGACCTCGGCGAGGCCGCCGGTGGCCCCTTTCATGCCGGTGTCGCGGCGCTCGAAGCCCGTGTCGCCGTGGGCGGTCCAGAGCGTATCGGACGCCACGTGAAGCAGGAAGCGCTGACCTTCGAAATCGCGGGCAGGATCGAGGCGCCCGGTCGGCAGGACCAGGTCATGGTCGGCGAGCGTCTCATGCAGGGCGGGGCAGCCGATCTCAACCACCTCGAGGCCGGGCGAGCTTTCCAGTACCCGGTGACGGATGCGCGGGGGCTGCAGCACGCAGTCTCCGGCCTGCAGGACGAAAGGCGGCCCCTGGTCCTCGTAGACCACCCGTACCCAGCCCCGGGCGCAGAAGATCATCTGGAAGCGGATCTTGTGGAAGTGCACCCAGTCAGAGACCGGCCCGCCGTCGGGAATGGTGATGTGCGAGGCGATGAATCGTCCACCCAGCCGGCCCGGGATAAGGTCGCGGTAGAGCATACCGGCGCGACCTTCGCCGGGGCCGGGGCCGTCCTCGGCGCGGGTCAGAATGAAGTCTGGCCTGAGTGGCGGCACCTCGACCGGCGGGTCGGGGTCGACGAACTCGATCCGGGTTCCGTTGGGCGCGATCACGGTCTCGCCCGCGCCGGCCAGACGGATTAGCCCCGGATCGCCGTCGCCGGGCTCCAGGCGCAGGCGCAGCCCGTGGCCGGAAAGACTCGCCACCCGGGGCTCGTCCGCCGGGAAGATGGTCTCCACCCGGAATCCCAGCCGGCCAACGAACACCTCGAGAGCCGCGGCCAGGTCGGCGCAGGGCAGCACCACCTCCGCCGCTCCTGCGGCCTGGACGGGCGAACCTTCGACGCGCACTCGGCTCCCCCTTCTTTCGAACAGGGCCATCCGTAGCGGCTTCCGCGGGCCGCGGTCCATGGCGCACTTGCACGGCGGGCGTCAACTTTGCAGCAATGACCCTGACAGCGCCGTTCATGCCAGGTTCAAGGCCGGGATCCGAACCTCACACGATCTCAGCGCAGGCGGGAGAGACGGCCATGGCGAACCCGACCCGGCACAAGTCCCGTCCCTCCGCGTGGGCCGTCGGCCTGCTGTTAGCCTGCAGCGCGTTCGCCCTGATGTCGATCGTACTGGCCTCGACGGGCTACAATCCGCTCTAGGCTCGGGGTTGCGCTCGCCGCCGGGGCCTGTATCTGTCCCGCCGTCCCATGCGCGCACCCATCCTCGCCCTTAAGGACGTCCGCCTGGCGGACGGTCCGCTGATGCTGTTCGACGGCGTCGACCTGGCGCTGGATGCGCGGGTGCGCGCCTGTCTGGTCGGGCGTAACGGGGCAGGCAAATCGACGCTGCTGCGGATCCTTGCCGGCCAGATCGAGCCGGACGGCGGCGAGCGCAACCTCACCACCGGGACCACCATCGCCTTCGTTCCGCAGGAGCCGGAGATCACGGGCGAGACCCTGCTGGACTACGCCACCGCCGGCGGCGCGCCCGACTACATGGCCGAAGCCCGGCTCACCGACTTCGGGCTGGATCCGGCCAAGAAGGCCCAGGGGCTCTCGGGCGGCGAGATCCGCCGCGCGGCGCTGGCCCGGGCGTTCGCCGAGGACGCCGACGTCATCCTGCTGGACGAGCCGACCAACCACCTGGACATCCTGGCCATCGAGACGCTGGAAGCCGAACTCGCAGCCTCGCGCTCGGCCGCCCTGATCGTCAGCCACGACCGGGCGTTCCTGGAGCGGGTCACCAAGCGCTGCTTCTGGCTGGAGTACCGACTGGTAAAACGGCTGGACGCCAGCTTCGCGGGCTTTGAGGAGTGGGCCGAGAAGATCGCGGCGCAGGAGGCCGAGGAGGCCCGCAGGCTGGACCGTTTCATCCAGCGCGAACAGCACTGGATGGCCCGCGGCGTGACGGCCCGGCGCGCGCGCAACGAAGGCCGCAAGCGCCGGCTCGAGAGCCTGCGGCAGGAGAAGTTCGACCGGCTGAGGGACACCCGCAGCGAACTCAACATGGGCCTGTCGTCCTCAGGCACGTCGGGTAAGCGGGTGGCCGAGGTGACCGCCATCTCCAAGGCCTATGGCGACAAGGTCCTGCTGAAGAACTTTTCCACGCGGATCATTCGCGGCGACCAGGTGGCCATCGTCGGCCCGAACGGAGCGGGCAAGTCCACCCTGGTCAAGCTGCTGCTGGGGGAGATCCAGCCCGACGAGGGCGAGGTGAAGCTCGGGACCAATCTGGAGATCAACTACATCGACCAGTCCCGCGCGGCCCTGCTGCCGGAGATGATGCTGCGCGATGTGCTGCTGCCGGCCGGCGGAGACCATGTGCTGGTGCGCGGAGAGCCGCGTCATGTGGTGGGCTACGCCAAGGACTTCCTGTTTACCGAGGCCCAGCTCCGCCAGCCCGTGCGCAGCCTGTCGGGTGGCGAACGCAACCGCCTGCTGCTGGCCCGCGCCCTGGCCAAGCCCGCCAATATCATGGTCCTGGACGAGCCAACCAACGACCTCGACATGGACACTCTTGACCTGCTGGAAGACCTGCTGGCCGACTATGAGGGCACCCTGATCCTGGTCAGCCACGATCGCGACTTCGTCGATCGCCTGGCTACCTCGACCATCGGACTGGACGGGACCGGACGCGCCGTCGAGACGCCCGGCGGCTGGCAGGATTTCATCGCCCAGAACCCCGGCTTCTTCGCCCGCCTGCCGGTGCAGGCCTTCGCGGCGCCGAAGATCGCGTCGGCGCGTGCCCCCGCGCCGAAGCCGGAGCCGGCGCGGCCGGCGGGCAAGCTGACCTACAAGGACCAGCGGCGCCTCGCCGAGCTCGAAACCCTGATCGCCGAGGCCCCCGGCAAATTCGCCGCACTGGAGGCCAGACTGGCCGATCCGGGCCTCTACGCACGCGATCCGGCAGGCTTCCAGAAGCTCAGCGGCGAGCTCGACGCCGCCCGCGCTGGCCTTGCTCCGGCGGAAGAGGAATGGCTGGCCCTTGAGGAGCGCCGCGAGGCGTTGGGAGCAGGTCGCTGAGGGCCAATCCGTGGTTTCCTGTGGATATCTCCGACCATTGTTTCGATTGCAGAAACCCGAGAATTTCCACCACCTGTCCACCGGTTGTTCACCGCTTTTTGACAGGCCCGCCAGGAAACGGGCGCAGGGCCCGCTTGCGAGGCTCAGAGTTCGGGAGCAACCTCATTTTGCCGAGAGGGAATGCGGCGCGGGCGGACGGAAAGACCGGCAACGGTGGACCCCGAAGCAGAGGCGAGCAGGAGGTTTCTCGGAAGCGAGGACCGGGGCGACCCGGGACAGACTTCCAGGAGACACCGAGGCGACGGAAAACCAGCGGGGCGACCCGCGAACCGAAGTCGCTGAGACCAGGAAGGCACAGATCCCCCAACGGATCTGGATGAGAGGGCGGAGTTCCGGGCGACCGGAGCGCCGCCCTCTTGCTATGG
>JBBREC010000123.1:0-11121 GCA_038203295.1 Caulobacterales bacterium
TTTCTGGTTCGGCGATCAGGGCTATGAATATCTCGACCTGGGCCGGTTCTGGCAGGTCTACCTCTTCGTCGGCCTTCTGCTCTGGGTGGTCCTGGTGCTGCGCGCCATGTGGCCGGCGCTGAAGGCCAGGGAGACCAAGTCGCTGCTCTATCTGGTGGTTCTTTCGACGGTGTCGATCGGCCTCTTGTTCGGCGCCGGCCTGGCTTATGGTCAGCACACCCACATCTCGATCATGGAGTATTGGCGCTGGTGGGTGGTGCACCTGTGGGTCGAAGGCGTGTTTGAGGTGTTCGCCACGGCGATCGGCGCCGCACTCTTCGTGCGCATGGGTTTGCTGCGCGTCTCGGTGGCCACGACCTCGGTGCTCTTCGCAACCCTGATTTTCCTAGGCGGCGGGGTGCTGGGCACCTTCCACCACCTCTACTTCAGCGGCACGCCGACCGGCGTCATAGCGCTGGGAAGCGTCTTCTCTGCGCTCGAGGTCGTGCCGTTGGTGGTGGTGGGTTTCGAGGCCTACAGCCGCGCACAGCATTCGGCTGTTTCCGAATGGCAGAAAGCCTACCATTGGCCGTTCATGTTCTTCGCCGCCGTTCTGGTCTGGAACCTGATCGGCGCGGGGCTCTTCGGCTTCATGATCAACCCGCCCCTGGCGCTATACTACATGCAAGGGCTGAACATGACCGCGACCCATGCCCATGCCGCGCTCTTCGGCGTCTATGGCATGCTAGGCCTCGGGCTAGTGCTGTTCTGCCTGCGCGGCCTCACCGATCCGGCGCGTTGGAACAACCGCCTGCTGGCGATCAGCTTCTGGTCCCTGAACATCGGGCTGGGGATGATGGTCTTCCTGTCGCTTGCGCCCCAGGGCCTGTTGCAGACCTATGCCAGCTTCACCCATGGCTACGCCTATGCGCGCAGCGCTGAGTTTATACATAGCCCGCTGATGCAGGCCCTGGTGTGGGCCCGCGTGCCGGGCGATCTCGTGTTCAGCGTCGGCGTGTTCGCGTTTGCGACTTTTCTGGGCCAGGCCCTGTGGTCATCGCGTGCGACCGCTGCGCCGAAGCTCGCGCCCGGAAACCAAGCCTGAGCGGGAGGTGGCAATCACGATGACACTGTACGAAATTCCGCGCCGTCCTCGAAGGAGTCGATGATAGGGCTCACGCCGGTCGGTGCAGTTACAGGACCGGGCTCAGCGGACCGGCCATTCCCGACAGTGTCACCGTAATTCCGCGAGCGTCACGAAGGCCACGGCCAGCGCCAGTCGTCGAATCATTCGCTCTCCACGGGCTCACCACCGGGGGTCGCAGCATGAGTCCAGCCGGCAAAGTCCGACGCCGGAGGTCCTGGGCGGGCCCTCGCCCCGCCATCATGCGGGCGGAAGCCGCCAGCCGCCCTCTCCCCGGCCCTCTTCCTCTCGCTGCGCGGGGGAGAGGCGGGCGCGCGGGCGGGTCTTGCCAAGGTCGGGGCAAGTTGCGCATTTCGGGGGATTGCCGATGGAGCGACGCCCTTGCCAGTCCTGAAGACCCTGTTCGCCGCGAGCCTGGCGCTGCTGCTGACCGTCGCGCCGGCCGCGACCACCGCGGCGCCCGCGCCGCGGGCGCTGACCGCCGGCGCGGTGGCCTCACCGGACCGCTATGGCGCGCTAGCCGCGCAGGAGATCCTGAAGGCCGGCGGCAACGCCGTGGACGCCGGCGTGGCGGTGGCCTTCGTGCTGGCGGTGACCTATCCGGAGGCCGGCAACCTGGGCGGCGGTGGGTTCATGACCCTCTATGTCGACGGCAAGCCCTATTTCCTCGACTACCGCGAGACCGCGCCCGCCAGGGCCAGCGCCGGGATGTACCTGGACGCGCGGGGCGAGCCGATCACCGACCTCAGCCTGATCGGGCCGCTGTCGGCCGGCGTGCCCGGGACGGTGCTGGGGATGGCGGAAGCGCACAGGCGGTTCGGCAAGCTGTCCTGGGCGCGCGACCTGGCGCCGGCCATCCGGCTGGCCAGGGACGGCTTCGTGGTTCCGCCCGGCCTGATCCAGGGGCGCGACGAGAGCCGGCCGCAGTTCGCGGGCAAGACCAATTTCGACCGCTATTTCGGCGCCATGGCCGAGGGCCGCAGCTTCCGCCAGCCGGAGCTGGCCGCGACGCTGCAGGCGATCGCGAAGGGCGGGCCCAAGGCGTTCTATGAAGGCCCGACCGCCGCCCTGATCGTGGCGCAGATGGACCGGGGGCCTGTGAAGGGGCTGATCAGCCGGGCCGATCTGGCCGCCTACAAGGTCGCCTGGCGGGCGCCCGTGGAGGGGAAGTGGCGCGGCTATCGGGTGATCACCGCCCCGCCACCCAGCTCCGGCGGCATCGCGCTGATGCAACTGCTGGCGATGAAGGCCGACGCCGCGCCGCTGTTCAAGGGACAGGCGCTGAACGGGCCGCAGTACGTCCACCTGGTCTCCGAGATCGAGAAGCGGGTGTTCGCCGACCGCGCAGAATACCTGGGCGACCCGGACTTCGTGAAGGTTCCCGTGGCCGCCCTGACCGACCCGGCCTACATGGCGCGCCAGGCCCGGGAGATCGACCCCGTCAAGCCCTCGGCGACGAAGGCGGTGAAGCCGGGCCTCGAGAAGCCGCAGACGACGCACTTCTCGGTGGTCGACCGCTGGGGCAACGCCGTCTCTAATACCTATACGCTGAACGGTTCCTACGGGGCGGGCGTGGTGGTGGAAGGCGCGGGCTTCCTGCTGAACGACGAGATGGACGACTTCTCGGTGAAGCCGGGCGTTCCGAACCAGTTCGGCGTGGTCGGCGGCGACGCCAACGCCATCGCGCCCGGCAAGCGGCCGCTGTCCTCGATGACGCCGACGATCCTGACCAAGAACGGGCGCGTGGCCATGGTGATCGGCACGCCGGGGGGCTCGCGGATCTTCACCTCGGTGTTCCAGGTGCTGGCCGACGTCTATGACTTCGACCTCGCCCTGCCAAAGGCGCTGGCGACGCTGCGCTTCCACCATCAGCTGCTGCCGGAGAACACGATCTTCTCCGAGCCCTATGCGCCGTTCCCGGCGACGCTGACGGCGGCGCTGGCGGCGCGCGGCTATCGCTTCGAGGACCAGGGCTACAACGGCGATATCGAGGCCATCCAGGTGGTGGCCGGGACGCCCAGGGCCGCGTCGGACCCGCGGGGGCGGGGCGTCTCGCTGGTGGTCAAGTAGGGCGGCTTCACTTCGGCGACTTCACTTCGCGCAGGGCGAGGCGTAATCGGCTGGGCATGAGCCCGTATCTGTTCGATCCGCCCGCCGTCGTCGCCGTGCCCGTGCAGGGCTCGTCGCGCGATTTCCCCGTGCGTCGCATCCTGTGCGTGGGGCGCAACTACGCCGCCCACCGCGTGGAGATGGGGGGCGACGATCGGGACCCGCCGTTCTTCTTCGCCAAGCCCGCCGACGCCATCGTCGTGCCGGGCGTCGACGTGGCCTATCCGCCGGCGACCGCCAACCTGCACCACGAGATCGAGCTGGTGATCGCGCTGAACGGCGGCGGCCGGGATGTGTCGGTAGAGACCGCGCTGGATCTGGTCTACGGCTATGCGTTCGGCGTCGACCTGACCCGGCGCGACCTGCAGAACGCCGCCAAGGACAAGGGCCAGCCGTGGGACGCCTCGAAGGGCTTCGACGCCTCGGCCCCGATCTCGCCGATCAAGGCATGGACCGGCGCCCCGCCGCAGGGCCGCATCGCGCTTTCGGTGAACGGTCAGGTGAAGCAGGACTCCACGGTCGCCCACATGATCTGGAACGTGGGCGAGATCGTCGCCGAGGCCTCGAAGCTGTGGACGCTGGCGCCCGGCGACCTGATCTACACCGGAACGCCGGAGGGCGTCGGTCCGCTGGTCCGCGGCGACCGGGTGGAGGGCGAGGTCGAAGGGGTGGGCAAGCTCGCCTTCAGCATCGTTTGAGAGGGGGGGTCTGATGGGCCTGACGCTCTATTCCGCCTGGCGAGCCACCGCGCCCTATCGCGTGCGCATCGGGCTGGCGCTCAAGGGCTTTTCCTACGACTACGTCCCCATCGACCTGATGAAGGGCGAGCAGCGGGAGCCGGCCTACAGGGCGGTCAATCCGCAGGGCCTGACGCCGGCGCTGGACATCGGGGATGGCGATGCGCTGACGCAGAGCCTGGCGATCCTGGAATGGCTGGACGAGACCCATCCCGAGCCCGCGATCCTGCCGCGGTCGCCGCTGGACCGTCAGCGGGTGCGCGCCATGGCGCTGATCATCGCCTGCGATATCCATCCGCTGAACAACACCCGGGTCGGGCGAGCGCTGAACAAGCTGGGCGTCAGCGCGGATGACAACCGGGCCTGGATCCACCGCTGGATCACCGACGGCTTCGACACCCTGGAGCCAATGGTGGCGAAGTACGGCCAGGGCTTCGCGTTCGGGGATGCCCCGACGCTCGCCGACTGCTGCCTGATCCCGCAGGTCTATTCGGCCAACCGCTACGAGCTGGACCTGGCGGCCTGGCCGGCGATCCGGGCGGTCAACGACCGGGCGCTGGAGCATCCCGCGTTCAAGACGGCGCACCCGAACAATCAGCCCGACGCCACGCCGGTTTAGCGACGCGGGGTTGTGGCGCGGCGGCTGCGGTTCTAGATCGCGGCCATGCTTGAAGATCTGAAAGCCAACAACCGCGCCTGGGCGCAGCGCAAGGTCGCCGCCGACCCCGGATTCTTCAAGCGGCTGGAGGGCCAGCAGGCGCCGGAGTACCTGTGGATCGGCTGCTCCGACAGCCGCGTGCCGGCCAACGACATCGTCGACCTCGACCCGGGCGAACTGTTCGTCCACCGCAACGTCGCCAATCTCGCCCCGCCGCAGGACGCCAACTACCTGTCGGTGCTGCAGTTCGCGATCGACGTGATCAAGGTCAAGCACGTGATGGTGGTCGGCCACTACGGCTGCGGGGGGATCGCGGCGGCGGTCGACGGACGGCGGCGTGGCCTCGTCGACCACTGGCTGCACCCGATCCGCGAGGTTTGCCACGATCATCGCCATGAGCTGGACGCCATCCCCGAGGAACGTGCGCGCCTGGATCGCCTGTGCGAACTGAACGTCATCCGCCAGGTCCGCAACGTCGCCTCCGACCTGTTCGTGCAGGACGCCTGGGCGCGGGGCCAGACGGTCTGTGTCCACGGCTGGGTCTATTCGCTGTCCACCGGCCTGGTGAACGACCTGGGCGTCACGGTCGGCGGCCCGGAAGACCTCGAGGACCTGGCCAGCCGTCCCTGACGCGGACGCGGGCCCGTGCCCCCTGCGGCCTTCGCCATAAATCAGGCCGAGGGACGGCAGGCCGATACGGACAGCGGCACATTCGTGAACTGCGGCACGAGGTTGAACGAATAGGTGGCCGTGGCCGTGACCGTATTGCCGCAACCCGACGTGGTGTAGGCGAATACGGGAGAGATCGACGGCCCGGAATAGTGCGCCTGAGCGTAGAGAACCGTACTGACCGGGGTCGAGCACAGGGTCTTATTCACTGCCGCGCAGCGCGCCGCTTCTTCGACGGCATAGTTCATGCTGGCGACCGAAAAACCGAGGCTCGCGGCCCCCAGAGACCCTAGAATTAGCAGTACGAACATGGGCAGGACGAGCGCCAGTTCGATTGCCGCGGTTCCGCGATTGTTATCCCTGAAGCGGCGAAACATCAGGCCGGACATCACAGAAGCCGCGCCCAGGCTGTGCGATTGACCGGCGTCAAAAAGTTCTCGCCAATTGTCAGACCCGGGAAGATCGGCTGATAGGCATAGGTCGCGTGGACGCCGAGGTAGAGCCCGGGCGAGCCTGTTGGATTGAGAGCGGCAGTGCAATCCGCCGGCTTGGCGTTGACAGGCGCGATGTATTGAAGGGCCTTGGCGGAATTGATGCAGTACCAACCCTCCGAGATTTGGCCCTGAACTGAAATGCGGTCTCCGAGCGTCGTGCTCTGCACGGCAGTGCTGACCGTCGAGTAGAGGTTTGCGCAATTCTGGGTCGCGGGCAAATGTTCGACGTCACAGGCGTGATTGGCCGCGGCAATCCCGGCCTGGGCGGCGTTGTCGACCTGCATCAACGCCAGGCCGTAGCGACCGATCTCGACCGCATTGATCAGGGCTGTGCTGAACATCAGGCTGACGAGCGCCATTTCGATGGCGGCGATGCCCTTCTGATCGCGACCAAACCTGCGGATGAATTGACGGACGTGCATCATCCGACCAGTTTCCCCCGGCTGGGTACGGGGTTGGTCGGCATGTCCAATCCGGCCTGCGGACATTGGCCACGCGCCAGGATGCTGCCGGTGCCATTGATCAGCAGCGTGTCCACCACCAGAACGAAGCAGGATTTTCCGTTCGAGGATTTGTTGACTGCGCCGCTGAATGTGACGTCCGCATGCGGAAGATAGACCAGCCCAGTGATGTCCCAGGCCGGGCTGTTGCCCGCCGCGCTCACGTCCACGCCCTGGGTGAGGCTCGGATTTTGATACATGGCGACGCCCGACCAGAGCCCCGTCGTCGGAGCGGCGATATCGATCACGCCACCACCGGTGGGGACGTGGGAATAGATGGCGTTGTTGTCGCCGGTGTAGATGATCGTCAACGACGATCCGGCCGAGGTTTGCAGCGTATGTCCGTTCGTATCCAGATCCCCGTTGGTGATCAGGATTATGGCGCCGCCTGCACCAGTGTTGATCGTCGTATCTCCCGTGAGCTGGAGATCGCCACAGACCTGGTAGACGCCGACCAAGGGCCTGATGCCGGAGAGCTGGTTTGAAGGCGGAGGCGCCCCCTTCTTTTTCGGCGCCTGCCAATAGCCGGCCGGACAGTTGCTGGCGGGTATGTTGCTGGCCAGCGGCGCGTATTTGTCCGCGATGACCGGGACGTTGGAGTGGCGCTTGGCGCCGCAACCGTCATTCGTCCCGTGTGCATCGCCGATGTCAGCGTTCAGGTCGTGACCGTTGCAGACGGCGTCGGTGTTCGAAATCACGTTGCAGCCGATCATATCGGCGTTGGGCGCGCCGTTCGTCCTAAGCGCCGGTGACTGCCCGCTGTGAGCCAGGGCGACAATACAGTAAGGCCGGGGCGCGGTGTCCTGCATGGCGGTTGCACTGGCCGTTAGAAGCTCGGCCGGCTGGTTTCCGATCAGGGTGTTGCCTCTGAAGCCCACCATCTGCGCGAGCAGCAGGGGCACTGGCTTGCGGACGGTGACCTTGTAGCAATCCGCAGCCCCGGACGGGCAGGGCTGGTCCTGAAGCGCGGTGACCACGACGCCGGCCTGACCGTCGATGAAGCCGTAGGTCCTGGTCACCGCGCGGGCCTCATCGGCGAAGGCTGCCGAGCCATTGGTCGCCGCCGCCGACGCAGCGGAATCCGCCGCATTCTGCATCTTTCGCTGAACGCTGTACCAGGAAGTGACTTCAGTGCCGACGCCGAAGGTGCCGATCACCACAGGCGCGAGCAGCGCGGAGGCGATGGCGATGTTTCCGCCGCGACCTTTGCAGAAGTCGCGAAGAAACCGGGCGCTGGCCGTCAACACTTGTTTCAAGCGCGGCATTTTTGCCTCCAAGAGTAGCCAATCAACGCGGCATTATCGCGGAGCGTGCCTAAGGAACGGCTTATGTACGTGGTTTATCCGGCGCGAATTTTCTCAAAGGTACATGGCCGCGCGGCAAGACCGGCCGCCTCTCAACGGCCTGGGAACGGCCCCGGCGGCGTCGGCTAAAGGACGGAGCCTGGCTGTTAAGGTTTCCAGATTTTATTTCTGAATCAATACTTTACTCTATCCCTTCATAAATTCCTTTACCGAGATGGTCGATCCTGGACGCCTAGAAATAGGAATGGGTGTCCAGATGCGGATACAGATCGGAACGACCAGACTTCTCGCCCCGCTGAAGGCGTGGGCGCGTGACCGGCGCGGCGCGACGGCGGTGGCGTTCGCCATCGGGTTCGCGGTTCTCGCCCCCGTCTCGCTGGGGGTCTTCGACATCTACACCTCGACCCAGCAACGCGGAAAACTACAGGACGCCCTGGACGCCGCGACGCTCTATGCGGCGCGGTCTTCGGCCATCACCGACGCCGACATCGACGCGGTGGGGGACAAGGCGCTGGTCGCCAACCTGAAGCTGATCGACGGCGCGGCCCTGCAGGGTTCGAGTTTCACCATCGTCGGCCAGAAGATCGTGTCGCAGGCCTCGGTGAGCCTGCCGGCCTTCGCGCCAGCGATGTTTGTTCACGCGCCGGTCACCGTCGGGTCCGAGGTGCAGCGGGCCATGGACAAGCTGGAGATTGCGCTGGTGCTCGACAACACCGGCTCGATGGCCGGGACCAAGCTGTCGACGCTGAAGACCGAGGCCAAGAAGCTGGTCGACAAGCTGACCGCGGCCGCCGCGCGCAGCAACGATCCGGACGCGGTGAAGCTTGCGCTGGTTCCGTTCTCCAACACCGTGCGGGTGCAGGGTACGACCTCGATCAGCGGCTCGAACTACAGCGACACCGGCCACACGGGGACGAACATTCCATCGTGGATCGATCCGGAGGCCAAGAACCACTGGACCGCCGGACGGTCGGACATCTTCGACGGTTTCTACACTGACCGCTTCACGATGATGCGGCGTATCGGCCAGAACTGGGCAGGATGCATTGAGATCCGCGTGCAGCCCTATGATGTCCAGGAGGCCCCCCCGGCTGGGGCCGACCGGGACACCATGTTCGTGCCCTATTTCTGGCCCGACGAGCCCGACAGCTCCAACTTCAACGACTATATGAACGACAACGCGGTCAACGGCGCGTCCTGGATGACCAAGGAGATCCGCGCGGCGAAGTACACGGGCAATGCGCTGAAGCGGAACGGCAGCTTCAATTCGTCCGGCATGACCTATCAGTTGGGCCCGAACGCCGGCTGCACGCTGCAGCCGGTCATCCGCCTGACCCGGGACGCGGCCTCGATCAAGACCTCGATCGACAACATGAACGCTATTGGCGAGACCAACATCCCGATGGGCCTGATGTGGGGCTGGCATGCGCTGACGCCCAACACGCCCTTCGCCGACGGCACGGCCTACGGTACGCCGCACACCCGCAAGATCGTCATCCTGATGACCGACGGCGAGAACACCAACTTCGATTCAGGCGACGCCAACGACAGCCACTACGGCGGTCTGGGCTTCGTCTGGGAAAAGCTTACCGGCCTGCGTCCGACGGACAGCACGGCCCAGCGCACGGCGCTGCTTGACGGACGCCTCGCCATCCTGTGCACCAACATGAAGGCCAAGCACATCGAGATCTATACGATCCGGGTGGAGGTCACCGGCGGCGCCAGCACGCTGCTGCAAAACTGCGCCAGCGCGCCAGACAAGTTCTTCGACGTGCAGAATGTAGCGACTCTTGGCGTTGCGTTCGACGCTATCGCCGGCGCCATCACCAACCTGCGGATCTCACACTAGCGTCTAGGCCAGCTTGATCTCGCGCAGGCGTTCCTGGAGGTAGTCGTTGGCGGTGATCGGGGTCGGGTAGCGGTCGGGGTGGGCGGCGTCCACGCAGGACGCCAGGGTCTCGATCCGGTAGTCCGAGTTGAAGTGCAGGAAGAACGGCGTCGAGTAACGCGGGAAACCGCGGCGCTCAGGCGCGGGGTTCACCACCCGGTGGGTCGTCGACGGGAGCCGGTGGTTGGTCAGCCGCTGCAGCATGTCGCCGATGTTGCAGACCAGCGCGCCCGGTGGCGGGTTGATGGCGATCCAGCGGCCGTCATGATCCTTGACCTCCAGCCCGGCTTCTTCCGCGCCAAGCAGCAGGGTGATGACGTTGATGTCCTCGTGGGCAGCCGCGCGGATGTGCGGGCCCTCCTTGGAGACCGGCGGATAGTGCAGCAGCCGCAGGATCGAGTTGCCGAAGTCCACGGTCGGCACGAAGAAGTTCCGGTCCAGGCCCAGGTAGCAGGCGATCGCCTCCAGCACCTTCAGCCCCATTTCGTCGAGCGCCTGGTAGAGCCAGCCCACGGTCGCGTGGAACTCGGCGACCTCAGCGTCCGGCCAGACGTTGTCTGCCATGTGGTCGCGGTAGGGGTGGCCCGGCGGCAGATCGCGCCCGACGTGCCAGAATTCCTTGAGGTCGTAGTTGGTCTCGCCCTTGGCGGTCTCGACGCCGAACGGAGTGAACCCTCGCTGGCCGCCGACCGGCAGCTTGTATTTCAGCTTGGCCTCGTCGGGCAGGGCGAAGAATGTCTTGGCGGCGGCAAGCGCGGCGTCGATGTGGTTCTGCGCGATGCCGTGGTCGGAGATCACCGCGAAGCCGAAGCGTTCGAAGGATCCGCCGAGGTCAGCGGCGAAGCTTTTGAAATCGGCGCCATACTCGCGGAACGAGACGGGTTCGATGCGGGGCTGGAGGGTCGGGGCTTGGCTCATGCCGGCCTTTCTATACCCGCTCCTTGTCCGCCTCCAACCGGCGCTGGCGCGCGGCGACGGCGGTTTCCACCGCGTTCTCCTCCTCGGCAATCTTCTGCATTTCGGCGCGCAGCAGCCGTTCGGTGGTCTCGCGGGCGTCGCGGGCGGCCATGATGTAGCTCTCCTCCTCGCCGGCGATGGGGGCGAGCTGTCTGAAGAACTTGTCGTCCTGCTCGCGGAAGAGGGTGGCCGCGCGACTGGCGCGTCGTTCGCTGAGGCCGAGCTTCAGGAGCGCGCGCCGGCCCATGTTGAGCGCGCTCTCGAAGGTCTCGCGTTCGACGCCGACCTTGGGAGTCTTCAGCAGCTCATAGGCGTGCCGCCGGTCGTAGGCGCGGGCCAGGATGGTCAGGTCGGGGAAGGCCTCGTGCGCCGCCTCGACCAGCTCGACGGCCTTGTCGCGATCATCGATGGCCACCAGTATCAGTTTCGCCTTGGCGGCGCCTGCGGTGCGCAGCAGGTCCATACGACTGGCGTCGCCATAGTGCACTGGCCAGCCGAAGCGCCGGATGATGTCGATCTGCTCGATGGACGAGTCGAGCAGCACGACCTTGAAGTTGTTGGCGATCAGCAGGCGGGTGGCGATCTGCCCGAAGCGGCCGAAGCCCGCGACGATCACGTCCGGGTCGCCGTCTCCGAACGGAAGGTGTTCGGGCTCGGCGAGGTCCGGCTTGCGGCTCAGCAC
>JBBREC010000124.1:0-11009 GCA_038203295.1 Caulobacterales bacterium
CTCGAAGACAAGGAGACCGACGAGGACCTGCGCCTGCTGCTGGCCCCCGGCAGCTCCTTGGGCGGCGCGCGGCCGAAAGCCTCGGTGCTCGGCTCCGAGGGCCAACTCATGATGGCCAAGTTCCCCAGCCAGACCGACGACTGGCCGATCCCGATCTGGGAGTCGGTGGCCATGACGCTCGCCGAACGGGCCGGCGTCGTCGTCCCACCCTTCCAACTGCGTCAAGTCGCCAAGCGACCGGTGTTCATGATGTCCCGCTTCGATCGGATGGCCGACGGCCACCGCCGGCCGTTCTGCTCGGCGCTCACAGCGCTGGGCGCCGCCGACGGCGAGACTCGCAGCTACCTGGAGCTGGTGGACGTGCTTCGCCAGGACGGCGCCGATGCCCCCGGCGACGCGGCCCAGCTCTGGCGGCGGATGGTGTTCAACGTTCTGATCTCCAACACCGATGACCATCTTCGCAACCATGGTTTCCTGCGCGAGGCTGGCGGCTGGCGCCTCTCGCCGGCCTACGACCTCAACCCCATGCCGGTCGACGCGAAGCCAAGGATCCACGCGCTGGCCCTCAACGAGACCGACCAGGACGCGTCCCTGGACACTGTGCTGGGCATCGCCGCCTACTTCCGGGTTGATAGGGACGAGGCCGCCGCCGTCGCCAAGGCGGTCGGTGACGTCGTCGCCACCTGGCGCGACGTGGCCGGCCAACATGGCCTCAATGCCAACCAGATCGACCGTATGGCCAGCGCCTTTCAGCACGAGGACCTGGCGCGCGCCATCGCCTGAATCCCGCTCCGGCGCGCGACAAACGAGCGACGCGCAAGAAATGAAAACCTGGCCCGTATCTGGCCATGCATGACGTGGGCGGCAGGTTCAGTGCGTGCGACAGCGCAGTGTGGCGCAGGATCGAAAAGGTCGCCGTGCGACCGCCGGCTCTAGGGTCAGGAGGGGAGTCCTATTCGGCCTAATACGGCCAGATCGGGCGAACGAAAACGCGAATGCCGGAGCACGAAATTTGCACCAGAACCTATATAAGTCATTGATTTTGTTATTTACTCTGTCCAGTCCATCATGGGGGCTACGGAAAGCTTCGACATACCCGTTGGCTTGGCTTGCAGGTCTCTGGAAGAGACCGTTCGGCGGAATGGCCGGACGGCGCGATGGGCCGCTTCTTACATGCAGCGGCAGCGCGGCGCACCTCCCTGCGGGCTCAGCCAGCCAGGCGCGAGAACAGGATCAGGGCGATGGTGACCGTGATCGCACCGCCGATGCGGGTGGCGATCTGGGCGAAGGGCATCAGCTGCATGCGGTTGGACGCCGTCAGGATCGCCACGTCGCCGGTGCCGCCCTGACCGGAGTGGCAAGCGTTCACGATGGCCGCCTCGATCGGATACATCGCCACAAACCGCGCCACGACAAAGCCGGTCCCCATCAGAGTGATGACAGTGGCGACGATGGTGGCGATGGTCGGCAGGTTGAACGCCGCCATCAGTTTCGCCCACGGCGTCTTGGAGACCCCGATGGCGAACAGGAGGGGGTAGGTCACGCAATTGGAGAAGAACTGATAGTTCGCATAGGCCCCCTGTTCGAGACTGGGAGACGCTAGGCGGCCCAGCTTAAAGGCCACCGCCAGGGCCAGCATCACCACCGGCGCCGGCCAGTGCCAGAGTCTCTGGGCCAGGACGCCAACCAGGTAGAGTGTGACGACCAGGACCACTGCCGCACCCACCGTCTGGGCCGATGGCGCGACCTGGACCGCCCCCTCACCTTCCAGCGGCACGTCATGCTCGCCCGGCTGCAGCCGCCCTTCGCCCGTCAGACGAGGATAGCGCCGGCCGACGAAATTCAGCGCCCCCGCCAGCAGGATCGCCGTCAGACTGCCCAGCATCACCGAGGGCAGGATCTCGGCGAAATAGTCGCCCTGCGGCAGGTGGGTGATCTGGGCGTAGCCGACCGAAAGCGGGATCGCCCCCTCACCCACTCCACCGGCCATGATCGGCACGACGATCTTGAACAGGGTGTGCTGAAATCCCAGGCCAAGGGCGGTTCCGACCGCACAGCCCACCGCCAGCGCGGCGACAGACCCCAGGATGAGCGGAACGAAGATCTTCACGAAGCCGGCGATCAGCACGCGGCGATCCATCCCCAGGATCGAACCCACGATGATCGAGGCGATGAACAGGTAGAGGAAGTTCGAGGTCTCGGTGAAGTCGGAGATTGACCGGATCAAGGGCGCGGGCAGCAGGTGCGCGTAGACCAGATACGAGGGCACGAAAGTGGCGAGGATCGCCGCGAATCCGAGATTGCGCAGCCACGGCAGACGCTTGCCCACCTCGGCGCACAGGAAACCGCCGGTCGCCAGGACGGCGATGTTCATAAGGATGTCCGACGGCGCGTCGCCGGTCTGCACGAAGGCTGCGGCCAGGCCCACGACCACCAGCGCCACTGGCAGCGGGACGATGCCGACCCGAAGATCCATGACGCCCCACCACCGGACCAGCCAGGCGGGCGGCCGCGCGGCCGTATCGTTCGGACCCTCTGGTGACATCGCCCTGGCTCCCCGCCTGCCGGAGCCGGAGTTTGTAGCCGCAGATCGCAATAGGGTCGAACGCTAGGCTGCGCCGCCCGGGCCCGGCAGCCTGACCGGCAGGCGGCGCACGACTTCGGCTCCGGCCTGGGCGAAGGCGTCCCCGCCGAAGAGGCCGAGCACCCGCGCCCGCGCTGCGGCGCCCATCGCGGCGAGACGGTCTGGTTGCGACAACAGCCGCACCAACGCGCGGGCCAGGGCGTCGGCGTCCTCGGGCGGAACGACCAGGCCGGTCTCACTGTCGACGACGCTCCAGGGCAGTTCGCCGACCGCGGAGACGATCGTTGGCAGGCCGGCCTGCATGGCCTCATGGGCGGCGATACACAGGCCCTCCCGGCGCGAGGGCTGCAGGTAGAGATGCTGGCGGGCGAGGAAGGCGCGCGGATGGCTCTCGAATCCCGGCAGTCTGACATTCTTAAGTCCGGCCGCCGCTAGTCCGGCCTCGAGCGCGGCGCGCTGCTCGCCCTCGCCGCCGATGGTCACCTGGAACTCGACCGGCGGCTGGAAGCCCTGGGCCTTCATCCGCGCCAGCGCAGCCACCAGAACATCGAACCCCTTGGCCGGATGCAGGCGGCCAAGGGCGCCGAGGCGCAGGATTTCACCGGGCCGCCAGGCCGGGGCGTGCGGCGCCGCGGCGTCGGCGGCGAAGAGCGGCCAGGTCGCCAGCCGCGACGGCGGCACGCCCAGCCGCGCAGCCGTCAGGGCGTTCACGCTGTGGGAGTCAGCGATCCAAAGCGCGGACATCCGCTGGCTGGCGCGCAGCAGCACCAGATTGGCGGGCTTCAGGAAGGCGTTGTGCTGCCAACTCACCACCGGAATCCCCCGGCGCATGCCGACAAGCTGGCCGAGCAGCGTCGCCCGCGTGAGCGACGTCCACAGCAGGCCGAAACTGCCGCCGCGGACCTCCCGGTCAAGCCAGGCCAGGGCGGCAAGATTGTCGCGCTCGACACCCTCACGCACCCGCACCTTAAGACCAGCCGCCTCAAGCGCCGCCAGCGAGCGTCCGTCGCGCCGAGTCAGCGCGAGAACCTCGACCTCGGCGCCGTGATCGCGCAGTAGGCCGGTCACCGCCGAGATCGGCAGGGCCGCGCCGCCGCCTTCCAGCGAGTTGATGATGTAGGCGATGCGCATCAGGCTGCCGCCGTCTCGCGCCACACGAAGGCCGCGAGCAGGCCCGAGGCGACCACGGCGGCCAGCAGGGCGTGCAACCCGGCCCCGGTCAGGCCCCACCAGGTCAGCATCGGCGGCAGCAGTGCGAAGAGGCCAAGACCCGCGACCAGGTTCGCCGTGACCGAAAGTCCGGGCCGGCCCAGCGCGGTCAGCGCGGCGCTGATCGGGGGCCCGACCATCAGGATCGACCGCGCGAGCGCCAGCCAAAGGATGATGCCCGCCGCGGCGGCGAACGGCGGGCCGCCGATCAGCACCGCTACGCCGCGTCCGAACACCGCGATCAACGCCAGCACCGGCACGGCCGCCACGACGGCGATGATCAGGCAACGAGCGAGTGCGCGCCGTACCTGCCGTCCTCGTCCCTCGCTGGCGACAAGGCGGGCGAGTTCCGCATAGGCCGCCTGGCCGAGAATCAGCGCCGGCTGCGACAGCACCACCGTGATGCGCTGACCGATGGCGTAGAAACCCGCTGCGGCCGGACCGAGGATCCAACCGACCGCAAGGGGGGTGAGACGGCCGGAGAGCTCCGCGAGCGTGATGTCGGCGTTGGCGGCAAGCATAAAGCGCCACACTCCAGGATTCTCTGTCAGCGTTCCTCGCACCCCACCCAGCAACGGCGTCTGGCCCAGCCGACGACGCGCCACGAAAGCTCCCATCAGCCACATCACCGCCCATTCAGCCACGGCCGCGGCCAACCAGGCGACCAGGAAGCCCAGCAGCCCGGCGTGCAGCGCCACGGCCACACCGGCGCCCGCCAGCCGCACGAGCGGGGCAACGATACTGTGCGCGCCCAGCAGATCGAACCGGCCGGCCAACTGCAGATATCCGGCGGGGGTCGCGCGGATCGAGCCCAGCACGGCCAGGCTGTAGGGTGCGGCGAACGCGAGCGCGGTCGGCGACCAGCCGAGCTGGCGGCCCACGACGGGCGCCAGCAACGCCGCGACGATCACCGCGAGCAGTCCGCCCGCCGCCTCTACCATTCCAGCGAAGCGCAGCAGCCGGGCCAGCCGGGGCTGATCGTCGGCCGCCACGGCCTGGGCGCCGAAGCGGACGATGGCATGCCAGCCGGGGAACGCTATCAAACCGCCGACCGTCATCGCGTAACCGTGGACCAGCACCAGGACACCGTAATCCCGGGGGCCGAGCGCGCGCGTAGCGATCGCCATATAGGCCAGGCTGAGGACGCCGGCGGCGGCCTTGCCCCCAATCAGGCGCCCCAGGTTTCCGTAGATCCGCCCGACCGGACCGCTCCGGCCAACGTCCTTACCCATGGGCGCTGAGCGGCCCCGCTTCGGAGGTGACCGGCGACGGCCAGTCGAGCCCGGCGACCCGCGCCAGGGCCCGCGCGGCGCGCGTCGACGACGGCTCGTCGGTGAGGTCGAAACTGTAGTCGAACATGGCCTGCTGCACCGGCCGGTAGACAGCGTCATGACCGTCCTGCGACCGGGCAAGTGCGTCGCCGAGTTCCGACACGTCGTCAATCACTGGTCCATTTCGCCAGTGCGCGAAGTTGGCGTCGTCCCGCCACGGCAGGCCGCGATTGTTGAGGAAAACACACGGGCGCGGCCGGGACAGGAACTCGTAGACCTGACTGCTGGCGTCGCCGAGATAGATGTCCGCGCGGTCTGTGTAGGCCATGGTCGTGGAGGCCCGACTGCCAAGATCGATGTGGATGTTCGGCGCGCGCAGGTAGCGCTCGTCGATCCGCCCGGCGCGGTCGACCCGCAGGCGATCGATGCTCAACACGAACGGGCGCTCGAACAGCATCACGTGGGGCGCGAAGATCAGGTCGTATTCGTCGTGCTCCAGAAACCAGTCGAGCACCTTGCGGCCGGAGCCGTACCAGGACGACAGGTGCGGCGAGACGTGCGGATTGTACAGCACCACCGGCCGACCTTCGTTGAGCACCGGATGCATGCCCGCACGGCCCCGCGCGAGATCGAACTTGGGGTAACCCACGACAGAAATCCGGTCGGGGTCGAGCCGGGCTTCCTCAATCAGGCGGTCGCGGATTTTGCGCCCGGACACCAGGACATGGTCAAATCCGGCGCTGGCCCTGTCGAACCCGATCGCCCGGTCGCCGGCGCCGTGGCGGGTATGCACGATCTTCAAATTGTTTAGGTGGTAGCGGGTTTTCAGGATCAACGAGGTCTTCTCCGCGACCACCAGCACATCGAGAGAGCGGAAGAACTCGAGATTGTCCCTATAGATCAGCAACTTCGTAGCCGGCAGGACCCCATCCAGCGCCCCCGCCAACGCCTGACTGACCGCCCTCGTCAGGCCAAGCTCAATGAGCGTGATCCCGTCGCCAATCAAACCGCCGCCCAGCCGTTTGACCTCGGCGGTCAGGCGCGGATTCGTCGTGGCCACGAAGACTTCGGCGTCGACGCCTGCGCGGGCCATCGCCAGCGCGATCGGCAGGCTGTGCGCGACCTGATGAACCTGGTCGTGATTGAAGAGAAAGCCGATACGCATGTTTCTTCGACGTCGCCGTTGAGGCTAGTCCTCCATGGCGACGTCATGTGACAAGAGACCGACGCACGCGCAAGTGCGGCGGCCCGAACCTCTGGAAGGTGATCCGCGTGAGCCTGGCGACCCGACTTCTGCGGCGCGCGCTCGCGCCGATCGTCAGGACCGGGTCGCTGACCCTGATTGCGCCGTCTGGCGAACGGCTGGAGTTCGGCGACCGGACAGGGCTTCCGGTGGTCGCGCGCATTGCCGATGAGCGAGCGCTCTGGGCGATGATGCTGGACCCCGACCTGCGCACAGGCGAGCTCTATGCCGACGGCCGGCTGGTGATCGAGCAGGGGGACGTGCTCGACTTCCTGAGCCTGATCCTGCGGCACGGAGACGAGACGCGGCCCGGCCCTGTCGTGCGGGCCATCGACCGCCTGCGGACGGCGACCCAGCTCTGGCGTCAACGAAACGATCCGGGCCAGTCGCAGCGCAACGTCGCCCATCACTACGACCTGGGCGACCCACTGTACGCCCTCTTTCTGGATCCGGACTGGCAGTACTCCTGCGCCTATTTCGAGCATCCCGGCCAAAGCCTCGCCGACGCACAGTTGGCCAAGAAGCGGCACATCGCGGCAAAGCTGCGCCTCGGGCCCGAGCATCGCGTGCTTGATATCGGCTGCGGCTGGGGCGGCCTGGCGCTCTATCTGGCCCGCACCGCCGGCGTCGCCGAGGTCCTGGGCGTCACCCTGTCCGACGAGCAGATCGGCCGCGCCCGCCAGCGCGCCACGGCGCTGGGCGTCAGCGATCGCGTCCGCTTCGACCTCACCGACTACCGGGCGGTGAGCGGGCAGTTCGACCGGATCGTCTCGGTGGGGATGTTCGAGCACGTTGGCCTCGGAAACTACGAAACCTTCTTCGACAACTGCCGCGAGCGGCTCACTGAAGACGGGGTGATGCTGCTGCACACCATCGGCTGCTCCGACGAGCCCAGCGTCACCAACCCCTGGATAACCCGCTACATTTTCCCGGGTGGCCACCTGCCGTCGCTATCCGACATCACCCGTGTGATCGAGCGCAGCGGCTTGGTCGTGACAGACGTCGAGGTGCTACGGCTGCACTACGCCGAGACGCTTAAGGCCTGGCGGGCGAATTTCAGCGCACGCCGCGCCGAGGCCGCGGCGCTGTTCGACGAGCGCTTCTACCGGATGTGGGACTACTATCTGGCCATGTCTGAGGCCGCGTTCCGCTATGAGAAGGTCGTGGTTTTCCAGCTGCAGATCGCGCGGCGACAGGACGCGGCCCCGCTGACCCGTGACTACATCGGGCAGGCCGAGGCGGACCTGCGACTGCGGGAGGCCGCCGCGGCTTGAGCCAGAGGGTCGCTGCAAGGCCGAACGGGGCCCAGCGTCCACCGCGCCTATCTGCCCCGGCTGCGCGCCAGAGGCCGGATCAGCGGCGGCGCAGGACCACGGCGCCGCGCACGGGCTCGGCCTTGACGGGCGCGAAGGCTTCCAGGCGGCGCAGGACGGCGTCTTCGTTGTCGATCACCAGCACGCCGGTGAACCGCACGGCCCCGGTCGCCGCATCGGCCGTCCGCACGGGCCGTGAGAAGCGCCGGCTCAGGTCGGCGGCGACCTCCGAGAGCGGCGCGTCGCGGTAGACGAGCTGGCCCTGTGTCCAGGCGAAGGCGTTATCGGGCTCGACGGCGCCGACCGTGGACTGGGGATCTCCGTCTCGGTGGCGCAACTGCTGGCCGATCACCAGGCGGGTCGGCGGCGCGCCGATGTTTTCGACGGGCCGCACCTCGACGATGCCCCGGCGGACGGTGAGCGCGGTCTGGCCGGCGTGATGGCTGATGTTGAATTCCGTGCCAACCACCCGAACCTGTCGGTCGCCGACCGTGATCAGGAAGGGACGCTGTGGATCGTGGGCGACGTCGAAGGTCGCCTCGGCGTCGGCCATCTCGACTTGTCGCGCCTGCTTGCCGAGGCGCACGGAGAGCGAAGAGCCGCCGTTCAGCTTGATGCGGGTGCCGTCGGCCAGCGCGATGTCGCGCACTTCGCCGGCGGCCGTCCGGTAAGTCTGCGTGGGATCGGCGGGCGTGGACCAGTTGGCCGCGGCGAACACCCCGACCACCAAGCTCGCGGCAAGCGCGCCGCCCATGGCCATCCACACACGGCGGGTCGGACCGCGCGCGGCGCGACCAATTGAGCGAATGCGACGAGGGGCCGACACGGCGCGCGCGTCGAGCGCCGCCTGGATTTCCGGGGCGTCGTCCTCAAGCGCCAGCCAAAGCGCCTCGACCGCCTCATAGGCGGCCGCATGCCCCGGCGCCGCCAGCCAGCCCTCGAAGGCCCGCCAGTCGTCCCCGGTGGCGTCCTCGCCCTGCAGGCGCGCGAACCACTCCGCGGCCTGCCCGGCCACGAGGTCTTCGCCAGAAATGCGAGTCTCCTCGGTCATTGGCCCCAGATCCAGGCGCGAGCAATTCCAACGCCTTCGGATAGATGACGCCACCGACGGCCTAACCCCTCCAACCTGCTCATCTCAGCCTCGCAGAAAGCAGCTTCAATGCGGCCATCACGTGCTTTTCGACGGCGCTTCGCGAGATACCCAACGCCTTGGCGACCTCCGGGTGGCTCATGCCGTCGAATTTGTGCATCCGAAATACGCGCTGGGTCTGCGCTGGAAGCGCCTTCAGGGTGGCAACCACCGCCTCGAGCCGCTGGCGCGCCGCCACTGCCTGTTCGGCGCTGGGCTCGTCGGCGACTTCTTCGGCGCCAACGAGGGTCCGGTTGCTCTCGCGCCATGAGGCGTCGCGCACGGCGCCGCGCCGGTCGCCCCGCATTCGGTCCAGCATGAGGTTGGAGCCCAACCGGTAGAGGTAGCCCACCGGGTTGTGGATCTCGGCGCGCGGGTCGAGCGCCGCCAGCCGCACATAGATGTCCTGCACCACGTCCTCGGCGGCGGCGGCCGAGCGCAGGCGAAGGGTGAAGAAGCGCACAAGGTCGGGCCGCCTGGCGAGATAGGTCTCGAGGAGCGACAGGCCGCCGCCTTCGGCTCCCGAATCTTCAGCGTCGTTGGAACTCACGCCCGCCAGACTAGCCGCGCAGCAGGGCGCCGTCTTCCATCCTGACGACCCGCGTGGCGTGCTCGATGAGCCGGGGATCGTGGGTGACGCAAACGACCGTCGCCCCCGCGTCCACCGCGACCTCGCGCAGCAGTCGCGTCACCTGCCGCCCGTTTCCGGAATCCAGCGCCGACGTAGGCTCGTCGGCGAAGATCAGCTGCGGCTGTTTGGCGAGCGCACGAGCAATGGCGACCCGTTGCTTCTCGCCGCCCGACAGCTCCGAAGGACGATTGCCCAGGCGTGAGCCGAGGCCGACGCGCTCCAGCGTCTCCCTGGCGCGCAGGGTGGCGACCGGGCGCCGCAGCCCCTGGCGCTCCAGCACGATGGCGACCTGCTCCAGCGCCGTCAGCGCGGGCAGCAGGTGGAAGCCCTGAAAGACGAAGCCGAAATGCTCCAGGCGGAACCGGTCGAACGCATCGCGCGACATGCCCTGCAGGTCCTGGCCCAGCACCGCCACGCGCCCCTGGGTTGGTGTCAGAAGCCCGGATATGATCGCCAGCAGGGTCGATTTTCCCGAGCCCGACGGGCCGGCCACCACCAGGAACTCACCCCGCTCCAGATCGAAATCCAGCGGCCGCAGCGCCTGGACGCACTCGGCGCCTTGGCCGTAGGACTGGGCGATTCCGCGGGCCTCGATGGCCAGGTCGGTCATAGCCCGCCCGTCGCGAGCGCCAGCCGCACCCGCGCCTCGACCGCGGCCAGATCCGCGGCGCGCAACTGGTCGCCCGCCGTTTCCACCGCCGCGCCGGCCGCCACGGCGTCGAGGCCGTCGGCGACGCCCTCGCGACGGCGCACGTCTCCGATCCGCGCCGCGGTGCGCGCCAGCTCGCCTGCCGCCTGCGCCGCCGCGAAGTCGCGCCCGGCGCGCGCACGGTCGATCAGGGCGGCGCGGACATCGGACCATCCGGCCATGACCGCCTTGCGGTACTGCAGATCGGCGACGTCGGCGTCGGCGCTGGCCGCCTTCACTCGGGCCTTCGCCGCCCCGCCGTCGAGCAGCGCATGGTTCAGGGACGCCGCAACCGCCCAGGCTAGCGCGCGCGCATCCAGCAGGGTCGCGATGGCGGCGTCGGGCGCACCCAGCAAGGCGGCGATCTGGAACTGCGGGCGGGAGGCGGCGACCGCCTCGGCTCGGCGGGCGTCGGCCGCCCTGAGCCGGGCAAGAGCCGCCCGCACGTCGGGCCGCGCCTCGACGATCTCGGCGGACGCCGGTGCGCCCGGCGGTGCAGCCAGTTGCGGACCGGGCGGTAGAGTGACAGCGGACTGACCCAGCAGATCCGCGAGACGGGCCGCCTGCAGCGCCTCGTCCTCACGCGCCGAGGCCAGGCCGGCTTGCGCCAGCAGCAGGCCCTGGCGGGACGTCGCGACAGCGTCTGGCCCCACGGCGCCCTCGGCCGCGCGGCGCGCGGTCAGAGCCACGGCCTGCACCATCAGCGCCGTCCGTCGGTTGTCGCCCGCGACCTGGTCCTGGGCGGCGCGCAGGGCGGCGAAGGCCCGGACGGTCTCGGCCGCAACCAACAGCCGCGCCGCGGCGACGTCGGCAGCCGCCGCCGCCTGATCGAATCCCGCCGCCGACTGCGCGCGCGCCAGCCGCCCCCAGAGATCGACCTCATAGGCAGCCTCGAAGGTCGGGGTGGCCGCAGTGCGCGCGTTGCGGAAGCTGGTCCCGCC
>JBBREC010000125.1:0-10993 GCA_038203295.1 Caulobacterales bacterium
GCGGTCAGACCATCCGGCCGGTTGCGCCGGATCAGATCTGCCAGCCGCTCGGAACGGTTGGCGATGGCGATGACGCCGTCCTGGAAGGTGATCTGCTCGGAAGGTCCGCCAAACAGTGGCGAGGCGGGATCAGCGATGGCGATCTCGGCGATGGCCTTGCGCAGGTTCATGCCGGCGTCGAGCGCGGCGGAGCCGGCTGTGGCCGCCCCGAACTGGCCGCCGGAGCCTGGCGCCGGCGGAAGTTCGCTGTCGCCGATCTCGACCCGCACGTCGCCCAGCGCCACGCCCAAGGTCTCGGCCGCGATCTGGGCCAGCACAGTGTAGGTGCCGGTGCCGATGTCGGTCATGCCCTGGCGGACAGTGATCACGCCCATGGCGTCGACCGTGAAGCTGGCCTTGGCCGGCAGCAGGAAGTTGCCGCGGATGGCAGCGGCCATGCCCATGCCGATCAGCCAGCGCCCGTCGCGGGTCTGGCCCGGCTTCGGGTTGCGGTTCGTCCAGCCGAAGGTCTCCGCGCCCTCGGTCATGCAGCGGACCAGCTGGCGGATCGAGAAAGGCTTGCCGGTCTCCGGATCAACGGTCGGCTCGTTCTTGATGCGAAGCGCGATGGGATCCATGCCAAGCTTCTCGGCGAGCTCGTCCATTGCTACTTCAAGGCTGAGCATGCCCGAGGCCTCGCCCGGCGCCCGCATCGGCCCCGCGCCCGGCAGGTCGAGCTTCACCAGGCGGTGCCCCGTCAGCCGGTTCGGCGCCGCATAGAGGCTGCGTGAGAAGTTTGAGGCATGCTCCACGAAGCCGCCCTCACGGTGGCAGTGAGTGGTCGTCATCAGCGAGAAGGCCTTGAGCGTCCCGTCCTTTTCAGCCCCCAGCATTACCCGCATCATGGTTGCCGGCCGATGGATCGTGCCGTGCATCATGTGCTGGCGCGAATAGGTCACCTTCACCGGCTGCCCGAGCGCACGCGCCCCAAGAGCCGCCAGCGCCAGGTCGTCGTAGGACTGCCCCTTCCCGCCGAAGCCGCCGCCGATGTAGCGCGTCAGCAGATGGACGGCGTCGCGGTCGATCTTCAGCGTCTCGGCCAGGCCGTGCTGAGCCGGCTTCACCATCTGGATCGAGGTGTGGACGATGCACTTTTCGCCTTCCCACCACGACAGGGTGGCGCAGGGCTCCATCTGGCAGTGGTTCTGGATCGGCGTGTGCCAGGTCTCGTCCAGCTTCACCGGGGCCGTGGCGTAACCCGCCGCGAAGTCGCCAATCTCGGTGTCTTCCTCGCCGTGCGGCATAACCGCCTCGTCGAGGCTGGCGCGGAAGTCGACCTCCTTGGCCTCCTCTTCGTAAGTGAGCTGGACCAAGTCGGCGGCGGCCTTGGCCTGTTCGAACGTGTCGGCGACCACGAAGGCGACCGGCTGGCCGAAAAAGGCGACGTGGTCGTTCTCCAGAACCGGCCGAGCGGGCGAGGTGGAGCGCGGATGCACCCGGGTCCCCTTCACGCCCTGCTCGGGCGCGTTGAGGTGAGTCCAGACCAGGCGCACGCCGGGGGCGGTTTCGGCGGCGGCGGTGTCGACGGCTGTGATCCGGCCGCGGGCGATTGTCGCCGGGACCATGACGCCATAGGCGGGCGGGCTGGGCGGGACGACTTCGTAGGCGTAGGCCGCCGTGCCGGTGACCTTCAGTGGACCTTCGTAGCGGTCGACCGCCTTGCCGATCAGGCCGGAGCGGTTTTCCTTGACCGGATTGGGGGCTTCCCAGTCGGTGACGGAGCTCATACGCCCCTCCCGTTCGCTTGGTCGATGACCGCCGGCACGAGCCGGCGCACGAGATTGATCTTGAAGCCGTTGCGGCCATTTTCGCTGGCCTGGCTCAGTTCGGCGGCGATGGCCTCGGCGGGCGAGGCGCCCGAGGCGAGCGCCGCCTCGGCGTCGACGGCGCGCCAGGGCTTATGCGCCACGGCGCCGAGCGAGATATTGCCGCCGGCCACCGCGACGCTGGCGAGGCCCGCGGCGTAGGAGGCCCGGTCACGAACCTTGCGATAGACCTGCCCTCCCGTGGGCGGCGGCGGCAGCACCACGGCGGTGATCAGCTCCCCGGGGATCAGATGGGTCTCGTGTTCCGGCGTCTCGCCGGGCAGGCGGTGCAGTTCCAGGACCGAGAAGCTCCTCGCCTCTCCCGACGGCGAGAGCGTCTCGACGCTGGCGCCCAGGGCCGCCAGAGCCACGGCCATGTCGGACGGGTGCGTGGCGATACAGGCGTGGCTGGCGCCGAAGATCGCGGAGTTGCGGTTGAGCCCCTCAAGCGCGCCGCAGCCCGATCCGGGCAGGCGTTTATTGCAGGGCTTGGCGGTGTCGTAGAAGTAGGCGCAGCGGGTCCGCTGCAGCAAATTTCCCCCCGTGGTCGCCTTGTTACGCAGCTGGCCGGAGCCGCCGGCGACGATGGCCTGGGTCAGGACCGGATAGCGGGTCCGCACGTGCTCGTCGGCCGCCACATGGCTGTTGGTGGTCATTGCCCCGATCCGCAGGCCGCCGCCGGCGGTCGGCTCGATCTGGGCGAGCGGCAGGCGGCTGACATCGATCAGGTGCGCCGGGTGCTCGATCTCCAGCTTCATCAGGTCGAGCAGGTTGGTGCCACCGGCGATGAACTTGGCGTTGGGGGTCTCGGAGGCCGCCTTCACCGCGGCCCTGGCGTCGGTCGCCCGCTCGTAGGTGAAGGGCCTCACGCGATCTCTCCGGCGACGCTCTTGATGGCCGCTACGATCTGCGGATAGGCCGAACAGCGGCAGATGTTGCCGCTCATCCGCTCGCGCAGTTCATCGTCGGTGAGCGTGATCGTGCCTGTGAGGTCCGCGGTCTCCTGGCTGGGCCAGTTGTCGGCGACCTCCTGCAGCATGCCCAGCGCCGAGCAGATCTGGCCCGGCGTGCAGTAGCCGCACTGGAACGCGTCCTCGGTGAGGAAGGCCGTCTGGATCGGATGCAGCTTCCCGACCGCGCCGACGCCCTCGATGGTGGTGACCTCATCGCCGTCGTGCATCACTGCCAGCGACAGGCACGCGTTGATCCGGGTCCCGTTCACCAGAACCGTACACGCCCCACACTGACCGTGGTCGCAGCCTTTCTTCGAGCCGGTCAGGCCCATGTTCTCGCGCAGCGCGTCCAGCAGCGTGGTTCGCGGGTCAAGGTCGAGCGACTTCGCCTCGCCATTGACGTTAATCGTGGTCCGCAAGCGGCACTCCCCACTTCTTTCGGCCGCACGGGCGGCGGCTCTTCAAACAGATGTTTAGTCTAAGGCCCAGAGCGCGCACTGGCCAATGGCGAGTGAGCGCTATGGGATTTTTAGTTTGACCAGTTCCGACCGCCGGACCGGTCTCCACTTCGGCTGGAAATGGTCACGCCTCGCCCGGCGCCAGCGCCTTGATCGAGAGCGCGTGCAACGGACCTGCAAGTTCCTCGGCGAGAGCCCGGTAGACCATACGCTGCCGGGCCACCTTGCCCGCGCCCGCAAAGGCCTCGGATTCGATCAGCACGTTGAAATGGCTTTCACCGCCGGGCGACGCGCCCGCGTGGCCCGCATGCCGCGCGGAGTCGTCGACAACCTCCAGCCGTATCGGCTGGAAGGCAGCGGTCAGCTTGTCTTGGATGGCTTCTAATATGGCGCCCATCGCGGTGATCTTCAATTCTTGAACGAGATTATCCTGACGCCATACTTGGATCATGCCGGCCGCGTTTCAATACAAGCCCAGATTCGTCGACATCCGCGTGAAGCCGCCCTCCAAGGAGGACGACGCGCGAGCCGAAGACGTGACAGCGCTGAAGCCCGGCGAGCGGGCCTGCGACCACCCGGGCTGCCGGGTGGCGGCGACGGCCCGCGCGCCGAAATCCCGCGACATGCTGAACGAGCATTACTGGTTCTGCCAGCCGCACGCGGCCGAATATAACCGCAACTGGAACTTCTTCGCCGGCATGAGCGAGGGTGAGGTCCGCCGTCGGCAGCAGGACGAACTGTTCACCGGCGGCCGGCCCACCTGGGACATGAAGGCCAGCCGCTACAGCCGCGAGGCTGCCTCCGCCGCTCACAAGTTTGGCAAGGGCGAGGGCTATCGCGACCCGTTCAACCTTTTCGGCAAGAACGGCGGCAAGACGTCGCCCGAGCCGGAAGACCGGCACATCGGGAAGATCGAACGCAATGCCCTGGCCGACCTCGACCTCGATTCGCGCGCCGACGGCCCGAAGATCCGCGCCCGCTACACCGAACTGGTCCGCCGCCTGCACCCCGACGCCAATGGCGGCGACCGCGCGGGCGAACACAAGCTGCAGCGCGTGATCAAGGCCTACCAGTCCCTTCGCAAGGCCGGGATGGTCTGAGGCGGCGCCTGTCGCCGGACAGGTTCAGCCGGTCCAGGGGGCTAATTCACCGCGCCCTGCGCTAGGACCTTTCGCGCCTGGGAGACAGCGAGTGGACGAACGACGCCGCCCCCCTGGCCGACAAGCTCTGGGCCGATCCGTATGGCCGGCGGCCCACCGGGGGTCTTGGCCCTGGCGGTCAACCGGTCTGCTGGAGGCTTTATACCGGCTCCCGCTTGCCCGCCCATCGCCTTGCGACGACCAACCCCGGTCCTCAGGGCGCGATGTGCGCGGCGACCAACTCGGCCCGAGCGGCCTCCATTTCGGCTTTGAATTCAGGATTGGCCATCAACTTCTGGGCCAGCACATTTCCCAACACCTGCGAGGCCTGGATATCCATCCGGTAGTGGACGCCGCAGAAGAGCCGGCTTTCGGCATAGTCGGAGGCGCGGGCCAAGACGGCCTGGGCATGAGCGGGCGCCAACTGGGCTAAGATCGCCGCTGTCGTATAACCCATGGTGGCATGGCCGCTGGGATAGCTGTTCTTCCGGTCATGACCGTCGTCACACACGTTGAGGCCCGGATCGTTGAGGAACGGTCGCTCGCGTTGGAAATAGGCCTTGGCCCGTTTTCCCGCGATGCTGCTTTCGCTGCGCACACCGGCAAACAGGCGCGCCGTGGCCGTAAGTTTCGCGATGTCGAAATCCGGTCCCATCACATTGGCGAAGGCGCGCACATCCTCGACAGTGTCATCCTGCTTTGCCTGTGCGAGCCGCGCGGGGGTGCGGGCCGCGGCGAGGCGGTGCAGTTCCTCGCGGCCTTCCAACGCGGCTGCCGCATCATCGTTCGGCGGCGGCGGCAGGATCAACGCCGGATCGAGATCGCCCGGCGCGAGGAAGTGCGAAACGGGCACGGACTTTTTGGGCGCGTCCTGGGCGAAAGTCGCGCCGCCCGCCAAGGTGATGGCGACGACGACCACGCCGGCATGGACGGCCTGCATCAGAAATTGACCTTGAGCGAGACCTGGAAGTTCCGCTCCGGCTGGTAGTAGTACTGGTCGTAGGGGACCGTCTTGCCCGGCTTGATCGTGGTGAACTTCTGGCTGTCGAAGAGGTTGTAGATCGCCGCCTCCAGCCGATAGCGGTCGATGCGGTAGACTACCGACAGGTCCGTCGAATTGTAGCCGTCCACCTGATAGGCGGCCGGTTCGCCTTCCGCCGACCACTGCTTTCCCGTGTATTTATCGACCAGTGAGATGGACCAGTGGTCGTCCTGGTAGAGGCCGCCGATGGCCGCGGTCGACTTGGGCGCATTGGCGATCTGCTTGCCGCCGGCCACCACGATCGGAACGCCGCCCCGCGTGGTGCTCGCCCCTTGCGCCTTGGCCGAATTGATCGAGCCGTTGGCGAAGACGAAGATGTTGTCGGTCGCCTGGAACGTGACCGACCCTTCGACGCCCTTGTAGGTCGCACCGCCCAGGTTGAAGAACTGGGTCTCGCTTCCGCCCGTGGCCAGCGGCACGCTCGCCGACTGCAGCTTGTTGGTGAAGTCGATGTAGTAGGCGTCGGCGTCCACCGTGATCCGCCCGCCATGGTAGACGAGGCCCGCCTGGTAGTTGGTGGATTCCTGCGGGGCCAGGTCCTTCAGGTTCGGATTGACCTTCTGGGTGGCGCTGATGTCGGGCACCAGGAAGCCGGTGGCGTACTGGGCATAGGCGGCCAGGTTTTCCTGGATCTTGTAGTTCGCCGTCAGGAAGTAGAGCGTTTTCTTGTACGTCTTGGAGTCGTGGTAGGGCAGCCGCGAGGACTGGTTGACGTCGGCGTCGACCGTGACCTTTTCGTGGATGTACTTGATGCTTGGCGTGATGGTCAGTTGCGGAGTTGCGCGCCATTCGAAGTCGACGAACGACTCGTACTGCTTCCATCCCGAATACTGCAGGTACTCCAGGAATTGCGGCACGCCTGCGAGCACCTTCTGGCGGTAGTCGACAGTGTAGCCGTTGAGGCCGCGGCCGAGGGTCGCGTCATAGTCGTAGCGCGCGCGGGGACCGGTGTCGGCCTTCTCCAGCCAGAGCCCGGCCTTGATCTTCCCGAACGGCAGATCCTGGTCGAGGTGCAGGACATTGCCGTAGATCTTGTAGACGTTGAGCTTGGTGTAGCCGGGAACATGGCCGTTCACGACCGCCCTGCCGCCAGGTGTCTGAACGATCGCAAGACCCGTCTTGTTGGCAATGTCCGTTGGTGACAGCGTCGGATCGAGCGTCGATTCTGTATCGTTCTTGTAGTAGTATGAATAGACGGTGTCCTCGAGCTTAAGCTTGGGCGTAATCGTCCCACTCAGCCGTGCATAGTTGAAGTACGTGTGCTTGGTGACGATGTTGTACCCAGAATATGTTGGGTTGGCCGGGTCACTTGTAAGTCCGAAGTTCTTGCCGAAAAGCCGTGTCTGCAGCAGTGTCGCGCCCGAGTTGTCGTTGGTGTGGACCTTGGTGTAGTTCCAGGTTCCCAGCAACGTAAGGTCCCAGTTCTCCCACAGCGGGAAGACCGCGCGGACCAGCTGGTTGTAGGCCTTGGCGCCGCTGTTGCTGAGGTATCCGTCGGTGCTCAGCTCCTGGAAATTCACCAGAAACCGCGCATCGTTCAACTGGGCGATCTTGCCGGAGCTGAGCTTGGTCACCAGCATCACGGTGTTCCAAGAGCCCGCGGTCACCGACTGGGACCCGCCCGTGTCTTCGCTGACTTCCGGCGAAAACAGGTTGATCGAGCCGCCGAAGCTGGCGACCCCAAGCTGGCCGGCCTGGCCTGGGCCCCGGTCAACCACGACCGCGCCGATGGTCGAGGACGGGAAGAACGACGTCGAATGGTGTGTCGGCCCATTGGCGTCGCCCCATGGAATTCCGTCGTAGGTAATGTTGTACTCGCCGTCCTTGAAGCCGCGGAGCGTGGTCTTGGCTTCGCCAAGGCCGGGGCCGTTGAACGAGGTCCCCGAGACGCTGGGCGAGAGGTTCACGATCTGGGTGTAGTCGGCGGTGGCCGGTATGAACTGGTCGATGGCCTTGCGGTCGATAATCGACTGCGGTTGGGTGGCTTCCAAAGACGCCTTGACCGGCGCCGCAGCCGTGGCGGCGGAACTGGCGGTCACCACCAGTTCATCGACATGGCGACCGAAGTCGGCGTTCTCGGGGTCGATTCTCACCGGCCCCGCTTCAGCGGCTGCGGCAGCTTCAGCGGCAAAGGCCGGTGCGCCCGCCAGTGCAGCAATCATGACAATGGCTGAAGCCGATGCGAAACGGATAGCCGTCAGCCGGCGGACCCGAGCCCGCTTGTGTTCGAATGTCATGGCAACCCCCGAGAGACCCCGACGCCGGGTAGAGGACCCGCGCCCTGGCAATGGGGCCTTCTCGTCACAAGACTTCTGCGAAGCAAATGAAGGTTTTATTGCGGTTTGAATTCAACTTCGAGAACACAAACGCTCATTATTATGATTTTTCATTGTAATCGGATGACGTATACATCTGCCTACGGATCATATGACCCGAGCTGTGCTGTCATATTCCGCCGGCTGGCGCGTGATCAAACCGTCACACGTCGCAGGTAGGGTCCTGGTTTCATGGAGGGGCCCTTGGCTGTCAAATCGTGCGGCGCGTGCGGCATGTGCTGCAAACTGCTGGGCATCGCCGAAATCGATAAGCCGGCCGGGACATGGTGTCCCAACTTCCAGCGCGGCTGCGGTTGCGGCGTCTACGAGAGCCGACCCGCGGCCTGCGCCGGGTTCGAGTGCCTGTGGCTGGAGAGCGAGAAGCTCGACGACCGTTGGCGGCCCGACAAGGCCCGGTTCGTGATGTACACCGAGCAGGACGGTCGCCGGCTCAATGTCGTCGTGGACGCCAATCACCCGCACGCCTGGAAGCAAGAGCCCTACTATTCGCGGCTGAAAGCCATGTCGCAGCGGGCCTATGACGGCCACGAGTTGCTGGTCTCCATCGATGACCGCCGCATCGTGGTGTTCCCTGACCAGGAGGCAGATCTCGGGATCATCGACCCCGACAGGCACAAGATCATATCCGGCTACGCCATGAAGGACGGTGAGCAGGTCGCCTTCGCGATCGTCGCCAGCGATCTCGACGCGCCGGCGGCCGCATGAGCGATGTCGCGGCCAAGAGTTGCGGCGACTGCGGCCTTTGCTGCAAGCTCATGGGCGTGGAAGCCATCAAGAAGGCGCCGCTCGCCTGGTGCCGGCAGTTCAAGCGCGGTTGCGGGTGCAGGATCTACGAGGACCGCCCCAAGGCTTGCGCAGACTTCATCTGCTACTGGCTGCACGCGCCGAACCTGGGGCCGGAATGGCGCCCGGATCGCGCCGGCTTCGTCCTGCACATCTCCGAACAGGGCCGGACACTCAATGTAGAGACGGACCAGGCTAACCCCCGCGCCTGGCGCGCCGCGCCTTTCCACGCCCAGCTGCATGCCTGGGCGGCCCAGGGCGCTGGCCGCGCGCTCGACCTCCTGGTCTGGACCGGCCGCCGCTGCACGCGGCTGACCGCCGACGGCGAACAGGACCTGGGGCTTGTGCGTCCGGCGACGCTATCGCCCCGACCGACCTTCCGCCGCCTCCCCGCCTGACCGCACGAGAGTTCCCATGCTGACCGACCGCCGCACCGTGCTGGGCTCCGCCGCCGGCCTCGCCTTCACGGGTTTCGCCCGCATGGCCAATGCCCAGGACGCGCCACGGCGCCTGACCCGCGACCAGATGGAAGCCGACGCCTACCGCAGCGAGGTGACCGGCTATGGTCACCTGAAGCGCGACCCCAACGGCCTCTTCGATCTGCCCGAGGGGTTCTCCTACACAGTGGTCTCGCGGTCGGGCGAAACGATGAGCGACGGCCTTATCACACCCGGCAAGATGGACGGTATGGGCTGTTTCGCGGCCGGCCAGGACCGAGTGGCGCTGGTCCGCAACCACGAAATCAAGGGGACCGACCTCGACATCACTGCCTACGGCCCCGGCAAGGCGCTGGCCGGCCGGATGGCGCCCGACCTCATCTACGACCGCACCGACGACGGCCTGCCGCACGGCGGGGGCACGACGACGATGATCTACGACCTGAAGTCCCGCCAGCTGATCTCCTGCCACCTCAGCCTTTCCGGGACTGTCAACAACTGCGCCGGCGGCCGCACGCCCTGGGGATCCTGGCTGTCCTGCGAGGAGACCACCCAGAACGCGGGTCAGGAAGCGCAGAAGGACCATGGCTGGGTCTTCGAAGTGCCATCGGACGCCCGGGGGCCGGTCGAACCCGTCCCCATCAGGCCCATGGGTCGCTTCCGTCACGAGGCGGCGACCATCGATCCGCGCACGGGCGTGGCCTATCTGACTGAGGACATGGGCGACGGGTTTGGCCTCTTCTATCGTTACCTGCCCAATGACCGGACCAGGCTGCTGGCCGGGGGGCGCCTGCAGGCGCTGGCCCTGCCAGAAGGCAGCGACGCCGATCCGCGCAACTGGGAGACGCCCTACTGGCGCCAGGGCGACTGGCGAAACGTCCGCTGGGTCGACCTTGACGGCGTCGACAACCCCTATGAGGACCTGCGGTATCGCGGCCACGCCAGGGGCGCGGCCTGGTTCGCCCGAGGTGAGGGCGTCTATCACGCCGGCGGCGAGCTCTTCTTCGCCTGCACCAGCGGCGGCCCCAACGGCGGCGGGCAGATCCTCCGCTACCGTCCGAGCGCCGCCGAAGGCCAGGCCGGCGAGGCGGATGCTCCCGGCCGCCTGCAGCTCTTCTGCGAACCGCACGACATCAGGGTCATGGAGATGGCCGACAACATCGCCGTGGCGCCCTGGGGCCACCTGATCGCCTGTGAGGACAAGGCCGGGGGCATCAACTACCTGCGCGGCGTGACGCCGAAGGGGCAGGTGTACACGCTCGGCCGCAACGCCACGCCCGGCGGCGGCGACGTGGCCTCAAACTCTGAACTGGCCGGAGTGTGCTTCGCGCCGGATGGGACAACGATGTTCGTGAACGTCTATTCCCCGGGCGCGACGCTCGCGATCACAGGCCCCTGGAGCCGCTTCAGGGTTTGAACCCACCCCAAGTTGTTAAGGTAGGTGTGAGGTGTTACCCCCCGGACGGGGCTTGGGGGCTCCGGTCGGGGCAGGTGGCCGTTCGAATGCCGGATACGTTCAGCGCAAAATTCGCCCTTATCCTGAAGGCGCTGTCCATCAGCCGCGGACGGCTGGCGGCGGATCTGGGCGTCGACAAGTCGGTGGTCGGGCGCTGGGCCACGGGCGCGGTCAAGCCGTCCGACCACAACCTCTCGCGCCTCACAGGCCTGATCGCCGAACGCTTGCCGGGGTTCACGGCGCTGGACTGGGACCGTGGAGGCGCCGACTTCGCCAGCCTGCTGGGCGCGGCGCCGGGCGCCGCTTCGGGCCTGCCCCTGCCCCTGCTCGACCAGATCAAGAGCACAACGGCGCTACGGGGCGCGGCCTACGAGGGCTTCTTCCGGTCCACCCGGCCCTACGTGATGCAGCCAGGCCGCTTCGTGCACGACCACGGCATGCTGCGCCTCGACGCGGACGGGCTCCTCGGCCTGCGCATGGGTACGGGCGGCACTTTCGTGGAAGGCTGGATGCTGCCGATGCACAACCAGCTCTTCTGCATTGCC
>JBBREC010000126.1:0-10961 GCA_038203295.1 Caulobacterales bacterium
TGATGATTGCGTTTTCGTCCGCGTCCTTCGCGTCTGCTGAAATGATGTCGTCGGGAAAAGAAAAGACCGTCAAGGTTGGCGGGGCGGCCATGTATCCGACCAAGAACATTATCCAGAACGCGGTGAACTCGAAGGATCACACCACCCTCGTCGCGGCGGTAAAGGCCGCCGGCCTCGTGGAGACCCTGTCGGGCCCTGGCCCGTTCACGGTGTTCGCTCCGACCAACGCCGCCTTCGCCAAGCTGCCCGCGGGCACGGTCGAAACCCTGGTGAAGCCTGAGAACAAGGCGACCCTGACCAAGATCCTCACCTACCACGTGGTCGCCGGAAAGATGTCCGCCAAGGACCTGATGGCCAAGGCCAGGATGGGCGGCGCGCTGACGACCGTTCAGGGTGAAACGCTGAAGGTCAGCGTCAAGGCCGGCCACGTCTGGCTGACCGACGCCAAGGGCGGCATGTCGATGGTCACCGTCGCCAACGTCAACCAGTCCAACGGCGTCATCCACGTCGTCGACACGGTGTTGATGCCCTAGCATCCAGGCCGCGTCCCCGCCGGCGTCAGACGTCGGTGGGGGCTCGTGTCAGTGCTGGCGGATTCGGACCGCGCAGTTCGCGCGGCCCTGAAAACTACCTGGCCGCGTCCATATGGTCGGCGAAGCGCTGGAAGAGGTAGAGGCTGTCGGTGGGGCCGGGCGAGGCTTCCGGGTGGTGCTGGACCGAGAACACCGGCCGGTCCTTCAGCGCGATGCCGGCATTGGTGCCGTCGAACAGCGAGACGTGTGTCTCCACCACTGGCTCGGGCAGGGTGTCGCGGTCCACCGTGAAGCCGTGGTTCATCGAGACGATCTCCACCTTGCCGGTGGTCAGGTCCTTCACGGGATGGTTCGCCCCGTGGTGGCCCTGTTCCATCTTCACGGTCTTCGCGCCCAGCGCGAGCGACATCATCTGGTGCCCAAGGCAGATACCGAACATCGGCGTGCCCGAGTCGATCAGGGCCCGGATCTCCGGCACCGCATAAAGTCCGGTGGCCGCAGGATCGCCGGGGCCGTTGGAGAGCAGCACGCCGTCCGGCTTGCGGGCCAGGATGTCGGCCGCCGACGTTGAGGCCGGCACAACCGTCACCCGTGCGCCGACGCTGGTCAGCGCGCGCAGGATGTTGCGCTTGACGCCATAGTCCACGACCACGACCTCGTACTTCGGCGTCGCGGCGGGCGTGGCGTAGCCCTCGGGCCAGGACCACAGGCCCTCTTCATAGACAAACGGCTGCAGGCACGAGGCGTCCTTGGCGAGGTCCAGGCCCTCGAGGCCCGACCAGGCCTTGGCCCTGGCGGTCAGGGCGTCGAGGTCGAACCTGCCTTCGGGACTATGCGCGATCACCGCATGCGGCATGCCCTGCTCGCGGATCGCCCGGGTGAGCGCGCGGGTGTCGACGCCGGCCAGCCCCACGACGCCGCGCCGGGCCATCCAGGTCTGCAGATCGGAATCGGCCCGCCAGTTGGCCGGCGGGGTGGGCGTGTCGCGGAAGATCGCGCCGCGGGCGGCGGTGACGGCCGAACCGGACATCTGCTCGATGTCCTCAAGCGTCGTGCCGGTGTTGCCGATGTGCGGAAAGGTGAAGGCCACGATCTGGGCCATGTACGAGGGGTCCGTCAGGATCTCCTGGTATCCGGTCATGGCGGTGTTGAAGCAGACCTCGCCCAACGCCTCGCCAACCGCGCCGACGCCGATCCCCTGCAGGACGGTCCCGTCGGCGAGCGCGAGGACTCCGGTCACGCCGGGCAGCAGGTCACGGCTCATGACGGAAGGCTCCTTGAGGGCAAACGGTGGCGTAGGTAGTGAGTCACGAATGGCGGGTCAATGTGCGCATATCGCATGGCGGCGCGCTCAGGAGCACCCCCGATGACCACGGCCTACATCGACCCCGACCGCGACGCCTGGGACCTGTTCAAGAGCCTTCCGAAGGATCAGCCGGTCCAGATGCTCAACCTGGTCCGCCTGAAGCCCCAGGCCGACTATCCCGCGGACCATCCGGATCACGGAAAGGACCTCACCGGACTCGACGCCTATCGCGCCTACGGCCGCACAACGGCGCACATCTTCGCCCGCGTCGGCGGTCGGCAGATCTGGGCGGGCAAGCGCCAGGTGATGGTCACCGGGCCACGGTCCGAGGCCTGGGACCTGGCGTTCATCGCCGAATATCCGACCTCAGGCGCCTTCATCGAGATGGTCCGCGATCCCGAGTACCGCGAGTTGGTCAAGCATCGCTCGGCCGGCGTCGCGGACTCCCGCCTCCTGCGGCTGGCGCCCGTGATCCCCGGCGACGGCTTCGGCGAGTAGCCGGCTGAAAACGAGGCAAGGTTGTCATTTCAGCCGCGCCGCGCCCGGCCTAGTCTCTGGTGATCTTCAGGGAGCCCGCGATGCTGATCCTCAAGCCCAACTGCGAATGCTGCGACCGCGACCTCGCCCCCGACAGCCCCGACGCCCGCATCTGCAGCTATGAGTGCACCTTCTGTGCCGACTGCGTGGAGACCCGGCTGGGCGGCGTCTGCCCCAACTGCGGCGGAAATTTCGCAGCCCGCCCGGTCCGTCCGCCGGCCCTGCTGGCCCGCCACCCGGCCTCGACCGAACGCGTCTCCAAGCCCCACGTCGCCTGCGCCGCCTAACCCAAAGCGCCGGCGATCGCGGTCAGCAGGTCCTCGGCGCGAATGGGCTTGCCAATGTGACCGTCCGCGCCCGCCGCCGCACTGGCCTCGCGGTCCTGCGGCGAGGTGTTGGCTGACAGCACGATCACCGGCGTCGTCGGCCGCGCCGAGGCGGACTCCTCGGCGCGGATAGCGCGGATGGCGGAGAGGCCGTCCATCACCGGCATCCGCAGGTCCATCAGCACGACGTCGAACGTCGCGGTGCGCCAGGCGTCCAGCGCCGCGCGGCCATCCTCCACCGTCACCGTCGAGGCCCCGGCCGTGGCCAGCATCAGCTCGATGACCTTGCGGTTGGTGGGGTTGTCGTCTGCGACCAGCACCCGGATGGGCACGGCGCCTGGCTCGGCGGACCCGACGCGGGCCGGCTCGGGGGCGAGGTCGGCGTCGCCATAGTCCAACAGACCCAGCACCAGCTGCTCCAGCTGCGCCGACGAGGCGCGCAGATCGGCGACCAGGCCCCGCTGGGCGGCGTCCAGCGGCGTCGCCTCCAGGGCCTGCGCCAGGCCCGACACCCCGTTCAGCGGCGTGCGCAGCTCGTGGCTCATGTCGGCCAGGAATTCGGTCTTGGCGCGATTGGCCGCCTCGGCGTGCGCCAGCGCCTGTTCCAGCGCGCGGGCCTGGGCCTTCAGATCGGTGATGTCCACGCGCAGGCCGATCACCCCGCCGTCGGAGGTGCGGCGTTCCTCCACCATCAGCCAGCGCCCGTCGGCGAGGCGCTGTTCCTGCCGTGCGCCCGCGGCCTCCATCAACTTGGCCTCGCGCGCGGCCAGCCAGTCCGCCTCCCGCCCGACGGCGTCGGGATAGTCGCCCCGCCGCACGCCCTCGGCCAGGGTGTCGATCAGCCTGGCCCCCGGCCGGAACAGGTCCGCCGAGCGGTGGTAGATCTCGGCGTACCGCTGATTCCACAGGATGTAGCGGCCCTCGGCGTCCAGGAAGACAACGCCTTCCGGGATCGCCTCGATGGCGTCGCGCAGCCGCTCGCGAGCGCGTTGCGTCTCGGCCTCGGCCGCCGCCACGGCCTGGCGCGCAAGCCGACGCACCACGCCGCGCCAGAGCGCCGCCACCCGAACGCCAAGGCCCTCAGTCGTCATTCCCAACCTCGAATCGACGCCGCATCTTCCCCCCAGGCGCCTGCCGGATGGTGAACGCCGGGTTGCGACAGGTCAGACGCCAGCCCGTCGCCCGTGTTTTGGGCGCCATGACTCAAGTTTGAGCAGGCTTCGAACGCGGGCCAGGCCCTGCTAAGAGCGCGGCATGCGCATCACCACGGTCGGCCTCGATGCCGACGACACCCTTTGGCACAACGAGACAATCTTCCGCCTGACCCAGGAACGGATGCGCGACCTGCTGGCCCACGTCGCCGACGAGGCGGCCTTCCAAACGACGCTGGCCGCCATCGAGACGCGCAACCTGTCGCTCTATGGCTATGGGGTGAAGGGCTTCACGCTGTCGATGATCGAGACGGCCATGCAGCTGACCGGCGGCGAGCCGCCCGGCCGGATCATCGCCGATATTCTCGCCGCCGGCCGCGAGATGCTGGGCCATCCGGTCGAGCCGCTGCCAGGCGTGGACGAGGCGCTGGCCGAGCTCTCCGAACACTACCGCCTGGTCCTGATCACCAAGGGCGACCTGCTGCATCAGGAACAGAAGCTCGCCGCCTCGGGCCTCGGCGATCTGTTCGCCGCGGTCGAGATCGTCAGCGAGAAGGACGCCTCGACCTACAGCCGCGTCTTCGCCCGCCATGGCACGGGCGCGGCGGAGGCGGTCATGTGCGGTAACTCCATGCGCTCCGACATCCTGCCCGCCCTGGACGCCGGCGCCTGGGCGGCCCACGTGCCCTATCCCCTGACCTGGGCCCACGAAATGGCCGACGCCCCGCACGGCCACGGCCGGTTCGTGGAACTCGGCTCGATCAGCGAATTGCCGGCCTGGATCGCGACTCTCCAGGTTTGACCACGGAAAACACGGACAAGGTCGGTCGCGCCTTCCGTGTTTTCCGTGGTTCGCCCTTCCTTCGATGTCACAAACCTGACCACCCATCCGTCCTCGCCCGAAAGCACATCGGAGGGTCGAGGACATGGGACGGATAATCGCGGGCGCGCTGACGCTGCTGCTGGCCGGGAACGGGCTGGTGATGCTGTTCGCGGGCCTCTGGTGGTACGGCGTCGTGCCGGGCGTGACCGCCACCGGCCCCTACAACGCGCACTTCGTCAGGGATATCGGCGCGGCCTATCTGGTTGCGGGCCTGGGAACCGCCTGGTTCGCCTGGAAGCCGCGCGAGGGCTGGCCGGCGCTGGCTGTGGCCGCGGTGTTCCTCACCCTGCATTCCGCCATCCACGTGTTCGACGCCGCCTGCGGGACAAAGCCGCTGGCCGACGTGATGCGCGATTTCGGCGGAGTGTACCTGCCGGCCCTGCTGGCGCTGGCCATCGCCGCGCGCAAACCCGGCGAAAGGACGCTGTGAGATGCTGAAAGCCATGCTGACCCGCTGGATCGACGGCTTTGAACGCCAGTGGGGCTATGACGGCAGTTACCTGCGCGACCTGATCCGCACGAACCCGGCCAGCCTGGTGAAGTTCGCGCTGGGAACCCGCGCCGCCGATCCGAAGGCGGCGCCGCCCGAGGCGCTGTTCGCCGCGACACTGGTGGGCGTGCTGGCGGAGGACTGCGGGCCCTGCACCCAGCTCGGCGTCGACATGGCCATCGCCCAGGGCCTCGACCCTGCGGTCGTCCGCGCGGTGCTGGCCGGCGACGAGGCCGCGATGGGCGAGATCGCCGCGCTCGCGTTCCGCTTCGCCCGGGCCAGCCTGGCGCGCGACATGGAAGTTGCCGACCCGCTGCGCGACGAGATCGTCCGGCGCTGGGGCGACAAGGCGCTGGTGGCGATCAGTCTCGGCCTGGTGGCGTCGCGGATGTACCCGACGCTGAAATACGCGCTGGGCCACGGCAAGACCTGCTCGAAGGTCGTGGTGGCCGGCGTCGCGGCGGCGGTCGCGCATGGGGCGATCGCGGCCTAATATGCGGACCATGGACGCGGCCCTAACTGACGCCTTCGAAGCCAGCCGGCCCCGGCTCACCCGGCTCGCCTACCGCATGCTGGGCTCTGTCGCGGAGGCGCAGGACGCGGTGCAGGACGCCTGGCTGCGCTGGACGCGGGCGGGCGAGGGGGTCACCGACCCCGCGGCCTGGCTGGTCCGCGCCACCACCCGGCTTTGCATCGACCGCCTGCGCAGGGCCAAGGCCGAGCGCGCCGCCTATCGCGGCCCCTGGCTGCCCGAGCCGCTGATCGAGCCTCTGACCGACGATCCGGTGGAGCGGGCCGAGGATGTCTCGGTGGCTTTCCTGCTGGCCCTGGAGCGATTGTCGCCGCTGGAGCGCGCGGTCTTCCTGCTGCACGACGTCTTCGAGCAGGACTACGCCGCGGTGGCTGGCGCGCTTGACCGCAGCGAGGCGGCGGTCCGCCAGCTCGCCAGCCGGGCGCGGGAGCATGTTCGCGAAGCCCGGCCGCGCTTCACCGTGAGCGAGGCCGATGCGTCACGGCTGGCGGCCGCCTTCATGGCCGCCAGCGCCCAGGCTGACGTGGGCGCGCTCTCCGCCATCCTGGCGCAGGACGCGATCCTGGTCACCGATGGCGGCGGCAAGCGCAAGGCGGCGCTGAGGGTGATGGTCGGGCGCGACGACATCATCGGGCTCTTCCAGGGTCTGTCCTGGCGCAACAGCACGGCCCGGATGAGCGGCGTGCGCGCGGCCCGGATAAACGGCTACCCGGGCTTCGTGATGAGCTTCGAGGATGGACCGGCGACCATCGCGTTCGAACCCGGCGAGGATGGCCAGATCGCCGCCATCTACATGGTCCGCAATCCGGAAAAGCTGACCCACGTCACCGGAGGCTGACGCCTATCCCCTGCGCCTGAGCGCGCGGCGCAGATGTCCGGCGCCCCGCCGCGCCGCGGCCAGCACCGACGTCGCCATCACCACGGCGAAGATCAGGAACCAGAAGAGTTCGCGCGGCCGGGCGTGGGCGGCGTCCTGCATCTCAGCGGGCGTCCGCTCGGCGATCGCCGAGCCCGCGCCGAAGATCTCCAGCGCCCCGATGGCCACCAGGGTCACCAGCAGCGCGCCGGCCAGTCGAAGCCACATGGCCATTCGCCCACCCCTCTCACGCGAACCAATGAAACCATCGATCCACAGATGATCCCCGTCAAATGCGGCGCCGGCGCGGCCCGCGCCTTGCGCCAGATCACTTCAGGGGCGTTAAGGTTCGCCGTGCGCTTCGATGAACGTTTCCTCGACGAGATCAAATCCCGCCTTCGCCCGTCAGACGTGATCGGCAAGAGCGTGAAGCTGCGCAAGCAGGGCCGCGAGTTCGTGGGCCTGTCGCCCTTCACCAAGGAAAAGACCCCGTCGTTCTACGTCAACGATGACAAGGGCCAGTTCTTCGACTTCTCCTCGGGCAAGACCGGCGACCTGATCACCTTCCTGCAGGAGACCCAGCGGCTCACCTTCACCGAGGCCGTGGAGCAGCTGGCCGCCGAGGCCGGCCTGGCGCTGCCCGCCGTCGATCCGCGGTCCGTCGAAGTGGAAAAGAAGCGCCAGGGCCTCTCCGACTGGCTGGAACTGGCCGCCCAGTGGTTCGAGGCTGAGCTTCGCCGCCCGGTGGGCCGCGAGGCCCGCGCCTATCTGGAAAAGCGCGGCCTGCCGGAGAAGGACTGGGCGCGCTTTCGCCTGGGGTTCTCGCCGTCCGGCCGCACGGCGCTCAAGGACTACCTGATCACCAAGGGCGCCAGGCCCGCCGAGCTGGTCGACACCGGCCTCTTGATCGCGCCGGAGGACGGCGGCCAGCCCTACGACCGCTTCCGCGACCGGATCATCTTCCCCATCGCCGACCCGCGCGGCCGGATCATCTCGTTCGGCGGCCGGGCGATGGACCCCCAGGCCCGCGCCAAATACCTGAACGGCCCGGAGACGGTGGTCTTCCACAAGGGCCACCAACTCTACGGCCTCTCCGAGACCCGCAAGATCATCGCCGCCGCGCCATCGGACGAAGTCCTGCCGCTGCTGGTGGTCGAGGGCTACATGGACGTCATCGCCTGCCAGCGGGGCGGCATCCCGGCGGTGGCGCCCATGGGCACGGCGCTCACCGAAGAGCAGATGGAGATGCTCTGGCGCCATCACCCCGAGCCGACGCTCTGCTTCGACGGCGACCGCGCCGGACGCCAGGCCGCCGCCCGTAGCATGGACCGCGCCCTGCCGCTGCTGAAGGCCGGCCGCAGCTTCCAGTTCGCCATCGTCGAGGGTGGCAAGGACCCCGACGAGGTGCTGCGCGAGCAGGGCCCCGCGGCGCTGAAGGCCCAGGTCTCCAGGACCACCCGCTTCGCCGAGGCCCTGTTCATCCGCGAGCGGGACGCCGAGCCGCTGGACACGCCGGAACAGCGCACCTCGCTGAAAGCCCGCCTGCGCAAGCTGGCCGCCATCATCGCCGACGGCGACCTGGCCCAGGCCTACAAGGAAGACCTCCTTGGCCGCTACGAGCAGCTCTGGCCGACCCGCGAGCCGGTCTACACGGTCGGCGGCGCCGGCCGCGAACTCGCCCGCCGCCGCTGGGACAAGGAAAAGAACGGCATCTCCCAGGCCGGCGCCACCGAGCAGGGCCGACATGAGGCGCGCGAACTGCGCAGCTCCGCCCGCCCCCTGGCCGCCGCGCTGGCCATGGCCGCCGTCCGCGATCCCAGCGTGATGGACGATTCCATCGAACTCGTGGGCGCACAGGGCTTTGGCGACGCCAAGCTCGACGCTATCGCCAACGAACTGGTGCAGATCCGCTACGAGGCCGACAGCGTCGAGTTCGATGTGGTCCTGCGCCGGCTGACGGCGCGGGGGCTGGACGAGCGCCTGCTGGCCAAACTGCAGAAGGACGCCAGCCGCGCCGGCGTCGCCGCCCCCTTCCTGGCCGCCACGGGCACGCGCGCCCGCCAGCTCTGGCGCCAGGCCTTCGACCTGCTGATGCAGCTGGAATCCCTGGAACGCGCCTTCGAGTCCGCTGCCCGCGACCTCGATCGCGATCATGATAGCTCGACCCTGATGAGCCTGAAGACCGAGCGCGACAGCTTGCGCAAGCTGATCAACACCGACTGGTCAAACCCCGACGCCGACGCGCCGGTGCTGCCGCACTAGTTTTTGCCTCCCCTGCGAAGCGGGCGAGCGGCTTCACACATCTGGCCGCGATGTCCTTCTCCCCCTGTGGGAGAAGGGCGGCCGCACGCGGCATGCGATGTGTGAATGCGGGTGTCCCGGCGGGGAGGGGGCGGGACCCGGCGCGGCGCGAAGGCCATCAACGACCTCCGAACTGCCGGGTGGACCGCCCCTGGCGAAGACGTTAAGCCCGCGCAGCAAAGGGACCGTTCAGGTGGCAAGACAGAAGGGCGCGCGCGACACGGACTACGAGGCCAAGCGCGTCGCGCTGCTGCGTCGGATGTCGGTGCGAACGCTGCGCCCGGGCGCAGCCCGTCCGAGCTTCCGTCAACTGGCGCAGGCCGCGGAGGTTTCCGTGCCGACCCTACGGCACTACTTCGGCGACCGCCCGAAGGTCATCGCCGCGATCCTCGACAACTACCTGCAGGAAGGCCGTCGGGGTCTTGCGGCCGTGGCCGAGCCCACCGGCGACCTGGCGACGTCGGTCCGGGACTATGCCGCGGCCCTGCTCGCGGCCATGCGTGCGCCGCGCGCCGTGCGGCTGGGCGACGTCTTCGCGGTGAGCCTCGCGGAAGGGCTGATCGATGGCGAGATCGGTCCGTCGGCCCTGAAGTCCATCATCGACCCGTCCGTCGAGGTGTTGCGGGAACGGTTGGACGCCCATGTAAGCCGGGGCGAGATGATGGCGACGGATACGCGCGCCGCGGCGCTGTTTCTGCTGTCGCCGCTGCTGCTCGCCATCCTTCATCAGGACCACATGGGCGGGCGGCAGTGCAGTCCCGTGGATCTGGAGGCGACGTTTGAAAGCGTCTGCGCGGCGTTCCTGCGGGCGTACGCCGCGCCGGCCTGAGCCGGGCGCGGCGTCGCCGCGGGCGGCCCCTTGGCTTCGCGCTGGGAGGCTCGCGAAGCGCCGGGGCCGTCGAAGGACGCTATTTCGGAATCAGAACCGTATCGATCACGTGGATGACGCCGTTGGTGGCCGCGATGTCCGCCGCCTCGACCTTGGCGCCGTTGACCGTGACGCCGGCCTTGCCGGCGACGATCTTCACGGTCTTGCCCTCGACCGTCTTGGCCTCGGTGGTCTTGCCGGCGAGGCTGGCGCTCATCACCTTCCCAGGAACCACGTGGTAGGTGAGGATGGAAACCAGCTGCGCCTTGTTCTCAGGCTTCAGAAGACCCTCCACCGTACCGGCCGGAAGCTTCGCGAACGCCGCATCCGTGGGGGCGAAGACGGTGAAGGGGCCGGGACCCTTCAGGGTGCTCACCAGGCCCGCGGCGCCCAAGGCCGCGGCAAGGGTCTTGAACTGGCCCGCGGCGACGGCCGTGTCGACGATGTCGAGCTTTGCGGGCGCACTCTTGGCGAAGGCGGGGGACGCGACAACGACCAGGCAGGCGGTGGCCAGGCCGAGAAGACTTCGAGGCAGCATGGGAGTTCCCTTTTTGATTTGTATAACACCCGGTAGATAGAATGCGCCCCGCGGGTTTCAAGTCGCCCGCTCGCGTTTTCACAGCCGGGCCGGATTGTCCCGCCGGCCTCCCCGCCGCGTCGCGACGCTCGGCCGACGAGGCCGAATCGTGGCGCGAAGCCCTTGAATCCAAAGCCGCCCGCTTCAACGCCGCAGCCTGACGTATTTCTCGACCTGCGACAAATTAACCCATAAATATCAATCGCTTACAAAATCCTAAGCGCACCCGGATGAACTTCACCGGGGCGCGCCGCTTACGCCGGGTCCTGAGCACTTGACTTCGGACCTCTTCGACGCCATCTGGCCTCGTGCGGATTTAGCGCGCTGTTGACAGACATCATTTGGGCCGTCGCGAACTTCGGGCGCGCCCCTCGCCAGAGATACTGATGTCTCCCTCGATGCGCGGTGATCCCAGTGGTCGCGCCTCTTCGCCGTCACTCCGGGTGTTCCGGGGCGGGCGGCGACGCCGGACGACGCCACCGAGCCCGCCGGGTCTGTCCCGCGCGGCCGCTCATTCGTGGCGCGTCGGGACGTCTGGAAAGCGTGCGCGACACACGGATTGCGCGATCAAACTGGGAACGATTTGGGTGGACGGCGGGTC
>JBBREC010000127.1:0-10879 GCA_038203295.1 Caulobacterales bacterium
GAACGACGCCAACTGCCTGGCGCTGTCCGAGGCGACCGATGGGGCCGGCGAGGACGCGGCCGTGGTCTTCGCCGCGATCCTTGGGACCGGCGTCGGCGCGGGAATCACGGTGGATCGCCGGCTCATCCTGGGCCGCAACAGCTTCGCCGGCGAGTGGGGCCACGCGCCCCTGCCCTGGCCGACCCGTGATGAATATCCTGGCCCCGTCTGCTGGTGCGGCCGGCGCGGCTGCATTGAACTCTGGGTTTCCGGCCCCGCCTTCGCCCGTGACGCCAGTCAGCCCCCGCCCGAAGCCGTCGCCGCGGCCCGGCGCGGCGACGCCTATGCTGGTGCAGCGCTTGACCAGTACGTCGATCGCCTGGCCCGCGGCCTGGCGATGGTTTGCGATGTGCTCGATCCCGACGTCATCGTCTTGGGCGGGGGCATGTCCAATGTCCCCGAGCTCTACGGCCGCCTGCCCGCTGTCATCGCCGCACAGGTCTTTTCCGACGTGTTCGAGACGCCGATCCGGCCGGCCGTCCACGGCGATTCCTCCGGCGTGCGCGGGGCGGCCTGGCTGTGGCCGCCGACATGAGGGCCTTCTGTCGCGACTGCTTCTGGCAGGGCGCGACGGCGGTAAGCCGCTGTCCGACCTGCGCCTCCCCGAGGATGGTGGCTCATGCTGAGCTCGGCGAGCTTTCCATTGCCCACATGGATTGCGACGCCTTCTACGCCTCGGTCGAAAAGCGCGATCGGCCTGAGCTGCGCGACAAGGCAGTGATCGTGGGCGGCGGCAAGCGCGGCGTGGTGACCACCTGCTGCTACATCGCCCGCATCAAGGGCGTGCGCTCGGCCATGCCGATGTTCAAGGCGCTGAAGCTTTGTCCCCAAGCCGTTGTCATCAAGCCCGACTTCACCAAGTACCGCGCCGCCAGCCGCCAAATCCTCGGCCTGGCCAGCGAACTGACGCCGCTGGTCCAGAACCTGTCGCTGGACGAAGCCTGGATGGACCTTTCCGGCACCGAACGGCTGCACGGCGCCCCGCCGGCCCTGACCCTTGCGAGGCTGCAGGCGCGGCTCGAGGTGGAGACGGGGCTGACGGTCTCGATCGGACTCGCGTCCAACAAGTTCCTGGCCAAGGTCGCCTCGGATCTGGACAAGCCCCGCGGCTTTTCGGTGATCGGCTCGGAAGCGCAGGCGTTCCTGGCGGCGAAACCCGTTGGCATCCTGCCGGGCGTAGGGCCTGCGATGATCGCGGCCCTGGACAAGGCCGGCTATCGCAAGGTCGGCGACCTGGCCCGCGCGGACATCAAGGATCTGGCCGAGCGGTTCGGCGCCCAGGGCCTGCGGCTCTCCGCCCTCGCCCATGGCCGCGACAGCCGGGCGGTTAATCCCAGCGAGGCGCGCAAGGGGATAAGCGCCGAAACCACTTTCAATGCGGACCTCACCGCCCTGGCCGACCTGGAGGATGTGCTGGCGGGCCTTTGTGAAAAGGTCGCGCGTCACGCGCGGTCCGACGGACACGCGGGGCGCGTGGTGACGCTGAAGCTGCGCACCACCGATTTCAGGATTATCACCCGTCGCAGAACGATCCCGGTGCCGACCCAGACCGCCAGGACCCTCTTCGCCGTCGGCCGCGAGCTTTTGGCGAAGGAGGCGACGGGCAAGCCCTACCGCCTGATCGGCATAGGTATCGCCGAACTGGTGGAAGCCGCCGCGGTGGAGGATGACTTCTTCGGCGGCGACGAACGCCGCGCGCTCGCCGGCGAAAAGACTCTGGACGCCATCCGCGCGCGATTTGGCGCGGGCGCGGTTACCTCTGGCCGGATCTTCCGCGCCAAGGGCTCCAACCCGCACGATTAGGCGCAGTTCAAGGGGGCGAAGGCGGGTTTATTTTCGCCCCTGGCGTGCTTTCGCTTGGCGCCGTGACGATTCGACCCTTCCAAATGGGAATGATTTCCATATCTAATCGAACGACAGCGACGCAGCAGCGACGCCAGGAGATACGTTCGATGGCCGAACGGAAACAGGGTGACCAGGATACCGGAATTCGGTCATCCGTGGTCACTCAGACAAAGCCGAAGACACAAAAGCCCTCGATGTATCGGGTGCTGATCTTGAACGACGACTACACGCCAATGGAGTTTGTCGTTTATGTGCTTGAGCAGTTCTTCAATAAGTCGCGCGAAGACGCGACTCGCATAATGCTCCATGTTCATCAGCATGGCGTGGGGGTCTGCGGGGTGTTCACCTACGAGGTGGCGGAAACAAAGGTAGCCCAGGTCGTTGATACGGCGCGGCGGCATCAGCACCCGCTGCAGTGCACCATGGAAAAGGATTAGAGGCCTTTGCCCTCATTTTCGCGCCAGCTTGAAGAGTCCCTTCATCGCGCCGTCGCCTACGCTAATCAGCGCAAGCACGAGTACGCGACCCTTGAGCATCTGTTGCTCTCCCTTGTCGACGACGAGGATGCGGCGGGTGTGATGCGCGCCTGCGAGGTCGAGCTCAGCTCGCTTCGCACCACGCTCACCAACTATGTCGACAACGAGCTCAAATCGCTGGTGGTCGACGACGGCGAGGACGCCAAGCCCACGGCGGGCTTTCAGCGCGTGATCCAGCGCGCGGTGATCCACGTCCAGTCGTCAGGCCGCGAGGAGGTCACCGGCGCCAACGTTCTGGTCGCTATCTTCTCCGAGCGCGAGAGCCATGCCGCCTACTTCCTGCAGGAGCAGGACATGACCCGCTACGACGCGGTGAATTACATTGCCCATGGCATCGCCAAGAAGGCCGGGGCCGCGGAAGCCAAGCCCGTCAAGGGCGCGGCTGACGAAGAGGACAAGCCCACCGTCAAGACCGGCGGCGAGGCCCTCGAAGCCTACTGCGTGAACCTCAACGAGAAGGCCAAGCAGGGTAAGGTCGATCCGTTGATCGGCCGCTCCAGCGAAGTCGAGCGCTGCATCCAGATTCTCTGCCGGCGGACCAAGAACAACCCGCTGCTGGTGGGCGACCCCGGTGTCGGCAAGACCGCCATTGCCGAGGGCCTTGCCCGCAAGATTATCAACCACCAGGTCCCCGAGGTGCTCGCGGGCTCGACGATCTTCTCGCTCGACATGGGCTCGCTGCTGGCCGGCACGCGCTACCGCGGCGACTTCGAGGAGCGCGTGAAGCAGGTCGTCAAGGAACTCGAGAACCACGCCGACGCGATCCTGTTCATCGACGAAATCCACACGGTGATCGGCGCGGGCGCCACGTCAGGCGGGGCGATGGACGCCTCCAACCTGCTGAAGCCGGCGCTGGCCTCCGGCAGCCTGCGCTGCATGGGCTCGACGACCTACAAGGAATTCCGCCAGCACTTCGAAAAGGACCGCGCCCTGGTGCGCCGGTTCCAGAAGATCGACGTCAACGAACCCACCATCGACGACACGATCAAGATCCTGAAGGGCCTGAAGATCTACTACGAGGAGTTCCACAAGCTCCGCTACACGAACGACGCGATCAAAGCGGCGGTGGAGCTGTCGGCGAAGTACATCAACGACCGCAAGCTGCCGGACAAGGCGATCGACATCATCGACGAGGCTGGCGCCTCGCAGATGCTGCTGCCCGAGGGAAAGCGGAAGAAGATCATCGGCCTGAAGGAGGTCGAGGCCGTCGTCGCCAAGATCGCCCGTATCCCGCCGAAGTCGATCTCCAAGACCGACACCGAGGCGCTGAAACAGCTGGAAAGCGACCTGAAGCGCGCGGTGTACGGCCAGGACGACGCTATCGACCAGCTCTCCTCGGCCATGAAGATGGCGCGGGCAGGTCTGCGTGACGCCTCCAAGCCGATCGGCTGCTACCTGTTCTCGGGTCCCACCGGCACCGGCAAGACCGAAACGGCCCGCCAGCTGGCCTCGACCCTCGGCATCGAGCTCCTGCGGTTCGACATGAGCGAGTACATGGAGCGCCACACAGTGAGCCGCCTGATCGGGGCGCCTCCGGGCTACGTGGGCTTCGACCAGGGCGGCCTGCTGACCGACGCTGTCGACCAGCACCCGCACGCGGTGGTCCTGCTCGACGAAATCGAGAAGGCGCACCCGGACGTCTACAACATCCTGCTTCAGGTCATGGACCACGGTCAGCTGACCGATTCGAACGGTAAGAAGATCGACTTCCGTAACGTGGTCCTGATCATGACCACCAACGCCGGCGCCTCTGACGCCCAGCGCAACTCGATCGGGTTCGGCCGCGGGAAGCAGGACGACGAGGCCGAGGAAGCGATCAAGCGGGTGTTCACGCCGGAATTCCGCAACCGCCTCGACGCGGTGGTGGCTTTCAAGTCGCTCAACCAGGACGTCATCCGCTTGGTGGTGCAGAAATTCATCATGCAGCTGGAAGCCCAGTTGGCGGACCGGCACGTCACCATCGAGACGTCCGACGAGGCCGCCGACTGGCTGGCCAAGAACGGCTTCGACGAACTTTATGGCGCGCGTCCGCTCGGTCGCGTGATCCAGGAGCACATCAAGAAGCCGCTCGCCGACGAGATCTTGTTCGGCAAACTGGTGAAGGGCGGCCACGTCCGCGTGGTGCTCAAGGACGCCAAGCTGGCCTTCGAGATCGAGGGCGACGAACGCGAACCTGGAGCTCCCGTCATCGAGAACCCGGCCGAGGACGCCGCCGAGACCGCGCTCGTCGGAGACTAGCTGCGAAAGACAATTTGAACTGGAGAGCCCGGGCCAAAAACCCGGGCTTTTCCTTACGGCCCTAGCTGAGCTGCGCGGCGATCTGCGCGGCGAGTGCTTTCAGCTCGGTTGGATCGGCCATGCCGCCGGCGCCGTGGCGACCCAGCGCTGCGCCTTCCCAGCGCGGGATGATGTGGAAGTGCGGGTGGAACACGGTCTGGCCCGCCGTCGTCCCGTTGAACTGGCTGATCACGATGCCGTCCGGATGCAGCGCCGCGCGGACCGCGCGGGCCACCCGCTGCACACCCAGGATCAGCGGGCCGAGCACGGCGGGATCCTCGTCCAGCAGGTTGCGGGCCGAGGAGTGCTTGGGGATCACCAGGGTGTGGCCCCTGGCCTGCGGAAAGACATCCATGAACGACATGACGTGCTCGTCTTCGAAGACGCGCGCCGAGGGCATCTCGCCCCGCAGAATTCGCGCGAAGATATTGTCCGCGTCGTAGGTCCCGTCCAAGCTCATGGCGTGCTCCTGCTCTGGCAGGCAGGCCTATCAAATCCGGGGAGTGGGTGGAATGTCAGCCGATCAAAAGCCCAGCCGCATGACCGCCCGTCAGGAGAAGTGGTTCGCCTCGATCCTTGAGAGCATGGAACGGGAAACTGGCAAGACCCTGGACGCATGGGTCGCCATCGCGCGAACCTGTCCTGAAACCAAGCCCGGAGCCCGCAAGACCTGGTTGAAGACCCAGCACGGCATAGGTACGAACCGCGCCAGCGTCATCCTTGGCAAGGCGTTTCCCGAGAGCGCGCACTGGGCCGAGCCGGACAGTCTGCGCGACACTTTGTGGGTGGACGTCGAGTCGCGGACGGTGCTTGAGGCCGTTGAACAGGTCGTCGCGGGCTTCCCGAACCTGGTGTCGGCGCAGCGCAAGGGCTTCACGGCCTTCTCGCGGGAGTTCCAGTTCGCCTCGATGAAGCCGCTCAAGGGCGGCGGAGCGGTCATTGGCCTGGCGGTGGAACCTAGCGCGGACCCGCGCCTGCAGCCGCCGAAGTACGAGGGTTGGTCCGAGCGGCTGAAGTCAAAGCTTGTGCTCACGAGCGCCAGCGACCTGGACGCCTCTTTGAAGGCGCTTCTGAAGCAAGCCTGGGAGCGGTCCTAGGTCTCGTTTTTGAACGGTGAGTATTCCTCCGCCAGCCACTCCATCTCCTGTTCCACGCCCTGACGTTCCTGGGCGACGAAGCGTTCGACGGGACCGCGGAGCGCCTTGTCGGCAATGTAGTGGGCGGAATAGACGGGCCTGGGCAGGTAGCCGCGCGCGATCTTGTGCTGCCCCTGCGCGCCGGCCTCGACGCGGGCCAGACCCCGGCCTATGGCCCATTCGATGGCCTGATAATAACAGAGCTCGAAATGCAGGAAGGGCACGTCCTCGACGCAGCCCCAGTTGCGGCCATAAAGGCAGTCATCGCCAATCAGATTGAGCGCGCCGGCGATCCAGCGGCCGTCTTGTCGCGCCATGATAAGGAGGATCCGGTCCGCCATCCGCTCGCCCAGCAGCGAGAAAAAGGGCCGTGTCAGATAGGGCCGTCCCCACTTTCGCGAGCCAGTGTCCATGTAGAAGCCGAAAAAGGCGTCCCAGTGCTCCTCGCCGAGCTCTTCGCCAGTGATGCAGAGGATTTCCAGCCCCGCGGCGGCGTCGCGCCGTTCGCGCCGGATGGTCTTGCGCCGGCCTGAGGAAAGCGCGGCCAGGAAGTCGTCGAAGGTCGCATAGCCGCGGTTTTCCCAGTGATATTGCTGGCCCTCGCGCAGCGCCATCCCCTGTTCGCCCATCCAGCGCCACTCGTCGGCGGTGGGGAAGTTCACATGGAAGGAAGACGCGCCGTACTTCTCGCAAAGGGTCAAGGCGCCGCCGAGCAGGAACCCACGCGCCTGGTCCTGGTCGACATCGGGCCGCGCCAGCATCCGCGCGCCGGTGGCCGGCGTGAACGGCGCGGCCGAGAGCAGTTTCGGATAGTACCGGCCCCCGGCCCGTTCGTAGGTGTCCGCCCAGGCCTGGTCGAAGATGTATTCCCCCTGGCTATGGGACTTCATGTAGAGCGGCATGACCGCGGCCACCCTGCCCTCTTCGTCCTCGACGGAGAGGTGCTGCGGCCCCCAGCCCGTGCGCTCTACCGCGCAGTTGGCCTGCTCTGCGGCGTCTAGAAAATCGAAACGGATGAACGGGTTGCCGGCATAGGCTGGATTGCGGGCGCAGGCGTCCCACGCTTCGCGGCCAACTTCGGCGACGCGACGGTGGACCCTGACCGCCGGCTTCAAAGTCACGCCACGGCCTGCCTTGGGGGAACGAAGCCCTCGAAGATCAGGTTGTCGCAGCTGTTCTTGATCGCGTCCCATTGGTCGGGACGTCGCACGGTCCAGGCGACAATGGGCATGCCCCGCTCGCGCAGGGCTGCAGCCCTCGCGCTTGGCAACATGTCGAGGCCCAGCGCCAGGAAGTGCGGCCGGGCGATCGAGACATGCTCCAGGTTGGCGAAGCTGGCGCGTTGCGCCTCGGCCATATGCGGCGCATTTTTGTAGGAATAGCTGTCCAGGCCGCGCAGGACGCCCGGGAATCGCTCGGCGAACCAGGCGTGGGAATATGGATTAAAGCCGATCACACAGACGGGGCCATTATGATCGATCAGGATCTCGTGGACCCGCTGCTCCAGGGGCCCGACCCGACCGTAGGGCGTCTTCAGCTCGACGTGGACCATGGCCCGGCGCCCCACGAGCGCCAGGGTCTCAAGCAGCGTCGGGATGCCTTCTTCGGAACCTGCGAGTCGAAGCTCGGCGAGGTCAGCAACCGTCCGGTCGCCGATCTTGCCCCCGACGCCGGTCATCCGCGTCAAGTCGTCGTCGTGGAAGACCATCGCCTCCCCGTCGGCGGAGAGCTGCACATCGAGCTCGATGCCGTAGCCGGCGGCGCAGGCGGCCTGGAAGGCGCCCAGCGAATTCTCCGGCGGGCCGTCAGGGCTCCACAGCCCGCGGTGCGCCACCGCCGGATGGAAGAGCAGATCCCAAGCCTCGCCGAAGCGCTGTTTCACGAGATTTGCACCACCGCATCAACCTCGACTGCGAAGTTCATGGGTAGACGATAGACGCCGACAGCCGAGCGGGCGTGCTTCCCGGCTTCGCCGAACACCTCGACCATGATGTCGGAGCAGCCGTTGACCACCTTGGGGATCTCGAAGAAATCGGGCCCGGCCTGCACGAAACCACCCAGCTTCACCACCCGCACGACGCGCGACAGGTCGCCCTGGCAGGCAGCCTTCATCTGCGAAATCAGGTTGACGCCGCACATCCGCGCCGCGACCCGGGCGGTGTCCATGTCGACATCCACACCGACCACCCCCTTAACTCCGCCGGTCGCGTCGATCGAGACCTGGCCGGAAATGTGGATCAGGTCGCCGACGCGCACGAACGGCACGTAGTTGGCGACAGGCGGATTGGGCTGCGGGAGCGTGATCCCCAGCGCGGATAGGCGGTCTTCGACGGTGTTCGACATGGCGAACCTCTAGCCCCGCCTCGCGCATAGGAAAAGGGCCGGAGCATCTCTGCTCCGGCCCTTCTGCCCCATCGGCCCGAAGGCCGTACTCGGGGGTAACTTTTAGCGAGCGGCTTGCAGGCGCTCGACCATGGCGGTCACGCGCTCGTTCAGCGGCTTCATGCTGTCCTTCACCGAGGCCGAAGCGATCTCGGACATAGCGCCCATGGCCGCCATGTAGGATTCCAGCGCGCTCTTGGCGAAGGTGGTCTGCAGTTCGACGACTTCCTGCACGCTCTTGGCGGTGCTGAGCGACTTGGCGGCGGCGACCTGCGTTTCGAAGGACGACTTCGAGAAACTCATGGCCTTCGCGCCGAGGGCTTCAGCGCCCTTGGTGGCGGCGGTCACCGAAGCGACGACGGCTTCCAGGTTCTTCTTGGAATGGGCGTTGGCGTCGTTCAGCGCGGCGAGGGTCTTTTCCACGCCGTCCTTGAAGGCGACGTTGGAGGCGGCGGTGATTTGGTCGACGGTAGTCTTCACGGCGTCAGCAGCAGCCATTGGAGAACTCCTAGGGGTCAGCGGTTGGAAGCGGCGGGTGCCGCAATGCGGGATACTCGGGTGGGGGGCGTCCCCCAGAACTCGAAGGCGTTGTCTCATGTTGCAGTGCAGCAGTCAACGGACTTTTGTGCAGTGCACAATTCCGCAGGCGCCGAATTTCCGGGCGATTTCGTCCAGCCGCGACAATTCCGCCCGTTCAACACCTGTTTACCTTCGCGCAACCGTCTGGATGTCATGCTAAGCGAGATTCAAGGGCGGCTGGGGGCCGTCTCAACCCTCTGATTCGACGAGCGAAGCATGTTCCAGCACGCCCGCCGCCTGTTCCTGGTTTTTGGTCTGGCGTTTTCGACTGCCCTCAGCGCCGCGCCGACGGCACAGGCTCAGATACCGTATTTCCAGAACATGCTGGCTGCATCGCAGACCAAGTATGCGGCGATGGTGGTCGACGCCCGCTCCGGCGAGGTGCTGTATGCCAAGCACGCCGACAGCCCCCGGTACCCCGCCTCGATCACCAAGGTGATGACGCTCTACCTCACCTATGAGGCGCTAGCGTCCGGCAAGCTGCACCTCGACGACCGGGTCGTGTTCTCACCCCACGCCGCCGCCCAGGCCCCCACCAAGCTCGGCGTCCGCGCCGGCGACTCGATCAGCGTTTCCGAAGCGATCCAGGGCATGACCACGTTGTCGGCCAACGACGCCGCCGTCGCTATGGCCGAGAAGCTGGGCGGCACGGAGAGCCGTTTCGCCGCCCTGATGACCTTGCGCGCCCAGGAGTTGGGCATGCAGAACAGTCACTTCGTGAACGCCAACGGCCTGCCCGACAGCCGACAGCTGACCACCGCCCGCGACATCGCCATCCTGTCGCGCGCCGTGATGCGCGATTACCCGCAGTACTATGGCTACTTCAGCCAGCGCTCGTTCGTGTTCCGCGGCCGCTACATCAACAACCACAACCACCTGCTGAACGGCGTGCCCGGCGTGGACGGCCTGAAGACCGGCTTCACCAGCGCCTCGGGCTACAACATCGCCATCTCGGGCGTGCGCGACAACAAACGCCTGATCGTCGTGGTGATGGGCGGGCCGACCACTGCCAGCCGCGACCAGAACGCCGAGGACCTGCTGTTGACGGGGTTTGATGTCATGCGCCGCCGCGCTATGGGCGAGAAAATCACCGTCGCGCAGAACCTGTTCGAGCCGGAGCCCTCGGGCCCGGTAATCCGCAGCGGCGTGGAACAAGGCGACGCCGACCAGGACGGCCTGAAGATCGAGCTGGCCTCCGCGCCCGCCGCCCGCGCCGCCAGGGTCGAGATCGTCGATCCCAAGCGCACCAAGCTGACCGCCAAGGCCAAGTGGGCTGTGCAGGTCGGCGCCTTCAAGTCCAAGACCGACGCCCGCGACCAGATCGCGTGGGTGAGCAAGCGCTTCGGCGACCATTTCGAAGGTGCGCGCGGAACGGCGGAGAAACAGGGCCGGACCTACAAGGCCGTGTTCACCGGCTTCTCGGAAGGCGACGCCAAGGGAGCGTGCCGTTCGCTGAAGGCCAAGCGCCTCGCCTGCATGGTCATCGCGCCAACCTAGCGGCGGACGGCCTGCTGCAAAAACAGAGCCCGGGGTTCGCGTCCCGGGCTTTTTCTATTTGCGGATGAGCCGGTCGCGGGCGGCGTTGAGCTGGGCGGCCAGGCCCGTGGTGCCGCCCTTGTCGGGGTGGGCCAGGCGCATCAGGCGGGTGTAGGCGGCCTGGATCTCCGCCTTGGTGGCGTCCGCGCCGACCCCCAAGATTGAGCGGGCCTCGTCGTCGCTCATCTTGCCCGCGCGCGGAGACGGACCCGGCGCCAAGCTGGTGCGCCGCGCCGAGACCGCCAGCCAAAGCCCCAGCATCACCAGCGCCAGCGAGATCCACCACTCGCCCCTCGCGCCGACGTAGGCCGCCGCCGTGAAGGCGGCGAGCGCGAAAGCCGCTGAGGCGAGCCGCCATTCCGACCGCCTGAAGATCGGCTTGCCGCTGCTCGCCCAGACATAGACGGCCAGCCCGGCGGCCCCGAGGGCGAGATAGAGCATCGGCTATTCTGCGGCGATCTGTTCGCCGTCGGCAAACCCGGTGAGGCCGAGCGAACCCATCAGGGCCCGCAGCTCCTGGCGCGCCGCCACGTGCTGCAGCGACATCGC
>JBBREC010000128.1:0-10858 GCA_038203295.1 Caulobacterales bacterium
AGGCCGGTGGCCTGTTCGACCAGGATCGCGCCAATCTGGCGTCGCAACTGGACGAGTCCCGCGCCCGCGAGCGCGAGCTGGAAACCGCTGGCGCCGAGGCGTCTCAGGCGCTGGGCCGCGCCATCGCCGAGATCCGCGCCGCGCTGAATGGCGCCGCGCCTCCTCTTTCTGCAGACACGCCGGAGCACTGAGCCATGGCCCAGATCAGCGTCGAGGTGAACGGCCGGCCCTATGCTGTCGGGTGTGAGGACGGCCAGGAACAGCACCTGCTGGAGCTGGCCAAGCTGTTCGACCACCAGGTCCGCCAGGTGAGCCAGGACATGGGCCAACTGGGCGACACGCGGCTGTTCCTGATGGGTGCGCTGCTGCTCGCCGACGAACTGGCCGATGCGAGGAACCGTCTTGCCTCGCTCCAGGCCGAGATCAGCCGCGCCCAGGCCGACCGGGCCCGGGTCGAGACTCGTGCTGTCAGCGCGCTGGAAGCCGCCGCCAAACGCATCGAGAAACTGGCCAGCGAAGACGCCTAGGGGCGGCTGGCGCGCATCCGCTTTAGCAAGTCAGCCAAAGCGGGGATGAGTTCCGCACGTGACGCCCGGGCGTAGGGACTGCCGGCCGGCAGTCCGGCCATCAGCCGGCGGTGGGCCCGTCCGAGGTTGTGGTACGGCAGCCGTGGCATCAGGTGGTGCAGGGCGTGATAGCGCAGGCCCACGGGCGCCCAGAGCATCGGCAAGGTCGCCGGCGGCGGCACGTTGACCGTGTCTAGGAACTGATCGAGGACTTTCATTGGTTGGCCGTCGTTGTCCCAGACGTGGGCGACCGCTGTGCGAAGCTGGTTCAGCAAGGTCATGGCGGCATAAATCCCGACGGTGATCGCGAGCGCGCGCACTGGGACAAAATGGGCGAGCGCCAGCCCGATCACCGTCCAGCTCCACAGCCAGCAGGCGATCTCCTGGGCCAGCCAGGCGGGACTGCGGGCGCGCTCGAAGTCTTCGCGCGCGAAGGAAGGGTTGATGGTCATCGCCGAAAGCCGTGCCGTGGCCAGACGTCGCAGGGGAGGGACCAGCAGGGAAATCGGCGTGATCACCGCAAACCTCAGGATCACGCCGAGAGGCGCGAGAAGGGCGATTCCCAGGAACAGCGCCAGCTCCCGCGGCAGCAGCCGGCCTAGCGGGTGATATTCCGGGTCGCGCGCGGTGCCATAGCGGTCACGGGCGTGATGCAGGATGTGCACGCCCTCGTACATAAGCGACGGCGTCAGGAAGGGCACGCCGATCAGGGTGTTCCAGGTGAAATGGAAGCCGGGCGCCTGCTCGGGCCGCAGGTGGGTCAGCTCGTGGATGAAACTGATACCGCGATAGAGGGCGAGCACACAGACCATGGCGGCCGCGATCGCGACCGCGGGCGACGACGCGGTGACCGCGAGCCAGAGGCTGGCATAGGTGGCCAGGCTGGTGGCGCACAGATCTAGCCAGTAAATGCGCGGCTCGGGACGCGTCAGGTCGCCGGCCAGCGCATTGGCCTCTCTGGCCAGGCTGTCCCCACCTGTCGCCGCTGGCGCCGCCGATCCGTCCACGCGCCAGATTTAGGCGAGACCGCACGCCGTTTGAAGGCGCAATCGGCGCCCGCGTGGTCTCGTCGCTTGAGAACCGGCCTGCGCGGGCCTACATCTGTCTGCGGCGGGTCTGCTGCGGCCCACGTCGAAGGCGACATATTCCAGCGACCTTAATTCACTCATAGGGAGCTGTCCCTGGCCGGGATCCTGGTCCCGGGCACACGGCGCCCACCTGGTCTACCAGGTCGAGGGAATGAAACAGTCCTTCTCGGTTCTCACGGCGCCGCCACCTTGTCCCTGTATGTTCGGGGCGTGACCGAGGCTCTCGACAAGGCGGCGCTCCGAACGCGCATGCGCGCGCAGCGCCGGCTGTTGGCCGAGGCCGCGCCGGACGCGGCCGAGCGCGCGGCGCGCAAGCTGCCGCTGTCCCGGTTTGGCCGCTTCCGGATCGTGGCCGCCTACGCCCCTCAGGGGTCCGAACTCGACCCCCTTCCCGTGCTTGAGGCGATCCTGGGGTTCGATCCCGGGTTCGCAACCCCCGTCCTGCCAGTCGCGCTGGACAAGACCTCGCCTCTGGCGTTCCGCCACTGGAATCGGCAGGACCGGCTCGTCCCCGACGCGTTCGGCATCCTCGCACCGCCGAAGTCCGCGCCAGAGCTGGTCCCCAATCTGATCATCGCCCCGCTGCTGGCCTTCGACCGCAAGGGCGGGCGGCTGGGACAGGGGGCTGGGCACTACGACCGGACGCTGGCGCGGCTGCGCAAGGACCGGCCGGTGTTCCTGCTGGGCCTCGGCTACGCCGGCCAGGAACTGGACGCGGTCCCGCAGGATCGCCATGACCAGCGCCTCGACGCCATCCTGACCGAGACGGGGTATATTGAAGTCCGCTAAGAGCATCTGATGAGATTTGCCTTTTTCGGAGACGTGGTCGGTCGCTCGGGCCGCGAGGGCCTGGCTGAGCATCTGCCGGGCCTGCGGCGGCGGCTTGGCCTGGAATTTGTGATCATCAACGCCGAGAACGCCGCGGCGGGGTTCGGGATCACCGAGGCCACAGCCCGCGAGCTGTTTGACGCCGGCGCCGACGCGCTGACGCTCGGCAACCATTCCTGGGACCAGAAGGAGGCCCTGACCTACATTGTCCGGGAGCCCCGGCTGATCCGCCCTCTGAACTATTCCGCCTTTTCCGCCGCCCCAGGCCGCGGCGCGCAGCTCTTCGAGACCTCAACCGGCAAGCAGATCCTGGTGATCAACCTGCTGGGCCGGGTGTTCATGGATGCGCTCGACGACCCGTTCGCGGCCGTCGACAAGGCGCTTGACGACTGCCCGCTTCGCGCGATGGCAGATGCCGTGGTGGTCGACATCCATGCCGAGGCGACCTCGGAGAAAATGGCCATGGGCCACTTCTGCGACGGTCGCGCGAGCCTGGTGGTGGGCACCCACAGCCATGTGCCCACCGCCGACTGCCAGATCCTGCCGGGGGGCACCGCCTACCAGACCGACGCCGGCGCCTGCGCCGACTACGACAGCGTAATCGGCAACCACAAGGAAGAGCCGCTGCGGCGCTTCACGACCCGCATCTCCGGGGGCCGCTACAAGCCGGCCGAGGGTCCCGCCACCGTCTGCGGGGTCTTCGTGGAGACCGACAACGCCACGGGCCTGGCGATCCGCGTCGAGCCGATCCGCATCGGTGGCCGGCTTTCGCAGACCGTGCCTGCGGTGGAGGCCCTGGCGGCCAGCTAGCGCCTTTTCGGATCGGCGCCGGGCGGCGGTCGCAGGCCGTCGCGCGCAAGGCGGCCGGCGCCGGCCTTGTCGAGCATCGCAAAGCGCCGGGCCATGGCGTGGTCCCACTCCTTCAGCGTCACCCGGCCGTTGCCGTCCTCGTCACAGTTGGCCACGGGCTGCGGAATGTTCAGCAGCGAGAACCGCGCCGCCCCGATCCGGCCAGCGCCGCGGAAGACGCCCGGCTGGGCTTCCGCGGGCTTGTCGGCGGTATCCTTGCCGCCCGCGCCGGCCGCGCCGCCCTGACCGCCGCCGCGCCCGCTGCCGCCTCTGAAGAACCCGCCGCCGCGAGGTCCGTCCTCGACGTTGATGCTGGAGATCTCCGGGACCCGCTCGCGCTCGTAGGCCTGCATCTCGAAGCCGTCGATGTAGCCGTTGCCGTCGGTATCCAGCACCCTGAAGAACCGTTCCCCGTCCGCGCGGAATTCCGCCGGCGTTACTGCCCCGTCGTGGTCAGAGTCTGCGGCGGCCAGCCAGGCGCCGAAGCCGTCGGGCTGGCGGAACGGTTCGCCCATGGGGCTGATGAACAGGCGGATGCGGGCCATGGGCGGCGGCGGCGCCTCACGCGCCTGCATCTCGATGATCCCGTCGTCCTTCGGCTGCGCGGCCGCTGGACCCGGCAGGGGCCCGGTCAGGCCCAGGAGCGCCGTCGCCAGGAGAAGCCTTCGAACCATCCGTGGAAATCCTTTGTCGCGGCGTCGAGCTAGACGCCGCCGCTGCGGCGGAAATGCGCCGCAGCGTGTCGCCTCTGAAACCCTTCCCACGGAACGCCCAAGCGGCTCTAGTGCGCAGGTTGATCGAGGAGTCGCCCATGCTCGCTAAGCTCGTCGTCCGCGCGATTTTCGGGGCCCTTGGACTCTGGCTCGCCTCGGTCATGGTGGCGGGCGTGCATTTCTCCGACACCAAGACGCTGATCTTCGCGGCCCTGCTGCTGGGGATCGTCAACGCCTTCGGCCGCCCGGTGATCGTTGTGCTCACCCTGCCCATCACCGTCGTGACGCTTGGCCTGTTCCTGCTGATCGTGAACGCAGCAATGATCGGGCTCGTGGCCTTCCTGCTGCCCGGGTTCCAGGTCAGCGGCCTGATTCCGGGCGTCCTGGCGGCCATCGTCACCGGCGTGACCAGCTGGGTCGGGGGCATGATCCTGCGGGACGACCGCCGCGGCAGGGGCTGAAGGATTTCAGGCCGGTTGGAGCTTTCCCCGGCGAAGGGTTGCGCCAACACCGCCAAAGCCCAGGATCATCATCGCCCAGGACGCCGGCTCGGGGACGGCCGCGGCGGCGTCGACAAAGGTCAGGTTGTCGAAGGCGACGAAATCCTCGCCAACCGCGGACTGGATCACGCGAACCCGCGCCACCGGCGCGCCCGTCACCTGGAATCCGAAGAAGCCGTTGGGACCGCCGTCGAAGGGTGTCAGGCCGACAGAGCTGAAGGTGTAGAGCCCCAGGCTGCTGCTGGACCCGTCGAAGAGTTCCAACTGGTGCGACCCGAGGCCCGCGCCCTGGATCGTCAGGCCGAAGGCGGAAACCGAAGTGATGAAATCGATGTCGAAGGATCGCAAGGTGCTGCCGGAGTAGTTTGGCGCCTGGCTGATGTCGGAGATCAGCCCATTAAAGGTGCTGCCGAGCGCGCTGCTCGCGAGCCCGCCGATTCCGGAAAAGAAGCCCGGCCCTGTGACGAACGTATGGGCCTGCGGAGCAAGGCTGTGAATGCTCACGCCTTGGTTCGCCTGGACTTCGGCGATGGTGTCGGTGTCCGGCGTATCAAACGTAATCACCCGCAGCGTTCCGCTAAACAGCGCCGGGTTGTTGACGATTGTGACCGTGCCATGAGCGGAGGAGGTTACAAGAATCGCTGCGCCGACGCCCAGCATCAGAGTGCGGATCGACATGAGGGCGCGTCCTTCCATTGGATTTTGACGGCTACCGGTCATGGCTTCACCAGCGCCGTCATGGCGCCGTTGGCAGCGCCGATCATCGCCTGGACCTCGGCCTTGTAGCCGGCGGGGTCATCGAGGCTGGCGGTGAAGCTGAACTGAAAGTCCGCGCCGGGATTGAAAAGGCTTCCGAGTTTGCTGCTGGAGGTCATGCTGAAAAAGTCTGAGCTCCCATCCAGGGACTGGGCCAGGCGGACGACCACGTCGCCATCTTTCGCGGGCGCCGGCTTGTTGAAGGGCACCTTCTGCCACTTGGCGTTGCCGTTGGGGGTCCGGAAAGCGATGCGCGTCTGGTCGGCCAGCAGACCGACCTCGGCTGCGGCCGATCCCTGCCCGCTTTCGCGACCGGACGAATTGCTGGTGGCGATGCGGTCACGCCGGCGCGTCGCCGAGGCCTGGCCGATGGTGAGGACATAGAAGGCCTTTACGACGTGGGCGTTGAGCTCTTTCGCCATCTGGACCTCAAGACCGGGAATCTTCCAGATCGTGCCGATGGAGGTCACGCTGGGTCCGCCAGGCGTCACGCTCTTTCCACCCATGCCGGAGACCCAGCCGATGTAGCTCTTCGGCTGTTCGAAAATGCTGCCTTCCATACTGAAGGGTAGGTAGGGCGCCAGCGGCGGTGGGCTGACCAGCATGGCGTCGCCGATGGCGTTACCGAATTTGGTGTGGTTCGGGGTCCCCGCGGCCTTGACGATCTGCTGGTAGCTGGCGTTGGCCGTGACCTCGGCTTCCGGAACGATCTCGAAGCCCGCGGCCGTAAGGTCGGCTTTGAGCTGGCGGTAGGCCTCGGCGGCGATGGCGGACTGCAGCGCGGGATCCATGTCCGGCAGAGCCAGGACGGTCTGGGCGGAATTCTTGTCGGCGAACATGCCGTTGCCCTGGGCCTTGGTCCCGGCGGCCGAAGCCTGGAACGACACGATCACGCTGGTAATGGCGACCCGCCGGGTGGCAGACAGTCCGGCCGCGGCCGAATCCGTGAACGCCGCGGTCGCGGCGGGAGCCGCTGACGGGGCCTGGCACAGGGCCGCCGACGGCGCCGAGGCGACCGCAAGGGCGGCAGCCGCGAGCGCGGCGATCGCCAGGGGTTTCAGCATATGCGGCCTCCTTCAGTGGCTTGCCCGCGATACGCGACGCGGCGGATGCGAGTCTGCTGGCCACTGCGCGTAGCCTCGGGGACGCGGAGCGGTCAGCCCCATTTGGGGTAGGTCTGTGAATTCCATTTGGGGTAGACCGCTTGGGCGTTTGCGAATTGCCGCGATACTGGGCCGCATGAATCCGGCGGCCGAATTCCTGAAGCGCTTTCGAATCGCCGAGCGGGCCGGAGATCCCATGTTCGCGATCCTTGAGGATCCGGCGGGTTTCGGCGCCGCCCTGGAGCTTGAGACCGCCGAGCTCGATCAGGCCCTGGCCCAGGCGGTCGCCGGAGACTTCGGCGGCCCGGCGATCCTGAATCGCGAGGGATTCGCCTCGGCGGCCTGTGACCGGGACGGCGCGGTGATCCATGCCGGCCCACGGTTCCAGGACTGGTTCCGGGAGGCGGACCTGTTCAGTGCGACCTTGGTGGGGCTGGCGACGGACCGGCCCAATGTCTCCATGCTGACCCACGACCGCACCGGGCGGCCGGTAGCCGTGGCGGCGGGCCTGGCTTCGGTGGCGCTGAACTGGCCCCTGGACGGCGGCGTTCGGGCGGCCCTGGAGGCGATGCCGGACGGCTATGCCGTGGTGGCGTTCCAGCCGAGTGGATATTCCTGGGAGCGGGTGCGGGACGCCTACGGGCTGACTGCCGGCGAAGGCCTGTTGGTGGCGGCCCTCACGCGCCACGGCGATCTCCAGCGCGCGGCGACCGAGCGTGGCATCGCCTATGAGACGGCCCGCAAGTTCGTGGCCTCGGCCATGCGCAAGACCGGGGCCCGGCGACAGACGGAGCTGATCCGGCAGGCCCTGAACATCGCCGCCGGCGAGGTCGCCGAGCCGGCGCAGTTCACCCCCATGCTGCGGGACCTGTTCGCCCTGACGCAGGAGCAGGCGGATCTCGCGGTGCTGCTTTCCAAGGGGATGACCCGGGAGGGCGCCGGCGCCCAGCTAGGCCTGTCCTCCAACCAGACCAAGGCCGCCCTGAAGTCGATCTTCGAGAATTGCGGCGTCGGCAGCGCCGTAGATCTGGCGCGCATCGTGTCCGAGGTCAGCGCGCTGAAGGGGCTTGCCACCGCGTGCCATGTCTCCCTGAAATCGACGGGCGAGACGATGGAGCCCTTGCGGCTGGTCCCGCGCCGGCGCGGGGCCGGGGCCATCGCAGTGGCCGACCATGGTCCGGCGGGCGGCAGGCCGGTGCTGGTCTTCCACGGCGGCAGCAGCGGGCGGACACAGTACAGGGGCTTCATCAGCGCCCTGCAGGCCGCGGGCCGGCGTCCGATCTGCATCGAGCGCGCGGGCTATGGCCTGTCCGCTTTTGTCGAGGGCGACGCCTTAGCGACAGCGGTCAGCGACATCGCCGAGGTGCTCGACGCCCTGGGCATCAGGCCGGCGCCAGCGATCGCCGCAGGCACGTTCGGCGCGGTGGTGGCGTGCGCGGCGCAGAACGCCGGCTTGGTGACAGGCGGGCTGATACTCAATCCCGACCCGCCCGCGGTCACCGATCCGAGCGTCGGCCATTTGCTGCTGAACTACATGAAGATCCTGATCGGCCACTATCCGGACCTGGGGGCCAGGTTCGTTCGCCTGATCTATCGCCGGGCGACATCGGCCTCGATCGAGCGGTCCTTTCGCAGCGCCTCGAAGGGGTCGCCGTCCGACGAGGCCCTGTTTGACGATCCGGCCTGTCTGGCCGATTTCGAGCGCGGCGCGCGCCAGGCCGCGGTTGGGGAGCGCGGCGTGATCAACGAGATGCGCACGCTCGTCCGGGGCCCCCAGCCCGAGCCGGTGGCTGACTCTGGTGTCTGGACGATCATGTTCGGCGCCCAGGACCGCACCCTCGATGTGGCCGACGCCCGCGCCCACTGGCGGGAGAAGCTGCCGTTGGCCCATGTGGAAATCGTCGCCGACGGCGGCCACTGGCTGCACGCCAGCCATTCCACGGCGGTCGCCGCGGCGCTGGCCCGGCAGGTGAGAGCGGGCCGCTAGGTCGCCGCGCCCGTCGCGATCAGGGCCTCGATGGCCGCGTCGGCATAGCCCGCCTCGCGCAGCACCGCGCGGGTATGTTCGCCGAGCCTGGGGGCCGGGCCGGCCGGGCCGGTGGCGACGCCCGGGAACCTGACCGGCGCGGCGGGCGCGCGGAAGCTGCCGCCCCAGCCGTCGGGCGTGTCCACGAAGCATCCCGCTTCCGCCGCCTGGGGGTCGTCGATGACCTCCTCGAGGCTGGCCATCGGCGCGGAGATCACGTCGGTGGTGCGCATCATCGCCACGGCCTCGACCAGCGTCATGGCTCCGAACACCTCGTCCAGGATGGCGCGGATCTCGTGGACCACGGCCAGGTCGACGATGGGCGGGGCGCAGCGGGGGTCGTCGATCATTTCCGGCCGGCCGATGGCGCGCATCACCTGGGCGAAATCGGTGGGCGCACGCTGCGAGACATAGATCCAGCGGTCGTCCTTCGTACGGAAATAGCCGGCGATGGCGCCGGGGCGCTGATGCCTCGGCTGGGCGGTGACATGCTCGCCGTTGCGCAGCAGGATCGAGAGGTCCCAGCCCAGCGCATAGCAGCCGACCCGCATCAGCGCGGTCTCCACCTGCCGGCCCTTGCCTGTCTGGCTCCGCTCATGGACGGCGGCCAGCACGCCGGCCAGGGTGGCCAGCGCCGTCGCGTGGTCGCCGAAGCCGGGGCGGGAGCCGATCGGCTCGCGGTCGGGCGGATTGATCGCGGCGGCCACGCCACTGCGGTTCCAGAAACCGGTCAGGTCGAAGGCTGGCGTATCGGCGTCCGGGCCAGTCAGGCCATAGCCGGTGACGTTTGCGTAGATCAGCCGCGGCAGCTCGTCCCGGAGGCTCTCGTAGTCGAGCTTTGCGCGCTTCAGCGCGCCCGGCCGGACATTGGTCACCAGGACGTCGGCGTCCCTAAGGATCGCGATCAGCGCCGCGCGGCCCTCGGGCTTGCCGGTGTCCAGCACCACGCCGCGCTTGCCGCGGTTCTCGTTGGAGAAGACTGGGTTGCCGGGGCTCTCGGCGGTATCAGGCCAGAAGGCCCGGGTGGCGTCGCCGGCGGCGCTCTCCACCTTGATCACGTCGGCGCCCCAGTCGGCCATGATCGCCGCGCACCCGGGCCCCGCGATCCAGGTGGACCATTCGACGACCTTCAGTCCCTTGAGCAGCATGCGCTTCCATTCCCGGAGGCCGCGACGCCTTCAGACGTTCTGCGGATTCAATCTCACGGTGAGATGCGAGCCTGCCCCTACCGCTCTGTCAAGGATGGGTCTCCGGCGGATCGCGCCGCAGCGAACGCCGCGCGCTCATCCTTGACGCCGCCGCCCAAAGAAAAAGGGCGGGACCTTTCGGTCCCGCCCTCGATCTCAAGTGCTGCTGAGCGTGGACTAGAAGTCCATGTCGCCCATGCCGCCCATGCCGCCGCCGCCGCCCATGCCGCCGCCGCCGCCGCCGCCCTTCTTGGGCGCCTCGACGATGGCTGCTTCGGTGGTGATCATCAGGCCGGCGACCGAGGCCGCGTCCTGAAGGGCGGTGCGGACGACCTTGGCCGGGTCGATGACGCCGTCCTTCACCAGGTCGACGTACTGCTCCGTCTGGGCGTTGAAGCCGAAGGTCGGCGAGCTGTTTTCCAGGATCTTGCCGACCACGATCGAGCCTTCGACGCCGGCGTTTTCGGCGATCTGACGGATCGGGGCCTGCAGGGCGCGGCGCACGATGGCGATGCCCGCTTCCTGGTCTTCATTGTCACCCTTGAAGCCGTCCAGAACCTTGGAGGCCTTCAGGAGCGCGACGCCGCCGCCGGGGACGATGCCTTCCTCGACGGCCGCGCGGGTCGCGTTGAGGGCGTCGTCGACGCGGTCCTTCTTTTCCTTCACTTCGACTTCGGTCGAACCGCCGACGCGGACCACGGCAACGCCGCCGGCCAGCTTGGCCAAGCGTTCCTGCAGCTTTTCCTTGTCGTAGTCCGAAGTCGTGTCCTCGATCTGCTTCTTGATCTGCGAGATGCGCGCGTCGATGCCGACCTTGTCGCCGGCGCCGTCCACGATCGTGGTGTCGTCCTTGGTGATGGTGACCTTCTTGGCCTTGCCAAGCATGTCGAGCGTGACGCTCTCAAGCTTGATGCCGAGGTCTTCGGAGACCAGCTGGCCGCCCGTCAGGATGGCGATGTCTTCCAGCATCGCCTTGCGGCGATCGCCGAAGCCCGGCGCCTTCACGGCCGCGACCCGCAGGCCGCCGCGGAGCTTGTTGACCACCAGGGTGGCCAGGGCTTCGCCCTCGACGTCCTCGGCGATGATCAGCAGCGGGCGGCCCGACTGGACCACCGCTTCCAGCACCGGCAGCAGGGGCTGCAGCGAGGAGAGCTTCTTTTCAAAGAGCAGGATCATCGGCTCTTCGAGGTCGGCCTCCATCTTCTCGGCGTTGGTGATGAAGTAGGGCGACAGGTAGCCGCG
>JBBREC010000129.1:0-10671 GCA_038203295.1 Caulobacterales bacterium
GCCGCGAGCGCCGCGCCCACCTCGGGCGCGAACAGGCCGCAGCGCGCGTCCGCCGCGCTCATCACCGTGCGCTCATAGAAAAGGCCTGTCGGCTGGGCGTTCGCCATGCCGGGCGCCGCGACCACGGCCGCGACCCAAAACCCCATCCACCGAGACGTCGGCCACGCGCTTCTGCGCGAGCTCTTCATTGCGTCTTCTTTTCTCGTACCGGTCTTCTAGACCTGACGCGGAAGCTAGGCCTTCAGCCTTGCGATTCCGTTATTCGGCATGGTTGATGACATCCTACTCGGGGCGGGCGCATGGTCGCCGCGATGATGCTTTCCACCGATATCTGGGTCGCGGCCCTGATCCGCCGGGCCGAACTCTCGGGCGCCTTTGGCATGGTGATCCGCAAGGGTGACGCCCGCGCCGGCGCGGTGCTTGTCAAGGTACTGAACCGCCCGCAGGGCACGGCCACACTCTACGCGGAGGCCACGCGGCTCGATGGCGAGCGGGTATGGATGCAACCGATGACCTCCGACCAAGAGCCGGACCTCGACGCCTACATCGAACGCGCCGTGCGCGTGGACCCCGACGTCTGGGTGGTCGAGGTCGACGACCGCCAGGGCCGCCACTTCCTGACCGAGCCGGTGGAAAAAGGCTGACAGGTTAACTCCGTTTCTGAACGAGGCCGAAACGCTGTTATGAAACAATGGCTTGGTATTAACCAAGCCGGTCTCCTACCCTTCATGCTCTTCCTGTTGAATGATTCCGTGTTCAGCCTCGACGGCGTGGCCAAGGGCGTTCGGCTTAGCGGCCAGCGGTTCAAGCGGCTGGCCTTGCCCGCGATCATCCGGATGGGCCAGGAGCTCTACGCCCGCGAGCCGTTGCTGCAGCACTCGAGCCCCCAGCGCGCGCTCAGGCTCGCCAGCCTGATCGCGGCCAAGGCGCCGCTGATCAACGCAGCGATGTTCCTGGCACACGATTTCAACGCCCCGCCGGAAGACGTGACAGTCCGCTTCGCCAACGCGCAGTTCGAGGTGATGGCCGACCTCTACAACCGCCAGCGGGACGGCTCGCTCGACAAGATTTTCACCGACAAGCTGATCTGGCGACGGCTGGCCGCTTGAGGCCCTGAGGCCGCTCGGCGACTATGGCTGCAGCCGGGAGGTCGGCTGGATCACCGACCGCCTCGGCGTCTCCTGGCAGCTCAACCTGCCGTTCTGAGACGCGCCCGGTTTGCGAAAGCCGCCCGGGCGGGCTAACCCCCGCCCATGAGCATGTCCACCGCCGCCGAGGCCGCCAGTTCTCGCCCAGGAATCGCCGCCCAGGCGGCGAGGCGGCGCACCTTCGCGATCATCTCCCACCCCGACGCCGGCAAGACCACCCTGACCGAGAACCTGCTGCTGGCGGGCGGCGCGATCCGGGCGGCCGGCCAGGTGCGCGCGCGCGGCGAGAACCGCCGTACGCGGTCCGACTGGATGAAGATCGAGCGCGAGCGCGGCATCTCCGTCTCAGCCAGCGTCATGACGTTCGACCACGCCGGCCTGATGTTCAATCTGCTGGACACGCCCGGGCACGAGGACTTCTCGGAAGACACCTACCGCACGCTGACCGCGGCCGACGCGGCGGTCATGGTGCTGGACGCGGCCAAGGGCATCGAGCCGCAGACCCTAAAGCTCTTCGAGGTCTGCCGCCTGCGTGACATCCCCATTGTCACCTTCATCAACAAAATGGACCGCGAGGCGCAGGATCCGTTCGAACTGCTGGACGAGATCGCCTCCAAGCTCGCCCTCGATCCCGCGCCCCTCTACTGGCCGGCCGGCTCCGGCGGGCGGTTCAAGGGCATGCTCGACCTGCGCCGCGACCAGTTCCTGCCGTTCATGAAAAAGGGCGGCGGCGCGGCGGGCAACGAGGACGGGCACCCGAACGCGATCCCCTTTCGCGGCAATGCAGTGGTCAGCTATCTCGATCCCGATGAGCAGGAGGAGCTGTCCGAGAACGCCGAGCTGGTGCTGGGCGCGTCGAAACAGTTCGATGTGCAGTCATTCCTCGAGGGTCACATGACCCCGGTCTTCTTCGGCTCGGCGCTGCGCCACTTCGGCGTCGACCAGCTGCTGGAAGGTATTGGCGCCTACGCCCCGCCACCCAAGGCTGTGGCGGCGGTGAAGGGCGGCCAGCCTGCCGAGGTCGAGCCTGGCGACAAGGAAGTCTCCGGCTTTGTCTTCAAGGTCCAGGCGAACATGGACCCTAACCACCGCGACCGGATCGCCTTCCTGAAGCTGTGCTCGGGCAAATTCTCCCGGGGCATGAAGCTGAAGGTGCAGAATACCGGCAAGCAGCTCAGCGTGAACGCGCCGATGATGTTCTTCGCCTCCGACCGCGAACTGGCCGAAGACGCATACGCCGGCGACGTGATCGGCATCCCGAACCACGGCGTCCTGCGGGTGGGCGACAGCCTGTCGGAAGTCGGGGCCCTGCGGTTCGCGGGGCTTCCCAACTTCGCCCCGGAAATCCTCCAGCGGGTGCGTGTAAAGGACCCGTTGAAGGCCAAGCACCTGAAGAAGGCGCTCGAAAGCCTTGCCGAGGAGGGCGTCACCCAGCTGTTTCGGCCCGACCTGGGCTCGGACTTCATCGTCGGCGCCGTTGGCCAACTGCAGCTGGAGGTCATGGCCGACCGGCTGGCCAACGAATACCAGCTAGAGGTGATCTTCGAGGCCAGCCCGTACGCCGAGGCGCGCTGGATCGCCGGCGACAAGGCCGACACCGAGGACTTCACCGCCAAGCACCGCGCGGCCATGGGAACCGATATCGATGAACAGCCGGTGTTCCTCGCCAAATCGGCCTGGGAGATCGGCTACGTCGCCGAACGCTATCCGAAGGTTCGGTTCGAGCGGACCAAGGAACGGGCCTGACCCCTATGGCGCGCGCCCTTCTCTACGGCGCTCCCGCGCGCGGCCTGGTCGAGGTTCCGCGCGGCGCGGTGCAGATCTCGCCGATCATCCTGGGGTCCGAAGACCTCGCCGCCATGGCCGACGCCAGCGCCGACGAGGCGGTGATCCTGGCGCCGGGCGGCACGCTGGAACGCGACTATGCCATCGGCCAGGCGCTGCGCGTCCTGAAGCCAGGCGCGCCGCTCACCGTCTTCGCACCCAAGGACAAGGGCGGTTCGCGCCTGAAGAAGGTGCTCGAGGCCTTCGAGTGCACGGTCAACGAGGACGCCCGCAAGCATCATCGGTTCTGCCACACGACCCGACCTTTGGCGGCGCGAGGCGTGGCCGAGGCCATCGGGGCGGGTTCGCCCGTGCTGCTGCCGCATCTGGGCCTGTGGTCACAGCCTGGCGTGTTCAGCTGGGACCGCATCGACCCCGGCAGCGCGCGCCTGCTCGCACTCCTCCCGAAGCTGGCTGGAAAGGGCGCTGACCTTGGCTGCGGCATCGGCATTCTGGCGGCGAAGGTGCTGGCTTCGCCGGCAGTCACCGATCTCATCTGTGTCGACACAGACCGCCGCGCGGTCGCCTGCGCCGAGCACAATCTGCGCGACCCCCGCGCCCGGGTGGTCTGGGCCGACGCCCGCCTGCGTGACGAGGACCACTCCAGCCTCGACTTCGTGGTGATGAACCCGCCATTCCACGACGGCGGCTCCGAGGACCGCGCGCTGGGCGTCGCCTTCATCCAGTCGGCCGCGGCCCTGCTGCATCGTGGCGGGGTCTGCTGGATCGTCGCCAATCGCCACCTGCCCTACGAGGCTGCACTGGGCGCCGCTTTCGCCGAGGTTACGGTCCGCGCCGACGCTGGCGGCTACAAGATCTTCGAGGCGCGGAAGTGAACAAGCCGCCGATGGCCAGGCTGGATCGCTTGCTGGCCAACCTTGGCTACGGCTCGCGGCGCGATGTGACCGACCTGGTCGCGCGCCGCCAGGTGTTGCTTGACGGCGCGGTCGTGAAGGACGCAGGCGCCAAGGTGGCCATCGCCGCGGACCTCGTGCAGCGCATGACCGTGGCCGGCAAGCCGCTTGACCCGCCCGCGCCGCTCACCGTCCTGATGAACAAGCCGCTCGACGTGGTCTGCTCACACCGTGAAACGGGGCGCAGCGTCTACGAACTGCTGCCGCACCGATGGCAGGCGCGTGAGCCCGCGCTCTCCACCATCGGCCGGCTCGACAAGGACACCTCCGGCCTCCTGCTGATCACCGACGACGGCCCGTTCCTGCACCGGGTGATCTCGCCGAAAAGCCACATCGCAAAGCGCTATCGCGCGACGCTGGACCGGCCGCTGCAGGGCGACGAGACCGCGATCTTCGCCGCCGGGACGCTGATGCTGGACAGCGAGACAACGCCGCTGGCGCCCGCAGTCCTTCAGGCGACCGGGCCAAACGAGGTTCTACTGACCATCACCGAAGGCCGCTACCATCAGGTCCGCCGGATGTTCGCAGCGGTTGGCAACCACGTCACCGCGCTCCATCGCGACCGCATCGGCGGACTCGCCCTGCCGACCGATCTTGAACCCGGCGCCTGGCGCATCCTTGCGCCCGAGGAACAGACCACGATCTTCGGCTGAAGCCGACCTCCGCCTTCCTTCGCTTCGTGAGCGGCAGAGATGGTGGCGGGAACCTGTGATTCCGCAGCGCTTTACTGAGGAGTACAAGCTTCCGTTAACCATACAGTGAAAGTTAACCACTTGTTAAAGGCCACGGCTCCGGCTTTGCTCCTGTCCTCCAAGGTTCGTTCGTACCGTCTCATCCCGGGACGGCCGACCGGCCGGAGCGGCGCGATGTTTGAGTTTGGTCGTGAGCTGATGAAACTGATCGCCGGCGAGCGGGCAAAACCCTTCGCCGACGGCCTTACCGGGGGCGACTCCACGCTCCTGGAACTGCTCGACCTCAACCTGCTGATGCAGGAAGCCCGCGGCGCTGACGTGGCTGCCGGCCGCATTGGCGCTAAGGACAGGGCGCAACTGCGCTTGGACGCCGCCGTGGTCTGGCGCGAAGTCGCCCGCCGCTCGGGCGACGCCGTGGCGCTCCGCAAGGCCGCCGCCACCGCCGAAGCGGCTGTCGCGGCCTTCGATCCCGACCGCCGCGCCGAGGGCTGGGCCCGCGCCCGCTGTGAGCAGGGCGTCTGCGCACTCCTGGGCGCCGAACTTTTCGGAGATCCCGGCCTCAACGCCGCGGCTGAAGCCGCCTTCCTGGAAGCCCGCGCCGTTGCGCGCGGCGGTCTCGCCGCGCCACTGGCCGATGTCGGCCTCGCCATCGTCGAAGGCCGCCAGGACCTGGCCCAGGGCGACGAGGCCGCCGCCCGCCGCGCCGCCGCCCGCTTCAACGCCCCGATCGCCGCGCTCGACGCCATGGGCCGCCGGGTCCGCGCCGCCCGCCCGCTGGCCGTCGAGGCGCGCCTGGCCCGCGCTGACCTGCTATGTGGCCTTGGGGCGCGCCTCAAGGACGAATCCCTGCTTGATATCGCCCGACGCGACGCCGCCGCTGCTGTCGAGCGGCTGGACTGCGCCTACGAGCCGCTAAGCTGGGCCCGCGCCGAGATTCTGCGCGGCCAGGCGCTGTCGCTCTGGGGCGAGGCCGCCGGCGACGTGGACGCCGTGGCGACCGGCGCCACAGCGCTAGCCTCGGCGCTCGACCACCTGACCCGCGACCACAGTCCGCTGGACTGGGCCCGCACCCAGATTGCGCTCGCCCAGTCGCTGCAGGCGCTTGGCGAGGCCAGCGCCGACGAGCGCGCCTACGAACAGGCCGTCACCTGCTACGACCGCGCCAACCTGGTGCTGAGGGACGCGCCCGCCACGCCGCTGCGCGGTCTGGCCGCCGGCGCCCGGGCCATGTGCCTGGCCCGTTCCGCCGAGATCACAGGCGACCTGGGCGTGCTTGACGCCGCAGAGGCGGCCATGAAGATCGAACTCACCAACCTGCGCGCCAGCCGCGACCCGATCGCCTGGGCGCTCGCTCAGGTCCACTTGGCCAGGCTCTACGAGGCCCGCATCGACATCACCGGCAAGGACCGCGGTGAACGCGCCGCGGCGGTTACCGCGCTCTCGGCCGCCCTCGACGTCTTCGGCGAGGAAGGGCTTCGCTCGCTGAGCGTCGTCGCCAGCGAGGCGCTGGACCGCCTGAAGGCCGGCCCGGCCAAGCCTCGCACGGCGGTCTGACCCTTCTCAAGCTCGCCCTTGCCGTGCAATCTGGCCACCTCTCAGGAGGAGTCGCCGGATGTCTCTGAAGATCGCCGCCGTCGCGGCCGGCCTGCTCGCCCCGTCGATCGCCGCCGCCCAACCTGCGCACACCTGGGCTGAGGCGCCCAGCACAGCCGATGTGGCGGCCGCCTATCCCGCCAAGGCCCGCGCCGCGGGCGCCGGGGGCACAGTCGACATGAGTTGCACGATCAACCGGCAGGGCCATCCCAAGTCCTGCTCGGTCCTGCGCGAGCAACCGGGCAACTTCGCGTTCGGCGCCGCGGCCAGGAGGCTGGCGCCGCTGCTACGGGTCAACGAGCTCAACCTGCATGACCAGGACGTCCTGGTGGCGGTGACCTTCAACCCCGACATTCTGAAGGGCGCAGCCGCGGTGACCAGCCCGACCTGGACCGCCATGCCCAGCGTCGAGGACTTCCAGGCCACCTTCCCGAAGGCGGAGAATGGCGTCAACAGCGTCCGCGTTGTCCTGGCGTGCACGGTCGAGGCGGGTGGCGCCCTTGGCGGCTGCAAGGTCGACAGTGAGAGCCCCGCAGGCCAGGGCTTCGGCCAGGGCGCCCTGGCGCTGGCCCCGAAGTTCAGGGTCGGCCCCTGGAGCCAGGATGGCCAGCCTACCGTCGGCGCCACGCTCAAACTACCGATCCGCTACGAACTGAGCCAGGTCGCCCAGGCCGCAAAGCCCTAAGGCGTCGCGACATACAGAACGCGATATGGTTTCCCGGGGGGTGGATTGATGACGCTTTCGAAGAGGCCCGTGCTGGCCGGGCTCATGCTTGCGGCCTTGACCGCGGCCCCGCTTGGCGCTCGCGCCCAGGACGTGCAGGCGGATTGGTTGAAGAAGCCGACCCAGCGTGACTTGGTAGCGGTCTGGCCCACCGAGGCCATGAAGGACGGCAAGGGCGGCAAGGCGCTGATCGCCTGCATCGTGACAGTCCAGGGCGGACTGCGAGGCTGTCGCGTCGTTGAGGAATCTCCGGCGGGCGCTGGCTTCGGCGCAGCAGGCGTTACGATAAGCGCCCAGTTCCTGATGCGGCCGGCGACGCATGACGGCAAACCGGTCGAGTCGCAGGTGCGAATTCCCCTGAACTGGCCCGACATGCCGGTTCGAACCGGATCGCATCTGGACCGCCGCGAGGCCCCCGAGGATCCGCGGCCGGACAAGGTCATTTCCAACGTGCGCTGGAAGCAGGCGCCGTCGTTCAGCGACGTTCTGTCCACCTATCCTGAGAAGGCGCGCGCAGGGCAGGTCAGTGGCCGCGCGACCCTCGACTGTGTGTTCAACCGAAGCGGGGGGCTATCGCGCTGCGACGTGCTGCAGGAATTGCCTAAGTCTCAGGGCTTCGGCAACGCGGCCAAGAAGTTGAGCCCTTTGTTCGTGGGCCCAACCACCGACAGTTCGGGGGCCTCTCTCTCTGGCGTGCATGTGCAGCTGCCATTCGCCTTCGCGGCCGAGTCGCTCACCAGCGCCGCTCCTGTGATCGGCAGACCGCAATGGGCGGGCCTCCCTACAAGCGACGATCTGGTGGCGGCCTATCCGAAGGACGCCCTCAAGGCAGGTGTGCTGAAGGCTCGCGTCGTCCTGAACTGTACCGTGGTCGCGGACGGCGCGCTGTCGGATTGTCGGGTCGACAGCGAGGATCCGGCCGGCCACGGATTGGGCAAGGCGACTCTTGAACTCGTGCCCGCGTTCCGGCTGGGCATCTGGACGCCGGAGGGCCTGCCGACCCTTGGCGGCGTGGTCCGCGTGCCGATTCGTTATGATTTCAGCGCGGAGCCGCCACCCGCCAAGCCCGAGCGGCCGCGCCACCAGCGCAGGCCGGCGCGTTCGGCCCACTGCAGCAGGGCGTAGAGGACCGCGCCCATCAGTCCGAGCACGAAGAGGGCGGCGAACATTCGTGCGGTCTGCAGCCGGTAGCCGGCGTCAAGGATGCGCCAAGCCAGGCCCTGGACCTTGCCGGAGCCAGCGACGAACTCGGCCACCACGGCGCCGACGATGGCCAGGCCCGCGGCGACCTTGTGGCCTTCCAGTACGAACGGCACGGCTGACGGCGCGCGCAGCCGCCACAGGCGCTGGAACCGGTTCGCCCCATAAAGGTCGAACAGCCGCATCAGGTCCGGATCGACGGCCCTCAGGCCGGTCACGGCGCCGGAATAGATCGGGAAGAAGGCCACGATGGTGGCCAGCGCGATGATCGCCCGGCCGGGGTGGTCCGTCCCGGCCCAGATGTTCACCAGCGGCGCGATGGCGATCACCGGGGTGACCTGCAGTATGACCGTGAGGGGCTGCACGGCGCGCTCGAGGGTCCGGCTCAGGGTGACGGTCAGCGCCAGCGCCTGGGCCAGCAGGCTGGCCAGCAGGAGGGCCATCAGCGCATTGGAGACCGTGTACCCGGCGGCCTTCAGCAGGCCCGGCGCATCGGCGACGAGGGCCGCGCCGATCGCCGAGGGCGGAGCCAGGAAATAGCTCGGAATCTGCAGGGCGCGGCAGGCTGTCTCCCATGCGCCCAGCAGGACGGCGATCAGCGCGACCGGCGCCAGGAGATCGATCAGCCGCCTCATGCCGCCATGCCCTGGGCCAGGGCCTGCGAGACGGTCTCCACCGTTGCGCGGAACGCCTCGGTGGTGCGGAAGCCGGGTGAGCGGGGAAGGGGACCGGCTACGGCGATATCGCCGGCGGTGCGCCCTGGGCCCCTGGTCATCACCACGACGCGCGAGGCCATGTAGACCGCCTCCTCCACATTGTGGGTCACGAACACAATGGCCGGACGGATGTCGGCCCAAAGCCGCAGCACGTCGTCGGCCAGGGCGCGCCGGGTGATCTCGTCCAGCGCCGCGAAGGGCTCGTCGAGCAACAGCAGTTTCGGCTCGGTGGTCAAGGCCCGGGCCAGTGACACCCGCATGGCCATGCCGCCAGAAAGTTGCGCAGGCCGCGCGGCCTCTGCGCCGGCAAGTCCAACCCGCGCCAGGGCCGCGTCGGCCCGACGGAAGGCGTCGGATCGCGCAGTTCCGGCGAGTTCGAGTGGCAGGGCGGCATTGGCTCGCGCGCTCAGCCAAGGCGCCAACGTCGGGGCCTGGAACACCACCGCTGTCTCGCACCGTCCGGCGGCGCGGGTCACCTGGCCCCGCGTCGGCGGCTCCAGCCCCGCCAGCAGCCGCATCGCCGTCGATTTACCGCAGCCGGAAGGGCCGACGAGGGCCACGATCTCTCCCGCCGCAACCTCCAGCGAGAACGGCCCCAGCGCCGCCCCCCGCGGATAGTCGACCCCGACCTCTCTCAGCGCCGCGATGCTCACTTCGCCGAGGGTGTCACGAACTGCAGAGTGTAGGCGGTCTTGTAGTCCATCGACTTCGGGTAGACCCCCTGGCCTGCGGCCATGTCGAAGAAGGTCTTCCAGCGGGCGTCGGTCATCGCCCCGATGCCGCCGGTCTTGGCGTCGCCGCCATCGACGATGGCGTAGGACTTCAGCTTCTCGCGCGCTTGGTCCAGGACGTCCTGCGTGATCTCGGGATTATCCTTTTTGATGAGGGCGTCGGCAGGCTTGGGGTCGCCATAGAGATAGTCTTTCCACCCCTGCGCTGTCGCCTCGACGAAGGCCTTCACGGCCGCCGGATTCTTTGCGATCAGGCTGTCGCTTGCGAGGATCATGGTGGCGTAGCCGGGGTAACCGTTGTCGGCCAGCAGGAAGACCTTCGGCTTCAGCCCGGCCTCCTTCTCGATCGTGTAGGGCTCGGAGGTCACATATCCCTGTTGGGCGGCGCGCTTGTCGGCCAGGAAGGGCGCGGAGTTGAAGGTGTACTTGCGCACCTGATCGTCGGTGTAACCGTATTTGGCCTTCAGCCAGACCCAGAAGGCGGTGACCGAGGCGTCGCCCAGCAGGATCGGATGGCCCTTCAGGTCAGCCAGGGTCTCGATGCCCTGGTCGGGATGGGCGATCAGCACCTGCGGGTCCTTCTGGAAGACCGCCGCTACGGCCTTCAGCGGGACTTTTTCCTGCGCCAGGTTCATGACGATGAAACTGTTGGAGCCGACCCCCAGGTCCACCGACCCAGCGGCCAGCAACTGGGGTACGTTCACGCCCGGCCCGCCCTGGACGATGGTCACGACCAGCCCGCGCTTCAAATACTCGCCGTTCGCCAGCGCCTCGTAGAAGCCACCATGCTCGGCCTCGGCGCGCCAGTCGGTGGCGAAGCGGATCGCGGTCTTCGGCGGCCCGACCGGCTTTGCGGTCTCGATCTTTGGCGCGCAGGCGCAGGCCAGCGCTATGAGCGCGACGATGGCTAGGGAACGCAGGACTGTCATTGGACCCCCGAAGAACAACAGGGGAAACGTAGGGCGCTCCGGCGTGACTTGGAAGACGCCCATAGCAAGAGGGCGGCGCTCCGGTCGCCCGGAACTCCGCCCTCTCATCCAGATCCGTTGGGGGATCTGTGCCTTCCTGGTCTCAGCGACTTCGGTTCGCGGGTCGCCCCGCTGGTTTTCCGTCGCCTCGGTGTCTCCTG
>JBBREC010000130.1:0-10620 GCA_038203295.1 Caulobacterales bacterium
CCCTCGGCCATGCCCAGGCCGATGCCGCCGTTGCCGCCGGTGATCAGCGCCACCTTGCCCGTCAGGTCGAACGGCTTGAAGCTCATGACCGCGTCTCTCCCAGTGCTCTTGTTCAAACAAGCGTTGGGAAGGCAAAGGCCAGTCTCAGGCAGGCGCCGTCAAGTGGCGGTCCAGCCGCCGTCCACCGACAGCGCCGCGCCGGTGGCCGAGGCGCCCATGTCGGAGACCAGATAGAGCAGCATCCCGGCCAGGTGCTCGTACTGCACGAAGGCCTTGGTCGGCTGGGCGGCCAGGATCACGTCCTCCATCACCCGGTCCTCGGGGATCCCGCGGGCCTTGGCCTGATCCACAATCTGCGCCTCGATCAAGGGGGTCTTCACATAACCGGGGCAGATAGCGTTGCAGGTAATGCCGGTGCGGGCGAGCTCCACCGCGCAACCCTTGGTGAAGCCGACCACGCCGAACTTGGCGGCGACGTAGGGGGCCTTGAACGCCGAGGCCACCAGGCCGTGGGCGGAGGCGATGTTGACGATCCGCCCGCGGCCCTGGGCCTTCATGATCGGGATCGCCGCCTTCGACGCGTGGAAGGTCGAGGACAGGATCACCGCGATAAGGGCGTCCCATTTCTCGTCGGGAAATTCGTCGACCGGGGCCACATGCTGGATGCCGGCGTTGTTCACCAGGATATCGAGGCGGCCGAATTCCCTGTGCGCATAGGCGATCAGGTCGGCGATCTCGGCGGGCTTGGTCATGTCGGCGCCGTGGTAGCGGACCGAGGCGTTGGTCTTCGCCTGGATCGACTGGCGGTCCGCCTCGATCTTCGCCGGGTCGCCGAAGCCGTTGAGCACCACATTGACGCCCTGCTCGGCGAGCGCGGTGGCAAGCGCCTGGCCGATGCCGCTGGTGGAGCCGGTGATCACGGCCACATGGCCCTCGAGCTTGTAGTCCACGGCCATGGTCAGGCCTCCTCTTTGAGCTTGGCCCGGGTCTTGGCGACCGGAGGCGGTTGCGGCCGGGCGAAGGTGAATTCGTCGTCCGTCGAGAGCAACTTCACGAACCGGTAGCCGTCGCGGTCAAAGGCCTTCAGCTCGGCGGCCCGCTCGATACGGTTATCGATGGCGTAGCGGGCCATGGCGCCGCGCGCGCGCTTGGCGAAGAAGGACAGGATCCGCGCCTCGCCATCCTTCTCTTCCAGAAAACGGCAAGACACGACCGGAGCCTTCAGCGCGCTGCGGTCAACGGCGCCGAAATATTCCTGGCTGGCGCAATTCACGACGGTCCGGTCCTTCTGGCCGGCGAGCGCCGCGTCCAGCTGCTCGGCGATCCGCGGACCCCAGAAGTCGTAGAGGCTCATGCCGCGCTTCGTCTTGATCTTTACGCCCATCTCCAGCCGATAGGGCTGGATGGCGTCCAGAGGCCGAAGCACGCCATAGAGCCCCGAGAGGATCCGCAGGTGATCCTGCGCCCAGGCCAGCGCCTTGCGGTCCAGCTCGCGCGCCTTCAGGCCCATGTAGACGTCACCGTTGAAGGCGAAGGCGGCCTGTAGCCCATCCTCGCTATCGGGCTGGAAGGCCTGAAACCGCTCGCGGTTCAGCTTCGCCAGGCTGTCGGAGAGCGACATCATCCGCTTCAGGTCGACCACCCGCAGTTTGCGCGTGGTCACGGCCAGTTCGGCAGTCTGCGCGGCCAGTTGCGGCGCAGTGACAGGCGCGGACGCGGGCGGCGCGGTAAAGTCGAGCGCCTTGGCCGGGGAGAGCACGATCAGCATGGTCGATCCTTTGCCGCGACTTGGGGTCGGCGCCAAGCGTTCCGCGCCAGTGGACAGGCAAGCCTGTGTGCGGCCGGGCTAGAACAGCACCCTGGGGTTCATGATCCGCCCGGGATCGAGCGCCCGGCGGATGGCCTGCATGGCCGCGACCTCGACGGTCGATTTGTAGCGCCGCGCCTCCTCGGTCTTCATCGAGCCCAGGCCGTGCTCGGCGCTGATCGAGCCGCCCATCGACGCCACGATGTCGTGGACGATCCGCGAGCCGGCGTCGCGGCGGGCCGAGTGTTCGACGTCCGAGCCGCCGTCCGCGCGCAGGACGTCGTAGTGGATGTTGCCGTCGCCCATGTGGCCAAAGGCGGCGATCCGCGCGCCGGGGGCGAAGGCCTGCATGGCGGCGGTGGCCTCGGTCAGGAAGGCGGCGACCCGGCTCACGGGCACCGAGACGTCGTGTTTCCAGGTGGCGCCCTCCGGCTTCTGAGCCGGCGACTGGTTCTCGCGGATGGCCCACAGCGCCCTGGCCTGCGCCTCCGTCTGGGCGACCACGGCGTCGCGCACCAGGCCGTCCTGCAGACCTGAGGCGAGAAACCGTTCCATCGAGGCCTCCGCAGACCCCGACTCGCCCGACGAAAACTCGGCCAGCACATACCAGGGATGGGGCCCGGCCAGCGGGTCGCGGGTCCCGGGGATGTTCTTCAGGGCGAAATCGACGCCGAGCCGGCCCATCAGCTCGAAGGCTTCCACCGCTCCACCGGTCTCGTCCTTGGCGCGGGCCAGCAGCCGCAGGGCCGAGTCGGGGTTGTCGAGCCCGATCATGGCCACCGCGCGCGAGGCCATCACCGGATAGAGCTTGAGCGCCGCGGCGGTCACCACGCCCAGCGTGCCCTCGGCTCCGATCAACAGTTGCTTGAGGTCGTAGCCGGTGTTGTCCTTGCGCAGGCGCTTCAGGCCGTTCCAGACCTCGCCGTTCGGCAGCACCGCTTCCAGGCCCAGCACCAGGTTGCGCGTCATGCCGTAGCGCAGCACCTGGGTCCCGCCGGCGTTGGTCGAGACCACGCCGCCCACCGTCGCCGAACCCTCCGAGGCCAGCCCCAGCGGGAACCGGCGACGCATGGCCGCAGCGGCCTCATGCACGGCGGACAGCGTCACCCCGGCCTCGGCCACCAGCACGTCGTCGAAGGCGTCGGTCTCGCGGACGGCGCGCAGCCGCTCGGTGGAGAGCAGGACCTCGCCCTGGGGGATCTGGCCGCCGACGAGGCCGGTGTTGCCGCCCTGAGTGGTGATCGGCGTCCCGGCCTCGCAGCAGATGCCCACCACGGCGGCCACATCGGCAGTGGTCTTCGGCAGGGCCAGGAACGGCGTCTCGCCGATCCAGCGGTCACGCCATTCCACCAGCTTGGGGGCCAGCCGTTCGGGGTCCTGGCTCCAGCCGCCCTCACCCAGCACGGCCTTCAGGCGGGAGAGCACATCGGCGGGAACGGGGGCGGTCATGGGGTCAGTCTACCGCGGCCCGCCCTAGCCGACAAAGCCCGCCGCGCGGCGAAGTCGGTCGTTGATCGCCTCGCCAAGACCGTCCTGAGGGATCGGGGCGACGGCGATGGCCGAGGCTCCGGAGCGGTCCGCGGCCCGCAGATGGCTGAACAGGTTCGCCGCGGCCTCGGTCAGGTCGCGGGTCGGGCTGAGGTTCCAGGTGCGGTCGCGCGGCTCCGCCGGACCGAACGCCAGGAAGGCTTCGCCGGGCTTTGGCCCCTCGGCGTTCAACCGGACGGGCGCATTGGGCGCGTAGTGGCGGGTCAGACGGCCGGGCGAACGCTTGGCGTCGCCATCGGCCTCGGCGAGCCTGCCGATCACCGCCTCGATCTGCGCGCGGGTTATGGAGCCGGGCCTGAGCAGGCGCGGTTCGTCCACCAGCGCCACCACCGTGGATTCCAGGCCGATGGCGCAGGGGCCGCCATCCAGCCCGACGACGGCGAATTCGCCGGTCTCTTCCTTGGCGTCGGCGAAGGTGGTCGGGCTGGGTCGCCCCGAGCGGTTGGCCGAGGGCGCGACCACGGGGCCGCCGAACGCCTTCAGCAGCGCCTGCGACAAGGGATGAGCCGGCGCCCGGACCGCCACGCTGTCGAGCCCTGCGCGGGCCAGGTCACAGACGGCAGCTTCGTCGGCGATGGGCAGGACGAGCGTCAGCGGTCCCGGCCAGAACAGCGCCGCCAGCGCCTCGGCGCGGCTGTCGAACCGTGCGATCCGCCGCGCCATGGCGAGGTCCGCCACATGGGCGATCAGGGGATTGAAGGCGGGCCGGCCCTTGGCGTCGTAGACCGCCGCCACGGCCCGCGCGTTCCCGGCGTCGGCCGCCAGGCCATAGACCGTCTCGGTCGGCAGGATGACGAGACCGCCGGCCTTGAGGGCGGCGGCGGCCTTGACGATCTGGGCATTGGGCTCGTCCATCTCGGATGGCGTACACCGCCGGGACGCGGCCTGTCCTACCTGGGTTTGCGGAACCGGTAGATGAACTGGTCGGTATGGCCGCGGATGGTCTTGTCGAACACCATGATCTTGTGGTTGTCGGCGGCGTTGCGAAGGACGCTGCTCTCGCCCTCGAACACGAAGCCGGCAGCCACGACCTGTTTCTTGACGATGGCCGGGTCGATGCGATGCAGGGTGTCGACGTCGCGCAAGCCGGAACCCGCCTCGGCCACGTGGTCGACGATCAGGAAGGTCCCGCCCGGCTTCAGCGCCTTGAAGACCGCCCGGTTGAAGACCATCGGGTCGATCTTGCCCATGAACTTGTCCGGGTAGTCATGGTAATTCTGGACCGTGAACACCAGGTCGACCGGCTCCGGCGTCGCGAAAGCCGCCCCGGGCTGCTCGATGACCACGGTGTTCGGATAGCCTTCCTTCGCGAGCTTCTTGTTCAGCTCCGGATCGGGTTGGGCCTCCTTGGCGTATTCGTTCGGCCAGAGCATGTAGACCTTGCCGGTCGGCCCCACGACCTTCGAGAATATCTTGGTGAAATAGCCCGAGCCCGGGATCAGATCGACGACCTTGTCGCCGGCCTTGGCGCCCGAGAAGGCAATGACCTCGCCGGGGTGGCGGCGCGCGTCTACCTCTTTCTGGTCTCCCCGGCCGGGATCGGCCAGGGCGGCGGCGATGGCGGGCTTGATGGCGGTCGCGGCGGTGGCGGCGCCTGCGCCAAGGCCGACGGCCAGGCAGGCGGCGACGAGAAGGCGTTTCATTGGGTCATTCCGGGTTTCGGTGAAGCTGACCGGAAGGTTGGCCCGGAGCTCCGCCCTGTCAACGCAGCAGCCGAGCCATTAGTCGCGCGCAGCCCGCAGTTGGACGCGGACCGCGACCTTGGCCGGGATCTGGTCGGTCGCCGCGAACTCGCCCTGCCCCACACCAAACGCCAGCCGGTCGAGGCTGGCCCTCGCGCCGACTGTGGCCCTGGTCTCGTCGATCCTGAGGTCAAACAGCAGGTCCAGCGGCTTGCTGACGCCCTTCAGCTGGAGCGTCCCGTGGGCGACGTACCGGCCTTCGCCGTTCCGGGTGAACCTCGTCGCCGTGAAGACGGCGCTCGGGTGGCCCGCCGAGTCGAACCAGTCGGACGAGGGCAGCGAGCCGTCGCGCTGTTCGTCGCCGGTCCTGGCCGAGGCCATGTCGATGGTCACCGTCACCTTCGAGCGGTCCAGCGCCTTGGGGCTGAACAGGATGTCTGCCTTCCAGCGATCGAACCGCCCCTGCACCGGGTCGCCCCCCCAGGTGGTGGCGAAGGTGAGCGTCGAGCCCGGAGAGACCTTCCAGTGCACCGGGTCATCGGATTCCGCGACGGCCGGAGCGGCGGCGGCGGGGCCGGCCGCGACGGGCGCCGGGACGGGCGTCGGCGCCTCGGCCGTGGAGGCTGGCGGCGGGGGCGGCGCGGACATGTGCGGCAGCGGCGGCGCGTAGAACTTTCCGAACGCGAGGACGCCCGCGAAGGCTAGCGCGATGATCAGAAGCCTGGGCTCCAGCCAACGGCCGGGGACGGCGCCCGGCGCCATGCGGCCCAGCACCGGCTCGCCCCTGTCGAACAGCTGGTGCTTCAGTGCGCCGCCCACGTGCAGCGCCAGCAGCAGATAGATCAGCTTGGCAATGATCTCGTGGCCCTGCTGGCCGACCAGATGCCAGACGTGCCTGGCGCCGGGGGCGAGGCTGCCGACCATCGGAATGTCCGGCCAGTGGACCGCGCCGAACAGCAGCGTCGGCAGTACGATCCGGCTGGTCGAGACCATCAGCCAGCCGGTGAGCGGCATGGCGATCATCACCACGTAAAAGCCGACGTGGGTGACCTTCGCGAGCGTCACCTCCCAGCGCGGCATGGCCGCAGGGAGTGGCGGGGGCGGGTTGATCAGCCGCCAGCCCAGTCGCACGAGACTGAGCAGCAGAATCGAGATGCCGATCGATTTGTGGAACTGGGTGACCGCAAAGCTCTGCGGGGTCGGCGGACCGTCCATCCGCCCCGCCAGGATCACCTGCAGCACGATGGCAGCCGCGATCAGCCAGTGCAGGGCGATGGCGACAGTAGAGTATCGGGCGCTGCGGTCCTGGCTCACGTCGGGCCTACTTCTTCACGAATTCGATTTCGAAGGCGAGGTCGACGTCGTCGCCGGCGAACTGCCTGACATTGTCTACCCCGAAATCGCTGCGCTTTATGCGGCCCGTTCCGCTGAAGCCCATGCGCGTGCCCGCCCCCAGCATGCCAGGGCCAGAGCCGTTGAAGATCACGTCCAGCGTCACCGGCTTGGTCACCCCGTGAAATGTCAGGTCGCCGGTCACTGTTCCCTTGCCGCCAACCCCGCTGGCCGCGGTCGTGACGAACAGGATCGCCGGATATTTCGCCGGCTCGAAGAAGCCCGCGATCTGCTTGTTGAAGCTGGGGATCTCGCTGTCGATGGAACCGGGGTCGATGCTGATGGTGACCCGGGTCGCCTGCCAGCTCGAGGGGTCGAAGTCGAAGCCGCCGGACAGCGCGTTGAACCGCATGGTGTAGCGGGAGAAGCCGCCCAGGTGGGCCACCTTGACCACCAGGCCGGCGTGGCGCGCGTCGAGCTCATAGTGGCCGGCCGGCGCCTTGGCGGGATCGTTGCTGGTAGGCTCAGCGCCGGCGGGCGCGGCGAGGGCCAGGCCGAACGCGGCGGCGGTAAGGAAGGGGCGCAGCATCTGCGGATCTCCAGGCTGGTCAGCGAATGGTGTGCGCCAAGCGTGACCGAAAGTCGGCGCGCGGGCGAGCAGTGTCTTTCTTAGACCGCGGCCGCAGCCTAGAAGTCCCTGCGAGCCCACGGAGCCTTTGAATGTCTTTTCGCGCCCCTGTTAGAGATCTGGCCTTCGCGCTTTCCACCGTCGGTCACGACGCTCTGATCGCGCGGGCCTTCCCGGACCTGGACGCCGACACGGTGGCCGCGGTGCTGGAGGCGGCGGGCGCCTTCAGCTCCGACGTGCTGGCGCCGCTGAACCGAAGGGGCGACACCGAGGGCGCAATGTACGCCAACGGCGCTGTCACGGCCGCGCCGGGCTTCGCCGATGCCTACCGGGCCTTCGTGGCCGACGGCTGGAACTCGCTCGCCGCCGATCCTGCCTATGGCGGCCAGGGTCTCTCCAAGGCGATGGAGCTGGCGGTCTTCGAAATGGTCCACGCCGCCAACATGGCCTTCGCGTTGTGCCCGATGCTGACCCAGGGCGCCATGGAGGCGCTGGACCTGCACGGCACGGAGCGTCAGAAGCGGCTTATCCTGCCGAAGCTGGTGTCCGGCGAATGGCCCGGCGCGATGGTGCTCACCGAGTCGCAGGCCGGATCGGACCTGGCCCAGCTCACCACCCGCGCCGACCCGGACGGAAACGGCGGCTATCGCCTGACCGGCCAGAAGATCTTCATCACCTGGGGCGACCACGACGCCGCCGACAACATCTGCCACCTGGTGTTGGCGCGCACGCCGGACGGGCCGCCGGGGGTCAAGGGCATCAGCCTGTTCCTGACCACCAAATACGCGGTGAAGGACGACGGCTCGCTGGGCGAGCGGAACGCCTTCCGGGCCGGCTCCATCGAGCACAAGCTGGGCATCCACGGCTCGCCCACCTGCGTCATGCTCTACGAGGGCGCGCAGGCCGAACTGGTCGGCCAGATCGGCCAGGGCCTGCCGCATATGTTCGTGATGATGAACGCCGCGCGCCTGCAGGTCGGCGTCCAGGGCGTGGCCATCGCCGAGCGCGCCTTCCAGCAGGCTCTGGCGTTCAGCCAGGACCGCCGCCAGGGCAAGGCCGTCTGGTCGGCGGAATATCCCGCCGCGATCTACGACCACCCGGACGTGCGCCGGACCCTGATGCTGATGAAGGCCAAGACCGAGGCCGCCCGCGGCATCTGTCTGACCACCGGCGTGCTGGCCGATGTCGCCCGCCTGGCCGAGGGGGAGGACGAGCGCGCCGCGGCAAAAGCCCGGCAGGAACTGCTCACCCCTATCGCCAAGGCCTGGTCCACCGACGTCGGCGTTGAGGTCGCCTCCATGGGCGTTCAGGTGCACGGCGGCATGGGCTTCATCGAGGAAACCGGCGCGGCCCAGCACTATCGCGACGCGCGCATCGCCCCGATCTACGAGGGCACCAACGGCATCCAGGCCATCGACCTTGTGGGCCGCAAGGTGCGCATGCAGGACGGCGCGGTCATGCGTGACCTCTGCGCGGAGATGGCCCAGACCGCGGAGACCCTTTGCGCCAGCGCGGACCTGGCGTCGGTCGGACGGCGGCTGGGCGCGGGCGTCGCCGCGCTGGAGCGGGCTACCGACTGGATCCTTGCCAACGGCGGCGCGCCAAGCCTCGCGGCGGCAACGCCCTACCTGAAGCTGGCCGGCGACGTGATTGGCGGCTGGTTCCTCGGCCGCCAGGCGCTCTCGGCGGCGGGGTCGACCGACCCCTGGATGCAGTCCAAGGCCGCCCTTGCCCGGGTGTTCGCCGGCCAGGTCCTGGCCCAGGCCAGCGGCCTCGCCGACGGGTTGATGGACGGGGCCACCGACCTGGAGGCCACCACCGCCGAAATGCTCGCCTCCTGACTTCAAGGCGGACGCAGGATTCTCTGAGCCTTTACTTTTTCCGTCCATCCTGGATTTCCGGGGTGAGGGCTTATGGAACCACTGGAAAGTGATGCAACGGCGGACGAAAGCTCGGTCGGCGTAGGGTCAAGCCCCTACGAGATGACGATCTCTGGCCTGAGGCTCCCGCTGAGATGGCACGTGGCCTTCAACGCACTCAGCGCCGCCTGCATCCTGATGCTGGGCCACCCCTATGTCGCGGCCGCGGCCTTCGCCGCCTGTTGCGCTTTCGACGCTGTTCACGGCGCGCTCCTGTCCCGCTGGGTAGCGACCGCCAAGTCGACTGACGAAACCACCGGCTTCGGCCAGCTGTCCATTCTGTGCGCTGCTCGCGTAATCACCTACCTGGCGCCCGTGGCCCTGATTGCGCTGAGCGGCAGACCCGCCGAACTCCTGCTGTTCGGGTTACAGGTCTGCGTCCTCACCGCGCTCGCCCTGTCCGGCGGGCTTCTGTCCCGCAAGGTCTTCTGGGGATTCGCGGGGCCCGTCCTGTTGACGTCCGCCGGCCTGACGGCGGCGCTGCTCACGCCCCTGCCTGCAGCCGGCGTCGTGCTGTCTCTTGCTGTCCTGACCCTGTTGCTGGCCGTAATGAGCGAGCGCTCCCGGACGAGCATCCTGGCCTGGAACTCCGCCTTCCACGCCAACCTGGCGATGATTCCTGAGCTTGAGTCCGCCCGCGACCAGGCCATCAGCGATCGCGCCGCCGCCCACGAGGCCCGCGAGCAGGCCCGCCTGGCCAACCGCGCCAAGTCCAACTTCCTGGCCACCATGAGCCACGAGATCCGCACGCCCATGAACGGCGTTCTCGGCATGGCCCACCTGCTGAAACGCGATGAAGCCGACCCGACCCAGATCGGACGGATCGACGTGCTGATCGACAGCGGCGAGTACCTGATGTCGATCCTCAACGACATTCTCGACGTCTCCAAGATCGACGCCGGGCGGTTGAAAATCGTCAGGGGGGTCGAGGACCTGCAGCTGTTCCTCGACCGGCTGGTCAGCTTCTGGTCGGCCCGGGCCGAGGAGACGGGCGTCGGCCTGATCCTGCACCTGGATCCCCATCTCCCCGAATATGTCCGGATGGACGCCCTTCGCCTGCGGCAGATCCTGTTCAACCTTGTGGGCAACGCCCTAAAGTTCACCGAAGCCGGGGCGGTGGAGATCACCGCCAGCGTGCGGCCCAGGTCGAAACGCTCGGTGTGGGTCTGCTTCGCGGTCAGCGATTCCGGCGTGGGCATCGACCCGAAGCACCTGCCCATGCTGTTCGAGCGTTTCGCCCAGGCGGAGGAGGCGGAAGTCCGCAAATTCGGCGGCACCGGCCTGGGCCTCGCCATCGCCAAGCAGCTCACCGACCTGATGGGCGGCCGCATCTGGGCGGAAAGCACGCCGGGCAAGGGCTCCACCTTCCACGTCGAGATTCCGATGGCGCGGGCCGAGGAGGTCACCCCGGTGATGCGGCGGCCGCCCGCGGCCTTCGCCGCCCTGGCCGAGGAAGCCCATGTGCGTGCGGTGCGCGTGCTGGCGGTCGACGACAACGCCGTGAACCTGCTGGTGCTTGACCAGCTGCTGACCGCGTTCGGCCACACCGTCGCCAAGGCCTCCAGCGGTCCCGAGGCGCTGGCCCTGTTGGCCGCGCAGACCTTCGACATCGTCCTGCTCGACATCCAGATGCCCGGCATGACCGGCATCGAGGCCCTTCAGAAGCTACGCGCAGCCCCCGGGCCCAACCAGAATGTGCCGGTC
>JBBREC010000131.1:0-10587 GCA_038203295.1 Caulobacterales bacterium
CTGGCGACGCGGGGGCCGCCCGGCACCCACGACGTGCAGCTGGCCGGCGCGGTGCTCGAGCAGCTTCGCCTGAAGGGCAAGGTCAACCTTCCCCGGTTCGACAAGGCCGCCGACAACCGCACGCCCCGCGGCCAGTGGGAAACCGTCGCCTCGCCTGTCGACATTGTCCTGATTGAAGGCTGGTGCCTTGGCGCGGTGGCGCAGGGGTCGGCGGCCCTCAGCATCCCGGTGAATGACCTGGAGCGGGACCAGGACCCGAAGGGCGTCTGGCGCCACTACGTCAACGACCAGCTCGACGGGCCCTATCAGGCGCTGTTCGCGCGGCTGCACGACCTGATCCTGTTGGAGGCGCCGAGTTTCGAGGCGGTGGCCGGCTGGCGCGCTCAACAGGAGGCGAAGCTCCGCGCGAAAACAGGCGCCGGGATGTCCGACACCGAGCTCGCCCATTTCATCGCCCACTACGAACGGCTGACCCGCTGGATTCTCTCCGAGATGCCCGGCCGCGCTGACTGGGTGATCACGCTCGACGCGGCGCGTACGCCGTTTGTGTGAGTTTTATCTAGGCGCGAGAATACGACAGGCACGACTTAAGGTAGAATTCGCGCGATGAATTCCCTCGACCGTATTCACCCCAGCACGATCCTGGAGCTGGAGAGCGAGCCGACGGGGCCGCTGATCATCGACGGGATCGGCTGCACTGTCCGTATCGGCCGCAACGTCAGTTTCGAAGCCCGTATCCGGATATTTGCGGAAGTCTCGAACGCCGTCATCGAGATTGGCGACAACTGCACCATCGGCGGACTGATCCGTCTGGTGCGGGGCGACGGCGGGGTCATCCGGATCGGCGCCGGCACCACCTTCAACCAAGTCGGACTGTCGCTGCACGAGACCGGCCGGATCGACATCGGCAAGAACTGCATGTTCTCGACGGATGTCCACATGGACCCCAGCGACATGCATCCGATCTTCGATCGCGCCACGGGCGAGCGGATCAACCCGCCGCAGGATATCGTGGTCGGCGACCACGTATGGCTCAGCACCCGGGTGATCCTGCTGAAGGGCGCGCGGATCGGCTCCGGCGCTATCGTCGGTGCGGGCTCGATGGTGGCCGGCTCCCTGCCCGCCAACGTACTGGCGGTGGGACAGCCGGCGAAAGTGGTGCGCGAGAACGTGGTCTGGACCCGCGAAATGAATGAGACGCCAGACCTTCCGACCTCCGTAGCCTAGGATTGGCGCGCCCAGCAGGACTCGAACCTGCAACCGCTCGCTTAGAAGGCGAGTGCTCTATCCGGTTGAGCTATGGGCGCGAACTCCAGCGGCTTTAGTGGGTCCAGGGGACCTTGCGACCGAAGGCGAAGTTGTCGGCATAGGCCTTGAGGATCCGTTTCGCGGGCTTGGGATCGATCAGCTGGAAAGCGACGCCATGCTGGTCGGCGTAGCGCACGGCCTCCGCCTTCGTCTCGAAGGAAAGACGCAGCTGGCTCGACGAGGTGTCCGAAGTCTGGGTCCAGCCCATCAGCGGATCGGATCTTCGCGCGTCAGTCGCCTCGAACTCCAGCACCCAGTCCTGAGTCTTTTGCTTCCCCGACTGCATGGCGGTCTTGGACGGGCGAAAAATGCGCGCGAGCATGCCTTGGGTCCTCAAATTCGGCCGACGTGGTCGGGGCGAGAGGATTCGAACCTCCGACCCCCTGCTCCCAAAGCAGGTGCGCTACCAGGCTGCGCCACACCCCGAAAACGTCGGCGGGCTTGCGATATAGGCGTTTTCCACCTTCCGCAAACGGAAGCGACCCTCAGCTACCTGTCCCGGCTCATCAATTTGAACACACCGGACACGCGGACCACGTCGCGGCCCCCCACGGAGGCACGTCCTTCGGCAAAGGCGATGTCCTTCGTGGACCGCGTCATCCGCGCCTCGCCCATGATCCATTCGCCGACGCGGGCCATGTGCAGAAAGTCCACGGAAAGATGAATGGTGACCCCGGTCTTCTGTGTCCCGCGCCACACAGCGCCGGCCAGCACCCCGTCCATGAAGGCCGAGAGCATTCCACCATGAACGATACCGATGCCGTTGCCGTGGCGCTTAAGGGCGTAGAACGCCTGCAGCGAGGTCGGCCCGTCGCTGAGCTTGTAGAAATAGGGTCCATTGTGGGTCGAGAAGCTGCCCCGGCCTTCAGCCACCAGGTAACCCTCCGGCGGCGGCGGAACCGCCTCGCCGTCAGCCATGCGGAAAGATCCCGTGGGTAATCCTGTCGCCCGGAAGGATGCCGAGTTGGGCAGCGCGCCCAGAGCCAAGTTCCAGGACCGCGCGGATGCGGCCGCCCGCGGGCACCGGGCTCTCGTTCAGCGGCGGGACATTGCGGGCGATCGAAAGCACTGTGCCGTCTGGCTTGATATAGACAATGTCCAGCGGGATCAGCGTGTTGCGCATCCAGAAGGCGACGTTGTCGACGGGTTTCTTGAAGTCGAACAGCATCCCGCGGTCGGGCGCGACAAGCTTGCGGCACATCAGGCCGTATTCCCGGGTGCGGTCGGTGTCGGCGAACTCGACCATGAATTTCACCGTCCCGCGGGAGGTCGCGATCGCCAGCGGCTGCAATGGCTTGATCTCGGGCTGGCCCACACAGTGGGCCGGGTCCATCCGGGGGATTTCCTGGGCGGCTGCCGGGCCCGCGAAAGCCAGCGCGAGGAGAAGCGCGGGGAAGACCCGCAAGAGGGACGTCTGGGACAAGGGACTTAAAACTCCGAAGGCCTAAGCTCAGCCAGGATCAGAGGACTCGATCTCGGCGACAACGAGGCCCTTCGGACCTTCGGCGAACCGCACCATGACGTCCTCGCCCGGCTGCAGGTCTTCCATACCCGATCGGCGCAGGGTTTCGATATGGACGAAGATGTCGCCGGGCTCACCCTCGCGCACCACGAAGCCATAGCCCTTGGTGCGGTTGAACCATTTCACCTTCGCCCGCTCGAGCGGGCCGCCGGAGGGCGGCGCAGTGCGGCGGGCCACGGGGCCGTCGCCGACGCGCCGCAGGCCACCATCGTCGCGCGTGCGGCGCTCGGCCGGCGGCGGGGCGGAGCTCTCATCGACCTCAACCACCTCATGCACCTGCCAGCCCTTGGGCCGGCGGACGACGTCGCAGACGATCGTCGAGCCTTCAAGCGCATGCTCGCGGCCGGCGTTGCGCAGGCTGGTCACGTGCAGCAGCACGTCCTTGAGGTCGGTCTGGGTAGGATCTTCCGGGACGATGAATCCATAGCCCTTGCCGGCGTCGAACCACTTGACGCGACCGGTGATGCGCACGGCTTCCGCCTGCACGTCCAGCTGCTCGAATTCGTAACCAGCCATCTGCCCCTCGGCCCGTTACTCCCCGACCCCGAAATCGGATTAGGACCAACTATAACAGTGTTCTCGTAGGGGCGAACCGGTCAATAGGGTAAATTTCTGGCGTACAATCGCGCTGCGCCTCGGGGACGCCGCTCTCCGCACATCCGGGGAGAGGCTTCGCGTGGCAGTCCCTAGGGGAGTCGAACCCCTCTCTCCAGGTTGAAAACCTGGCGTCCTAACCGATAGACGAAGGGACCACTTGGCGCGAGGCGGGCTCTATATCCGCCTTCCCCAGAGGGCGCAAGACGGGTCGGGAGCTTGTCTAGACCCGCCGGGGATCGGCGGCGTCCTCGATCTCGAATTCGACGCCCTCGCGGCCCTTCCAGTCGTCCGGTTTCAGGCGGCCGACGACGTGAATCGCGCCGCCCTCGACCAGCAGCCGCCTGCCGGTCTCCGTGCCCTCGACGCGCCAGGCAACGGCCTTCAGGCTGCCCCCCGACCCGTCGGTCAGCGTGCAGCGCACATGGCCGCCCCTGAGCGCCATCGGACGCTCAACCCGCACGTCGGCAAGCGCGAAGACCGGCTCGGCGTTGCCGGGGCCGAACGGCGCCATGCGCTGGAAATCCTGCCACAGCGTCCGGTCGCAGCCTGCGGTTGCGACCAGGGCGTCGATGTCGAGGCCGTCCTCGGCCGCGGCGATCTCGGTTTCGGCGGCCAGGCGTTCGCAGAGGAAGGAGCGTAGCTCCGGGATGGTGTCGGGCCGCACCGAAAGGCCCGCGGCCATGGCGTGGCCGCCGCCGGCCAGCAGCAGCCCCTCGTCATAGGCGGCCTGGACAGCGCGGCCGAGGTTCACTCCGGGCTGCGAACGCCCCGAGCCCTTGCCGACGTTGGCGGCGCGGTCGATGCCGACCACGACGACGGGCTTGCGGTATTTCTCGCGCAGGCGGCCGGCGACGATGCCGATGACTCCGGGATGCCAGCCGTCGGCGGCGACCAGCAGCATGGCCGCGTCCGGCGCATTGCTCTCGGTCTCGATATGGGCGATCGCCGCCTCTGTGACCTCGCGCTCGACCTCCTTGCGCGACGCGTTGAGCGCGTCGAGCTCGGCAGCCAGCGCCGCAGCCTCATCGGGGTCGTCCGTCGACAGCAGGCGCGCGCCAAGGTCGGAGCGGCCGATCCGGCCGCCCGCGTTGATCCGCGGGCCAAGAATGAAGCCCACATGGAAGACGGAAGCCGGACCCTGACTCTTCGCGACGTCCAGCAGCGCCTTCAGGCCAGGGTTACGCCAGTTCGACATGACCTTCAGGCCCTGGGCCGCCAGAGCGCGGTTGAAGCCGGTGAGCTGGGTCACATCGCAAATGGCGCCCATGGCCGCCAGGTCGAGCATCTGGCGAAGGTCCGGCTCGGGGCGCTCGGCAAACAGGCCACGCTTGCGGGCCTCGCGGTTCAGGGCGGCCAGCAGGACGAAGGTCACGCCGGCGGCGGCCAGATGCCCCTGCCCCGATGTGCAATCCGGTCGGTTGGGGTTCACCAGCGCCGCGACCGCCGGGATCTCGTCGCCGCGCATCAGGTGGTGGTCAACCACGACCACGTCGAGGCCGATTTGGGCGGCGCAGGCCAGGGCGTCGTGCGCCGCAGCGCCGCAGTCGACGGTGATCACCAGCTCGGCGCCCTCGTCCTTCAGGCGACGAAAGATGGCCGGCGACGGACCGTAGCCGTCGACGATGCGGTCGGGGACAAAGATCGGCAGCTCACAGCCCATGGCGCGGAACCAGCGGACCAGCTGGGCGCCGGACGAAGCGCCGTCCACATCGTAGTCGGCGAAAACCACCATCGGGCGGCGCCGCTCGAGCGCGTCAATCAGCACGCCGGCGGCCTTGTCCATGTCCATGAAGGTCGAAGGGTCGGGAAAGAGCGCCTTCAAGGTCGGGTTGAGATAGGTCTCGCCATCTGCGGAGGCCACGCCCCGCGACGCCAGCGCGCGGGCCAGCGGCTCGGAAAGGCCCAGGCCAAGCTGGTGGCGGCGCACAAGATCGGCGTCGGCGGCGCGCTCTCGCCATAGCCGGCCGGAGAGCGAGCGGGTAACGCCGAGATAGCCGAGTTGTGGGCTGCCGTCCGCCAATCGCCGCTCCGTCCAAGCCCCGCACTATCGGCTTCCGGCGCGCGAGTCGCCAGCCGTCAGACGCGACATGGGTAGCGGATGGATGCGACAGAATCGGTCAGAGGGCGAGGCCCAGGCCCGCCCGGACTTCCACATCGCGCGCCGTGACAGTCTCACCACATTCGGAACAGTCCTGGACCGGCGTGAAGTCGCAGCCGCAGGCGCGGTGGCGATGGATCAGTGGAGGTCCATCCTTGCCGGCGTAGTGCAAGTCGCCCCAATGCACGATGGCCATGATCACCGGATGGAGATCCAGCCCCTTGTCGGTCAGGCGGTATTCGTGGCGGACAGGGCGATCCTGGTAGGCCTCCTTGCGAAGCACGCCTTCATCCGTGAGCCGCTTCAGCCGATCAGCGATGATGCTGCGGGAGATGCCGAGCCGCTGTTCGAACGCCTCGAACCGGCGCACGCCAAGGAAGCAGTCACGCAGAAGCATAAGCGTCCATCGGTCGCCGACCACGGCCACCGAACGTGCGATCGAGCAGGGTTGCGCTGCCAATTCGTTCCATTTCATCCGACAGACTCCGGGTTCGCTCGAAAGTCTCATTGACTGAGTTCGGTTTCAATACGAGCCTTAGTTTGAATTTCGAACGGAGTCAGAAGATGACCGATCCAAAGGGTGTCTGCCTTGTCGTGGGCGTCGGTGATGGATTGGGCTCAGCGCTGGCCCGCGCGTTCGCGGCCGAGGGCCACGTCGTCTGCATGACGCGCCGCGCGCGCAACCTCGACGCCCTTGAGGAGGTCGCCCAATCGATTCGCGCGTCGGGCGGCGTAGCCCACGCCTTCGGGGTCGACGCGCGATCCGAGAACGAGATGGTCGAGTTGTTCACGGCCATCGAGCGCGATATCGGTCCGCTGGACGTCGTCGTGTTCAACATCGGCGCGAACGTCCGCTTCGGGATCCGGGAGACCACGACGCGGGTGTTCCAGAAGGTCTGGGAAATGGCCTGTTTCGCGGGCTTCCTGGCCGGCCGTGAGGCTGCCAAGGTCATGGTTCCGCGCGGACGCGGCACGATCCTCTTCACCGGGGCCACTGCCAGCGTGCGCGGCCGCGACGGCTTCGCGGCCTTCGCTTCCGCCAAGCACGGCCTGCGGGCGGTCGCCCAGAGCATGGCCCGCGAACTGGGGCCAGAGGGCGTCCATGTGGCTCATGTGGTCATCGACGGCGCCGTCGACGGCGTCTTCATCCGCAGCAACCGCGACAACGTCGACGACCTGGTGGCGCAGGACGCGATCCTGCGGCCCGAGGACATCGCCGCGAGCTTCGTGGCCGTGCACCGCCAGCCCCGCTCGGCCTGGACGCACGAGCTCGACCTGCGCCCCTGGCGCGAGAGCTGGTGAGGAGACCCACATGGCAAAGCCAGTAGCCATCGACTTCATCTTCGATTTCGGCAGCCCCAACGGCTACCTGTCCTGGAAAGTGCTGCCGGGTATCGCCGCGCGCACCGGCGCCACGATCAACCTGATCCCCTGTTTGCTGGGCGGCATTTTCAAGGCGGCGAACAACGCCTCGCCGATGGTCGCCTTCGGCAATGTGAAGGGCAAGCTGGCCTATGAAGGGCTGGAGTCGCGCCGGTTCGTCGAGAAGCACGGCTTGACGGCCTTCCGGGGGAATCCGCATTTCCCGGTCAACACTCTGCTGATCATGCGCGGCCTGATCGCCGCCCGCCGGGCCGGCGTCGCCAAGGCCTATCTTGACGTCGTGTTGGCGGCCATGTGGGAGCAGGGCGAGAAGATGGACGATCCCGAGGTCGTCCGCCGGGTGCTGGACGGCGGCGGGCTCGATGGCGAGGCCCTGATCGCCGCCACCCAGGCCCCCGAGGTGAAGGCCGAGCTGGTCGCCAACACGGAGGCTGCCGTCGCCCGCGGCGTGTTCGGCATCCCGACCTTTTTCGTCGGCGACGAAATGTTCTTCGGCAAGGACCGGCTGGACCAGGTCGAGGAAGACGCCGCCCGACAGGCCGCGAAGCCCTGAAATCGGTCGGCGCCCTCGCCTGCCCACGCCATTGCCGCTATGAGATGCGCCGGCCCCCAGCCCGGAGTTCCGCATGACCGACGCGCTCGCGCCCACCCTTCATACCGCGCTCGGCCAGGTCCGCGTCGTCAGCGTCGAGGCCGGACGCGCGGTCATCGAGTACGAGGTGGGTCCGCAGATGTGCCATTCGGGCGGCGTGGCGCAGGGCGGCTTTGTGTGCGGCTGGATCGACGCGGCGATGGCGCACGCCTCGCTGAGCGTCGCCCCCGAGATGACCCCGATGTCGCTGGAGCTGAAGGTCAGCTATTTCGCCCCAGCCCGGCCCGGCCGGGTGATCGCCGAGGGCTGGATCGAACGGCGCGGCCGCGCCACCTGCTTCGCCGAAGGCCGGCTGCTCGACCTCGATGGCAATGTGCTGGCAAAGGCCAGTTCCACCATCCGCCTGATCCCGCGCGACGCGGTCGAGGCCGCAGCGCGGAAGGCGCAGACGCCGGGATAGCGGCTTGCCCGTGCGTCAGCCGAAACCGGTGCTATGGTCCGGCCAACAATAAGGTCTGGAAACGCTACTGGAGCCTGCCGCCATGCGCCTCGTTCTTATCCTTGCCCTCGGAACCGCCCTGTCCACTGCCGGTCTAGCTCTGGCCGCCCCTGTCGGCGACCCGACGATCGCACCGAAGGGATGGACGCCGCCGAAAAACCCCATGGGCCAGCCGGACATCTCCGGCTACTGGTCCAACGCCACCATGACCCCCTTGACGCGCAACACGCGTGTGACGAACAAGCCGGCGCTGTCAGCTGCCGAAGCGCGGTCGCTGGAGAAGGTGTTCGCCGACGCCCTGGCTGAGGCCGACAGACCCACCAACCCGGACGCCCCGACCGCTCCGGCCACCGACGCCAAGGCGGCCGAGGCCAAGCTGATCGCGATCCGGCCCGACTTCGCCGCCGCTGGCGGCGACGTTGGCGGCTACAACACCTTCTGGATCGATCCGGGCGCCCACATCATGGAAGTGAACGGCGAGTTCCGGACTTCCATCCTGACGACCGCCAACGGCATGCCGCCTGCCCGCAAGGCTGGCGCGCCGAGCGGCGGACGAGGGTATCGCGACGTCTACGACAGCTATGAGGACCGTTCGCTTGGCGAACGCTGCATCATGGGGTTCGGCTCGAACGCCGGGCCGCCCATGCTTGCGAACGGCTACTACAACAACAACTACCAGATCATCCAGACGCCCGACGCGGTGGTGATCCAGGTGGAGATGATCCACGACTCGCGGATCGTGCGTCTAAAAGGCGCCCATCGCACCGACGGCGTTCGGCCGTGGATGGGCGATTCCATCGGCCGCTATGAGGGAAATACCCTGGTGGTCGAGACCACCAATATCCCCGCCGGCCAGGCCTTCATGGGCTCGTGGAAGAATCTGAAGGTCACCGAGCGGTTCACCCGCGTGTCTCCGACCCGCGTGAATTACCAGTTCGAGGTCGACGACCCCGAGATGTGGGAAAAGCCCTGGGGTGGCGAGTACAATTTCGCGCCCCTGAAGGGCATCCTCTACGAATACGCCTGCCATGAAGGCAACTACGCCCTCCCCGGTATCCTCGGCGGCGCACGGGCGCAGGAACGCGACGCGGGGAAGAAGACCGGGGCGCAGTAGGCGGCGCGGGACGGGCCTGCCCCCGCGCCAAGGCTGCGCGTCGCCGGTCACTTCGCGCTGTACGGGTCCGCCAGACGCGAGTCATGAGAGGCGACGATCTGCCAGCGGCCGGCCCGTAGCATCCACACATCGGTCCAGATCAGGCTGGAGCGCTTGCCGTCCCTGGCGACGGCGGTCTCGCCGCCCTGGGCGATGATCACGTCCGGCGAGGCGTAGCGTAGCTTCACATAGTCGACGGCGTCGGAGACGACGGCGCCACGCTGAGGCGGCACGAGCTGGCCGGCCTTGTCGACAGTGCCGTTGCGGGTGCTCACGCCCTGGTAGTCGTCGGCCAGGAAGGTCCTGAGCGGCGCGGTGTCTCCCGTGACGTTCATGGCCGCCCATTCCGATTCGCAGGCGCGGATATAGCGTTCCACCTGGACGTGATCGTGAACGTTCTGCGGCGCCGCCGCCGCCCGGGCCGAGGCCAGAGGCAGGGCGACCAGCGCCAGGATCAACCAGATTCTCGTCATCGTCCGCTCCATTCCGGGCTGGGTTCTCCAGCGCAAAATCTCACGGAGGCAAACTCGCGGCTTTGAGATTTGTCGGGATTCCGACGAGTCTTGGGGAAAGCTCGCGCGATCCCCCTCCCCGCCGCCAGACGGCTCCTAGACCGGCCGCTTCATCCGGACTTCGCGCACCGTGCGGGTGGCGGAGTTCATCACCAGAGTGTGGGTGTGGACGAAGCCGCCTTCCAGGCGGACGCCGGCCAGCAGCGCACCCTTGGTGACGCCGGTAGCGGCAAAGATGGCGTCGGCGCGAACCATCTCGTGCAGGTCGTACTTCTTGTCGAAGTCGGTGATGCCGACGCGGGCGGCGCGGGCCTTTTCGTCGGCGTTGCGGAACACGAGCCGGCCCTGGAACTGGCCGCCGACGCACTTCAGCGCCGCGCAGGCCAGCACGCCCTCGGGCGCGCCGCCGGAGCCGACGTAGAGGTCGACGCCGGTCTCGGGGTCAGCGGTGTTCATGACGCCGGCCACGTCACCGTCGGTGATCAGGTAGACCCGCGCACCCACGGCCCGCAGGTCGGCAATGATCTCGGTGTGGCGCGGGCGGTCGAGCACGCAGACGGTAATCTCGGAGGGCTCGACGCCCTTTGCCTTGGCCAGCGCCTTCACATTCTCCGAGGGTGACTTGTCGAGGTCGATGATCCCGGGCGGATAGCCGGGACCGCAGGCGATCTTGTCCATGTAGGTGTCGGGCGCGTTGAGCATGGTGCCCTTGGGCGCCCAGGCCATGACGGCGAGGGCATTTGCCATGGCCTTGGCGGTGAGCGTGGTGCCCTCCAGCGGGTCCAGCGCGATGTCGATCTTGTGCTTGCCGCCCTTGCCGACTTTTTCGCCGATATAGAGCATCGGGGCCTCGTCGCGCTCGCCCTCGCCGATGACGATCTCGCCATCGATGTCGAGGTCGTTGAGCGCGGTGCGCATGGCGT
>JBBREC010000132.1:0-10489 GCA_038203295.1 Caulobacterales bacterium
GGTCGTCAAGCCAGGCGTAACCACCACTGAGGACGTCCAGTGGTGGTGCCGCGAGCGCATGGCCGGGCTCGGCCTCGACACCTGGTTCCACCCTTCGGTCGGCGTGCAGCGTCAGGGCGCCGCCGGCACGCTGGAAGGCGACACGGTGATCCGCAAGGGCGACATGCTCTGGATCGATTTCGGCATCACCTACCTGCGGCTCAACACCGACACCCAGCATCTGGCCTATGTGCTGAAGGACGGCGAGACCCAGGCGCCGGCGGGCCTGCGCGCGGGCCTGGCTGCCGCCAACAAGGTGCAGGACGCGCTGACCTCGTCCTTCCGCGCCGGCGTCACCGGCAACGAGGTGCTGGCCGCCGCCCGCGCCAGGGCCATCGCCGCCGGTCTCAAGCCTTCGATCTATTCCCACCCGCTGGGCTACCACGGCCACGCCGCGGGTCCGGCCATCGGCTTCTGGGACAACCAGACCGGCGACGAACGCGGCTCGCTTCCGGTCCACGCCAACACCACCTGGTCGATCGAGCTCTCCGCGACCGCCAGGGTGCCGGAATGGGGCGGCCAGGAAGTCGCGTTCCGCGCCGAGGAGAACGCTTTCTTCGACGGCATGACCGTCCGCTACATCGACGGCCGCGCGACCTCGCTGCGGCTCATCGGCAAAGGCGCCAACTAGGGCGCAGGCCTGCCCGGGAACCCCGCACCATGACCGACGAACCCGCCATCATCGTGAAGGACGCCAACGGCGCCCAGCTGACCGACGGCTGCTCTGTCACCCTGATCAAGGACCTGAAGGTGAAGGGCTCCGGCGGCGTCACCCTGAAGCGCGGCACGCTGATCAGGAACATCCGCCTCACCGACGACCCGGCCGAGATCGAGTGCAACGCCGAGAAGGTCCGCGGACTGGTGCTCAGGACCGAGTTCGTCAAGCGGGCCTAGGGTCTGCGTTCGTACCGCACTTCCGGAAAGGCCTTCGGCAGGTCGTCAAGCCGCCGCCCGGGCGCGTCCTTCAGATAGCGGTCGAAGAAGGCCTGCGTGGCGGCGTTGACGATGGCGTGGACCCGCGCCGGATCGGCCGGCCCGATCAGGCCCAGCGCCACGCCCAAAGGCCGTGCGGCCAGTAGCGGCGCGTCGGAGAAGTTGGTGTGGAAGGCCCCCGGGACCAGCACCAGGTAGGCGGGCCCAGACGACCGCGCGAAGGCTGAGCGCATGGTGTCCTGGGTCTCGGCGATGTCGGCCACCGACCAGCCCTCGCGGTGCATCGTCGCCGCGTCGCGGCTGATCCACAGGGTGGGCTGCCTGAGGCCCAAGGCGGCCACGTCGGCGGGCATGAAGACGTCGATGGGCAGGCAGGCCCGCAGGCGCGGGTCGTGGGCGCAGGCCTCCGCCGTCACCGCGCCCCCCAGCGAGACGCCGAACATCCCCGCCCTCGCCAGGTCCAGCCGCCCGGTCAGGATCCCGTTCGGATCGGCGCGGTCGACCGCCGCCAGCTGGTCGAGCGTGAAACCAACGTCCTGCGCCAGGTAGGGGATGATCGAGTACTTGAACCGCCCGTCGATCATCCGCCGGTCGATGTCGGCCTTGCGCCCGTCGGGAAACACCACCTCGGCGGCGACGTAGGGGTGGTCGATGGCGGCCACCACATAGCCGTGGGCGACCAGCGCCTCGATCTGGAAACTGTTGTGCTGCCGGTAGCCGCCGCGCCCGTGGGAAAAGACCAGCACCGGATACCGCGCTGTCCCCTCCACCATGGGCGCCGCAGCCACGGCGTTGGTGGTCACGTACTTCAGGTGATCCAGCGTGAATCCCGGCAGGCGCAGCAGCCGGGCCAGCGGCGCCAGCGACGCCCCGTCCTGCAGGTAGCGCACCCGGGGCGCCGTGGGCGACGTCCGCGCGGGGTACCAGACCTGCACCATCAGCTCTCGCTTGTCTGCGGGGTCGGCGGTGAACAGCTCACCCCGGCTGGCATCCACCAGGTGGTACGTCACCGTCCCCACCCCATAGGGCCCGGCGGGCTCCGGCAGGTGGAACACCGGCAGCGCCAGCGGCAGGGCCAGCGCCAGCGCCAGCGCCAGCACCCCCAGCGCGGCGCCCGCCCAGGCGCGCGGCCCATGCCACCGGCCCGGCCGCGCCAGGCCCGATCGGTCGCGCAGCGCCCAGCCCAGCACGAACAGGCCGGCCAGCCCATAGGCCGGGTACATCTCCCACCGCGGCCCCTCGACCAGCACCTGCGCGCCGGCCACCGCCCCGGTCGCCAGCGCCAGATATCGCAGCCACCAGGCGCCCCGGAACCGCGGCGTCACCAGGACCGCGAACATGGCGAGGTCAGCGAGCCACAGCAGGATTTCGACAGGACGCATGCGGTTCCTCGCGACAGCAAGCGTCCAAGAGCCCGAGATCGTCCGACCGCGCATTGCGCAGCGTCAAGGCGGCGCGCGCGCCAGGGTCCGTCCCGCAGGGTTGCGAACCGCCCCTTGACCCGCCCCTACGTCAGCCCGGCTAACTGCCGCCCGCACAGCATCCGAAGGATCCCGCCCCATGTCGTCCCGCATCGCCGCCGACCGCCGCATCGACCCGCGCATCAAGGCGATCTTCGGCGCCCTGCCGGACGCCGCCCCGCAGCTGAGCGTGACCAGCCGCGAGGAACTGGTGGCCCAGGAGAACGGCGAACAGGCGGTCGCCGCCGCGGCGGTCTGGGAGGCCCTGCGCCCGGCCTTCGAGGCCGAGACCAACGCGCCAAGGGCCGGCCTCACCGAGCGGGAGCAGCGGATCGTCTCTCAGCCGGACGGCAACACCATCGTCGTCCGGTTCGCGCGGCCCGACACGGACGAGACCCTGCCTTGCGTCTACTACATCCACGGCGGCGGCATGGCCTTCTCCTCGGCCTTCGACGGCCACTACGTCGCCTGGGCGCGGATCATCGCCGCCCAGGGCGTCGCCGTGGCCATGGTCGATTTCCGCAACGCCGCGCGGCCCTCGTCCTGCCCGGAGGTCGCGCCCTTCCCCGCCGGCCTCAACGACTGCGCCTCGGGCCTCAAGTGGGTGGCCGCCCACGCCGCAGAGCTGAACATCGACCCGGCCCGCATCGTGGTCGCCGGCGAGAGCGGCGGCGGCAACCTGACCCTGGCGCTCGGCCTGAAGCTGAAGCGCGACGGCGATCTCGCTCTGATCAAGGGCCTCTACGCGCTCTGCCCCTATATCGCCGGCCAGTGGCCGCAGGAGCGCTACCCGTCTTCCACCGAGAACAACGGCATCTTCCTCGACCTGCACACCAACCGCGGCGCCATGGCCTATGGCGTCGAGCATCTGGAGGCGGGCAATCCGTTGGCCTGGCCGGGCTTCGCCACCCTGGAGGACGTCAGCGGCCTGCCGCCCACGGTGATCAGCGTCAACGAGTGCGATCCCCTGCGCGACGAGGGCGTGGAATTCTACCGCCTGCTGATGGCCGCCGGCGTGCCGGCCCGCTGCCGCCAGGTGATGGGCACCGTCCACGGGACGGAGATCTTTTCCATCTGCTGCCCCGACATCAGCCGCGACACCGCCGCCGACCTGGCCCAGTTCGCGATCCGCTGAGACGCTGTGTGACCGCGCGGCGGCGCGCCGCGGAGGCCGAAAATTTCCATGTCGGGTAACGCTGTTTGGAAACGGCCTGTCAGCCAAGATGCGTCACTGTGGCGATCGACACGCGCCGCAACGGAGATGTTTCGGGCCATGTTTATCTTGCAGTTCAGGCTGCCCGGAACCGGCGTCTGGAATCGCTGGATGCCGCCGCAGACCCTCCAGGCTGCGGCCGGCCAGGCCGGCGCCCTGCGCCGTGGGACGGCGACCCCTGACATCAAGGTCACCGCCTCGGAGACCCGCCCGTCTGGCGGTCTGGACCTTAAGGTCTAGGACAGCGGCCGCGCCCTAGCCTGCGAACTGGCGGTTCAATTTGCGCATGCCGCCGATCCAGCGGCCGTAGTCGTCGGTCTTGCGGCGCATATAGGTCAGCACCTCGGGGTGCGGCAGGATCAGGAACTCCTCGGCTTCCAGGCTCTTGACCACCACCTCGGCCAGGAACTCGGGCTCCATCATGCCATTGATGCTGGCGACGCCATCGGGGTTGCCGGCGGTCATCGCCGTGCGCACCGCCTGCGGGCAGAGCACCGAGACCTTGATGCCCGCATCGCCGTGGGTGATCGCCAGCCATTCGGCCAGGCCCACCGCGGCGTGCTTGGTCACCGCATAGGGGGCCGAGCCGATCTGCGACAACAGGCCCGCGGCCGACGAGGTGTTCAGCAGGTACCCGCCGCCCCGCGCCGTCATCCGCGGCACGAGATGCCGCGCGGCCCAGACGTGGGCCATGACATTGATGTCCCAGATCCGCTGCCAGTCGGCGTCCGGCGTCTCCGCCCCGCCGCCGACGCCGATGTCGGCGTTCGAGCAGAACAGGTCGATCGGGCCGTGGTCGGTCTCGACCGTCTCGATCAGCGCCTGGATGTCGGCCTCCTTCGACACGTCTGTCATGATGGCGATCCCGCCGAATGTCTCGGCCGTCGCCCTGGCCCCGGCCTCGTCGCGGTCGGCGCAGACCACCAGCTTGGCGCCCTCGGCGGCGAAGCGCTGGGCCATCGCCCGGCCGATGCCGCTGGCGGCCCCGGTCACCACGATGATGCGATCTTTCAGGTTCATGTCGTGAAACGCCCGGCTGTCCCGCGCCGCGATCCGGCGCACGGCCCTCTGAATGCAAAAACCCGCCGCAAGAGTACAGCGGCAAGCGCGGATTCACCCACGAATGCCGCTGCGGCCATACCCCCTAAAACGAAACGGCCCCCCGGTCCTTTCGGATCGAGGGGCCGCGTCGGCGCTATGGAAACGGGTCGCTAGAAGTCGCGCGTGGCGGAAGGCGACGTCGCCGGTCCGCCGGGGCTCGTCGTCGGCTCGGCCGGGTCGTTGGGCATGTCCCCACGCCCCTCGAACGAACGGCTCTCGCCGGCGACATAGCGGCTCCGCTCGCGGGCGACTTCGTCCCGCGAATAGGCCGGCGCATCGGGGTTGTAGGCGGTCCAGCCTTCATTACGATAGGCGGCGCCGCGGTGCATGGCGTCGGCGCCCGAATGCGCGGCCAGGATCCGCTCGGCTTCACCGGCGCGGGCCTCGTCAGCCTTCACGCTGACCAGAGCGCCGCCGCGGCGCACGCCCTCGGCGTAGACGTGAGCTTCCTCGTCGGTGTGGCCGGCGTCCTTCAGGGCGCCCAGCAGGCCGCCCGTCGCGCCGCCGATGGCCGCGCCGGCGATGGCGCCGACGGCGGTCGAGAGCAGCCAGCCCGCCGCGACGACGGGGCCAAGGCCCGGGATCGCCAGGATGCCCAGGCCGGCCAGCAGGCCGCCCGCGCCGCCGATCAGGCCGCCGGTCGTCGCGCCCTTGCCGGCGCCCTCGGCGGTGTCGTTGTCGCCATCGGCGACATGGGCGCGGTCGTGAGCCTTGCCGTCGTGCCAGTTGTCGGCGTTGCTTGCCACGACGCTGATGTCGTCATGGCGGAAGCTTGCGGCCTCCAGCGCAGTGACGGCGGACATGGCTTCGGTGTGGCTGTTGAACAGCCGGGTGACGGTGCGAGTCATTCTTGTTCTCCTGGGGTTAGGGGCTATTTGGCGCTGATCGCGCCCTTGAAATCGACGGAGACATCCATCGTCTTGCCGGCCTTCTTGGCCTTGCCGACCCAGAGGCCGTTATCGGTCTTGGCCAGGGCGCTGACGTCGGTGTAGCCGCCGTTTTCGAGGTGGCCGCGGGCCTGGCCCTCGGTGAACGAGTTTGATCCCGCCGCCAGGGCGGTTTCGTCCTTGTTCGCATTGGCGTTGACGGCATCGTTGCCGGGCGAGGGCGGGGGCGAAACGGCTCCCCCCGCGTCGGTCGCGCCCGCGGCGGCGTCGGTCGCGCCCGCGGCGGCGTCGGTCGTGGCGGCCGCGGTGTTGGCCGCGGCGTCGGTGGTCGCGGCGGCCGTCTCGGTCGCGGCCGGCTTCGAGCAGGCTCCGAGCAGCGCCATGGAAAGGGCGACGCCCATCGGGACGGCAAATCGTGTTCGCATGTGGTTTTCTCCAGCGTTGAAGCCGCTGGAGCGCATGGCGCCGGCCTACGGTTCCAACGGCCCAGGTTGGTTCGGATTTCGCGGCGCGAATCCCGGCGGCTCGTCCCCGTAGACCACCCGCCATCCGCCGTCGGGCCCCTGAACCATCGCGGTCAGATGCTCCGGCCCGCCCAGCGGCGCATAGCGCTTCGGCGTCAGCCGCGCGGCCAGCCTTTCGGTATCCCGCACGGTGCGCCGCAGCATCGGCCAGGACGCGCGCTCGCCGATCCACGGCAGCCGCGCGCAGGCCATCTCCACCATGCAGTCCGGCGTCGCGGCCCGCGCGCAGCGGTAGTCCGCCACCAGCTCCGGCCGCGCGCGCATCCAGCCATAGACCGTGCCAGCGCAGGGCATGGTCGGGTCGGCGCAGATCTTCGTCAGCCCCTCGCCCGCGATCATCCGCGACAGGATGTCTTCCCAGATCCAGGGGTCGAACCCGCTGGGCCGCCCCGAGCGCCCGGGCGCCTTGCGCGTCGCCGCCCGCGCGTCCCGCTGCGCCGCATCCGCCGCCGCCTGGCCGGCCAGCGACCGGCTCCGCGCCACCCCCTGCGCATGGTTCAGCATCAGGGCGAATTCAGGGTGCGCGCACCGCCAGTTCCACACCGTCTTGCCGGTGGGCATCGCCGGATCGCGGTCACAGATCGCCCGCAGGCTCTCCCCCGCCGCCACCCGCCGACAGATCGCCGCCGCGCGCTCCAGCTCATAGGTCGAAGCACAAAGCCCCGCTGGCGCCCCTTGCGGCGCCAGCGTGCGCCGGGACGGATATCGAGGCTGAGGCGGCATGGCCACAGGGTCTCACGAGATCCCCGGACCACCAAAAATTCTCACATCTCCCACGCAGGGGCGGGAGGTAGGAGCCGCGCGATCGCGGGAGAGGCGGGCAAGTCCGTAGGCCTTGCCGCCGCGATCCCCCGCCCCCAATCTCCCCCTCAGGGAGCGGCCCATGACCAACACCGGCGCGGAATTCGAGGATGAGGACGTCGCCAATGCCTACGTCCACCGTCCGGACTATCCGTCCGCCGTCCATGCCCGCCTGCTCGACCTTGCCCCCGACCGCGCCCACCTGCTCGACCTTGGCTGCGGCCCCGGCAAGCTCGCCCGCGCGCTCGCCCCCCATTTCCGGCAGGTGCTCGCGGTCGACCCCTCCGCCGCCATGCTGCGCGTGGGCCAGCAGCTCGACGCGGGCGCCAACCCCAACATCGCCTGGACTCGGGCCTTCGCCGAAGACCTCGACCTCGAAGACGCTTCCGTCGGCCTCGCTATCGCCGGCGCCAGCCTCCACTGGATGGACCCGGCGCGGCTGTTCCCGAAGCTCGCCCGCGCGCTCGCGCCAGGCGCCCGCCTCGCCATCGTCGGCGGCGACGAACCCGCCGACGCCCCCTGGATCGATGCCTACCGCGCCGCGATCCAGGGCTGGGTCGCCCGCCTCGGCGGAACCTGGAACGACCCCGACCACCGCCACCGCCTCACCCGCCACGAGCCCTGGTTCGCAGAGCAAGGCCGCGAGACCTTCACCGCCCGCGTCCGCCAGCCCGTCGCCACCCTCATCGAGGGCGAACACTCCCGCGCCACCTGGGCCCGCTCGAAGATGGGGGGGTTGGCGGACAGGTTCGACGCGGACCTGCGGGCGCTGCTTGACCCTTGGGCGCTGGACGGGGCGGTAGAGTTCGACGTGACGACGAAGGTGATCTGGGGGCGTGCGCAGGAGACGCCCCAGGGTTTGAGAAATGCGGTTTGCGCCTGACTATGTTCTTGTTATGTTCCGTTTATTGTGAGACACGTTACCAGAGCCTAAGCTCTTGACAGGCATTTAAGCTCCATCGCGCACGATTCGTTCACGTGCTATGATTCGGATACGGATGCAGAACACACTCCCCGAACGGCTGGCGGCTCTGGCGCACTACGTCATCGCTCGCACACCTCCTGATCAGCTTGGCGCGACCAAGTTGAACAAGGTCTTGTGGTGGGTGGACTGCGCTGCTTATCGCCGATGGGGACGGTCGCTCTCTGGCCTGCAGTCCTACGTTCGACTTCCCAACGGCCCTGTGCCCGATGGAATTAAGGACGTCATTGAATATCTAAAGGCTCAACGCGCGATTATTGAGCGAAGCCAACCGACGCCTGCCGGAAATCGTCGGGAATTCATTTCAATTGCCGAGCCTCCGGTGAGCTTGTTTTCCGCCGAAGAGATTGACGTCATCAACCAGGTGATCGTCGGCGTATGCCAAATGACTGCGGCGGAAGCGAGTGCAGCTTCGCACGACGCGCTTTGGGAAGAGACACCACCGTTGGGACCAATGCCGGTAGCGGCGGGGTCAATCGTGACTCGCGAAGTTCGCCCGGAGGACGTTGCCTGGGCACTGGGCGAGCTAGAACGGCTTTCGTCCTAGGTTGCTATTCGCCCGGCCCCCTGGCGGTTTCCGCGTGACAGAACACCCTAAAGTGACCAAACGGGTGGCGGAAGCCTGTGAGACTTGGCCCGCTTTGTCACACGCATGGACCGCCCTCAAAGCGCGCCTTGCACTTGTTGGCCATCGAGAAGGCACTCCAATTCCAGGAGAAGGCGCCGGTCATTTTTTGATCCGAATAGATACCCTCGACTTGCCTGGGCTACCGGAAGTCAGCGTGCTCTTTCAAATTCTCGGTGAGGATCTGATCATACAATCCGCATTGATTGCTCCTCCCGCCCAGGGTGATTGGTAGGCAATACACTCACCCCCGCCCCCTCACCCTTCCTCAACCCTTCCCGCGCACATCCTCCTCGTCCACACTGGAACAGACGATGAACGCGATTCGCCCCATACGCATCCTGGGTCTTGACCCCGGCCTCCGCAAAACCGGCTGGGGCGTGGTGGCGGTGGAGGGCGCGCGGCTCACGCACGTCGCCCACGGGGTGATCGCGCCGAAGGACAGCCTGGCCTTCTCCGAACGGCTGCTGATCCTGTTTGAGGCCATCGCCGCGGTGATCGAGCTGCACAGCCCCGACGAGGCGGCGGTCGAAGAGACCTTCATGAACAACAACGCCCAGTCGGCGCTGAAGCTGGGCCACGCGCGGGCCTGCTGCCTGATTGCGCCCGCCCGAGCGGGCCTCTCCGTCGCCGAATACGCCGCCACCGTGGTCAAGAAGGCCGTGGTCGGCACCGGCGGCGCCGACAAGGCCCAGGTCGGCTTCATGATCCGGCGCCTGCTGCCCACCGCCGGCGACACGACCACCGACGCCGCTGATGCGCTCGCGGTCGCCATCGCCCACGCCCACGCCCGGCGCGCCCGGACCTTCCTCGGCGCGGCCTGACGCCCGCCGCCGCCGCCGTCATTCTCCGGGGGCCCGACGAGGTTTATTCCGAAGGTTAACGCAGCCGCCCAAAACGGCCGCTGTGTCCCCCCAATGTTCACGATTGCGCAAGCGAGTCGGCGTGGTTTACGGCATGGTTGGAACAGACGCCGAACATGATTCACCACATGCCCCTCTCCGCCCTCGCTGAAAGCGCCATCCGATGATCGGCCGGCTGTGGGGCGTCGTGGCGGAGGTGGGCGAGGAAGAGGCCCTGCTGGACGTGGCCGGCGTCGGCTATGTGGTGCGTTGCGGCTCGCGCACATTGTCCCGGCTTCCCGCCACCGGCGAGGCCGCCACCCTGCACATCGAGAGCCAGTGGGGCGAGCAGACCGGCATGACCCTCTACGGCTTCCTGGACCGCAACGAGCGCCGCGCCTTCGTGATGTTGAAGACCATCCAGGGGGTCGGCCCCAAGGCGGCGCTGGCCGTCCTCGACGTCCTGCCGCCGGCCGAACTTTCCGCCGCCGCCGCCCGGGGCGACCAGGCCGCCGTCGCCCGCGCGCAGGGGGTGGGTCCGAAACTGGCGCTGCGCATCGTCACCGAGCTGAAGGACAAGCCCATCGGCGACGGCGTGGTCGCCGCCTTCCACGCCTCGGCCACGCCCGCTGTCCCCGCGAAACCCTCCGCCACCGGCGAAGCCGTCGCCGCCCTCATGGGTCTGGGTGTCGCCGAACCCGTGGCCCGCCGCGTCGTCGAACAGGCCGCGCTCCGCCTCGGCGACGACGCCGAAGCCCCCGCGCTGATCAAGGCCGCGCTCCAGGAGCTGGGCCGGTGAAATTGGCCACGCCATGACCCGCATCGTCTCTGGCGAGCCCGTCCCCTTCGAGGCGCCCGACAAGGCGCTGCGCCCCCAGACGCTGGCCGAATTCGTGGGGCAGGAGAAGGCCAAGGGGAACCTGCGCGTCTTCATCGAGGCCGCGAAGGCCCGCGCCGAGGCGCTGGACCACGTCCTCCTGTTCGGCCCCCCCGGCCTCGGCAAGACCACGCTGGCCCAGATCGTCGCCCGCGAGCTGGGCGTGAACTTCCGCGCCACTTCCGGCCCGGTGCTGGCCAAGGCC
>JBBREC010000133.1:0-10241 GCA_038203295.1 Caulobacterales bacterium
CGCCTGCTACAACGAAATGGAGTTCGAGATTCCCGTCGGCCTGAACGGCGATTGCTACGACCGCTATCTCTGCCGCATGCAGGAGATGCGGGAGTCGACCAAGATCATGAAGCAGTGCTGCGAGCGTCTGCTGAAGACGCCCGGCCCGGTGCTGATCCAGGACAACAAGATCGCCGCGCCGCGCCGGGGCGAGATGAAGCAGTCGATGGAAGCCCTGATCCATCACTTCAAGCTGTTCACCGAGGGCTATCGTCCGCCCGCCGGCGAGGTCTACGCCTGCGTCGAGGCGCCCAAGGGCGAGTTCGGCGTCTATGTGGTTTCGGACGGCACCAACAAGCCCTACCGCGTGAAGATCCGCGCGCCGGGCTATCCGCACCTGCAGGCCATGGACTGGATGAACCGCGGCCACATGCTGGCCGACGTCTCCGCGATCCTGGGCTCGCTCGACATCGTGTTCGGGGAGATCGACCGATGAGCGCCCCGACCATGCTCAAGCCTGCAGACATCGTGCAGGGGCAACTCGACGCCTACAACGTCCAGGACCTGAACGCGCACTGCGCGTTCTTCGCCGACGAGATCACGGTGGCGGACCTGAACGGCGCGGTGACGATTCAGGGCATCGCGGCGTATCGCGCCAAATATGTCCAGGTATTCGCCGACTTCCCGCAGAACCGGGCCCGACTGGTGAACCGGATCTGCGTCGGCAATACCGTGATCGACCATGAGGACGTCAGCCGCGGGCCGGACGGCCCGAGCTTTCAGGTCATCGCAATCTATAGCCTCGCGGACGGCAAGATCGCCCGCGTCGATTTCGTGAAGTGAGGCCCGCGTGAGCATCCGCAGACTCGCCGCCGACCAGCCCGCAAGCTTCGCGTTCAGCGACGTCACGCTGAAGGCGGCCAAGGGCTGGATGGGCAATTTCCCTCACGGCAAGCAGCAGTCGGCGGTGATCGCCATCCTGTGGCTGGTGCAGAAACAAGAGGGCTGGGTCTGTGAGCCCGCCATCCGCGCCGTGGCCGAACTGCTCGGCATGCCGGTGATCCGGGTGCTGGAGATCGCCACCTTCTACACGATGTTCATGCTGGAGCCGGTGGGCTCGGTGGCGCTGGTCCAGGTGTGCGGCACGACGCCGTGCCAGTTGCGCGGGGCCCTGGACATCATCGCGGTCTGCCAGCGCAAGTTCGGACCGCGGGATCACCGCTCCGCCGACGGCAAGTTCTACTGGCAGGAAGTCGAGTGCCTTGGCGCCTGCTCCAACGCGCCGATGGCCGCGATCAACGACTACTATTACGAAGATCTGACCCCGGAGAGTTTCGAGAAGATCCTCGATGACTTCGCGGCGGGCAAGGCGCCCAAGCCGGGCTCGTCCATCGGCCGCAAGGGTGCGGCGCCGGACGGCGGCCAGACGACGCTGACCGACCCGTCGCTCTACGACGGCTCGCTCGCCAAGCCGTTCAAGATCCCCAACCTGGCTCCGCCCATCTCTGCGTCTGGGGAAAAGGCGTGAACGACGTCGTCCAGCAGGGTCAGCGCCGGGTGAAGATCATGGGCGCGATCGTGGTCCTGGCCACGGCCGTAGCCTTTCCATCCGCGATCGGGGCCTTCGCCTTCGGCCATCACTGGCTGGTCGCGCCGTTCGTCGCGTCGCTGATCGCCGGGTTCGGCGCGCAGATCTGGTTCATCCTGGGCCTTCGCGCCAAAAAGGGAGTTTAGGAGCACCGTGGCCGGGATCCTGCAGGACAAGGACCGCATCTTCCTCAACATCTATGGCGCCCAGGACTGGGCGCTGGAGGGTGCGAAGACACGCGGGGCGTGGAATGGCGTGGCCGACATCGTCGGCCAGACGCCGGAGTGGATCTGCGACCAGCTGAAGGCCTCGGGCCTGCGCGGACGCGGTGGGGCAGGGTTCCCCACCGGGCTGAAGTGGACTTTCATGCCCAAGCAGGAGAGCGAGCGTCCGCACTATCTGCTGGTCAACGCCGACGAGAGCGAGCCGGGCGCCTGCAAGGACCGCGAGATCTTGCGCAACGATCCGCACCTGCTGATCGAAGGCTGCCTGATCGCCTGCCGCGCCATGCGCGCGCACACCGCCTACATCTATATCCGCGGCTAATATGTCTTCGAGCGCGAGCGGATGACCGCGGCGATCGCCCAGGCCTACAAGGCCAGGCTGGTCGGCAAGAACAACATCCACGGCTGGGACTGTGATGTGCGCCTGGCCCACGGCGGCGGCGCCTACATCTGTGGCGACGAGACCGCGCTGATGGAAAGCTTCGAGGGCAAGAAGGGCCAGCCGCGCCTGAAGCCGCCGTTCCCGGCCGGCGCCGGCATCTACGGGGCGCCCACCACGGTCAACAACGTCGAGACCATTGCGGTCGTGGGCACGATCCTGCGCCGCGGCGCCGACTGGTTCGCGGGCTTCGGCACCGAGAAGTCCACCGGCGTGAAGCTGTTCGCGGGCTCCGGCCACCTGAACAAGCCCTGCGTTGTGGAAGAGGCCGTCGGCATCTCGGTGAAGCAGCTGATCGAGGACCACTTCGGCGGCGTCCGCGGCGGCTGGTCGAACCTGAAGGCCGTAATCCCCGGCGGCATCTCGGTGCGGATGATTCCGGCCGAGGAGTGCGAAGAGGCGCTCATGACCTACGAGGACCTGCAGGCGCGGGGCTCGGGGCTCGGCACCGGCACCATGATCGTCATGGACAAGGACGCCGACCTGGTCCGCGCCATCGCGCGCGCCAGCTACTTCTACAAGCACGAGAGCTGCGGCCAGTGCACGCCGTGCCGCGAAGGCACCGGCTGGATGTGGCGGGTGATGGAGCGGATGGTGACCGGCGAGGCCGAGATGTCCGAGATCGACCTGCTGCTCGACGTGGCGTCGCAGGTCGAGGGCCACACCATCTGCGGCCTCGGCGACGCGGCGGCCTGGCCGATCCAGGGCCTCTTCCGCCACTTCCGTCACGAGGTCGAAGACCGGATCACGCGCTATCGCGCCGGCAAGCCCCACGTGCAGGGCGCCCGTCTGCAGGCGGCGGAGTAGCCACATGCCCATAGCCAAAGTCGACGGCGTCGAGGTCGAGTTCGAAGCCGGCATGAACGTGCTGCAGGTGGCCGAGCTGGCCGGGAAAGAAATCCCGCGCTTCTGCTACCACGAGCGTCTGAGCATCGCCGGCAACTGCCGTATGTGCCTGGTCGAGGTTAAGCCCGGTCCGCCGAAGCCGCAGGCCTCGTGCGCGCTGCCGGCCGCCGAGAACATGGAGATCTTCACCGACACGCCGATGGTCCGTAAGGCCCGGCATGGGGTGATGGAGTTCCTGCTGATCAACCACCCACTGGACTGCCCGATCTGCGACCAAGGCGGCGAGTGCGACCTGCAGGACCAGGCCATGGGCTATGGCCGCGACGACAGCCGCTATTCCGAGAACAAGCGGGCCGTCGAAGAGAAATTCATGGGGCCGCTGATCAAGACGGTCATGACCCGCTGCATTCAGTGCACCCGCTGTGTCCGGTTCATCACCGAGGTCGCCGGCGTGCCGGAAATCGGCCTTATAAGCCGCGGCGAAGACGTTGAAATCACGACCTATCTCGACAAGGCGGTGATGTCCGAGCTGTCGGCCAACATCATCGACCTCTGCCCCGTCGGCGCCCTGACGTCCAAGCCCTACGCGTTCAACGCGCGGCCCTGGGAGCTGAAGAAGACCGAGAGCGTCGACGTGATGGACGCGCTGGGCTCGGCGATCCGGGTGGATGCGCGCGGCTCTGCCGTCCTGCGGGTCCTGCCGCGGGTCAACGAGGACATCAACGAAGAGTGGATCAGCGACAAGACCCGCTACGCCGTCGACGGCCTGGCGCGGCAACGACTGGACCGTCCTTACGTCCGTGAAGCCGGCAAGCTGCGCCCCGCGACCTGGTCCGAGGCGCTGGACGCCGTGGCCGAGAAGCTGAAGGCGACCGCGCCGGAGCGCATCGGCGTCATCACCGGCGACCTGCAGGACGCGGAGTCCATGAAGGCGACACTGGACCTGTTCCGCGGTCTGGGCGTCCAGTCCACCGACTGCCGGCAGGACGGCATGGCCCTGGGCGACGGCCCCCGCGAAAGCTGGCTCTTCAATTCGACCATTTCCGGCATCGAAAACGCCGACGTAATCCTGCTGGTGGGGGTCAATCCTCGCCTCGAAGCCCCTGTGCTGAACGCCCGCCTGCGCAAGCGGTGGGTGGCTGGCGCGCTGCGCATCGGCGTGATCGGCGAACCGGCCGACCTAACCTATGCCTACGACTACCTGGGCGCTGGTCCTGTGAGCCTGTCCGGCCTCGCCAAGCACAAGGGCGATTTCGTCAAGGCGCTGAAAGACGCCAAGGCTCCCGCGATCATCGTCGGCGCCGGCGCGCTCAGCCGCGCCGACGGCGGGGCGGTCGTTAAGGCGGCGGCGGGGGTCGCCAGGACCTTCGGCATGGCCTGGAACGTGCTGCATTCGGCGGCGGCCCGCGTCGGCGGCCTGGACCTCGGCTTCCTGCCCGGCGAGGGCGGCAAGACCGCGGCGCAGCTTGCGGCCAAGGGCGGGGCGGATGTGCTGTTCCTGCTTGGCGCAGACGAGATCGATGCGTCGGCGTCAGGAGCCTTCACCATCTACGTGGGCACCCACGGCGACCGTGGCGCGCACAAGGCCGACGTGATCCTGCCCGGTGCGGCCTACACCGAGAAGAATGGTCTCTACGTCAACACCGAGGGCCGCGTGCAGCAGGGCGTCCGCGCCGTGTTCCCCAAGGGCGAGGCCAAGGAAGACTGGTCGATCCTGCGGGCGCTGTCGGAACGGCTGGGCGCCAGGCTGCCCTACGATACCCTTGACCAGCTGCGCGCGAAGCTCTTCGCCGACCACCCGACCTTCGGGCGGATCGACTATGTGGCGGGCCCTGAGGCCGCGGCGGCTCTGGACCTCGGATCGCTGGGCGGGGCAGGGTCAGTGGCCGACGCTCCGTTCGTCAGCGCCGTCGCCGCCTTCCACCTGACCAACCCCATCGCGCGCGCCAGCGTGACGATGGCCGAATGCGCCGCGCTCGTTTCGGGCGCCGCCAGACACGCGGCGGAGTAGGCGATGATCGAGACCTCCCTCTGGGCGAGCCCACTCGGCTGGTCGCTGCTGACGATCGGCCAGATTCTGATCGTCACGGTCGCGCTGCTGCTGACGGTCGCCTTCATGATCTATGGCGACCGTAAGATCTTTGCCGGTGTGCAGATGCGCAAAGGCCCGAACGTGGTGGGTCCCTTCGGCCTGCTGCAATCCTTCGCCGACCTCGGCAAGTTCCTGGTCAAGGAACTGATCATCCCGGCGGGCGCCGACAAGCTGGTCTTCCTGCTGGCTCCGCTGATCAGCGTGACCCTGGCCATCGCGTCCTGGGCGGCCATCCCGTTCGGCCCCGGCTGGGTGGTGGCAGACATCAATGTCGGCGTCCTCTACCTGTTCGCCGTCTCGTCCATGGGCGTCTACGGCATCATCATGGGCGGCTGGGCGTCTAACTCGAAGTACCCGGTCCTGGGCGCGCTGCGCTCGGCGGCCCAGATGGTCAGCTACGAGGTCTCCATCGGCTTCGTGATCATCACCGTGATCCTGCTGTCGGGCTCCATGAGCCTGCCGAAGATCGTCGAGCTGCAGGCCGGCGGCTTCTGGAACTGGAACATCTTCGGCGGCGGCGGCCTGAAGAACCTTCCGCTCGTGCTGGTGATGATCCCGATGGGTGTGATCTTCTTCATCTCGGGTCTTGCCGAAACCAACCGTCCCCCCTTCGACCTGCCCGAGGCCGAATCCGAGCTCGTGGCCGGTTACGCGGTCGAGTACGGCTCGACTCCCTACCTGCTGTTCTACCTCGCCGAGATGTCCAACATCCTTCTGATGTCGGGTCTGATGGCGGTGCTGTTCCTGGGCGGCTGGCAGGCCCCTTGGCCAACCCCCTACCTGGATCATCTCGCCGGGACACCGTGGTCATGGCTGGCCAGCCTGCACGGTCTGGCGATGCTGATGGTGAAGACCGCCTTCGTGCTGTTCATGAACGCCATGGTCCGCGCCGTCGTGCCGCGCTACCGATACGACCAGCTGATGCGCCTGGGCTGGAAGGTGTTCCTGCCGACCTCGCTGGTCGCCGTGGCGTTCGTCGCCGGCTGGCGCGTCTATGGACACCTCGGATGAGGGCCGCCGTGACCCTGATCCTGATGTTGGGCCTTGCCGGCTGCGCCTCCTCCGCGCGCGACGGCGGCATCGCCAACTACGACGGCCTTAAGCAGGCGCAGGAAGCGTGCGCCGCCAAGGGCGGGAAGCTGATGTTGAAAGACGGCGGCAATTCCCGGTGGCTTGAAGACTATTCCTGCAAGGGGAAGTGAGATGTTCCAACGGATCGGACAGGCCCTGAAGGGCGCCGCGCTGATGGATTTCATCGGCGCCCTGGGTCTCGGGATGCAGTACATGGTCCGCCCCAAGGCGACCGTGATCTATCCCAATGAGCGCAACCCGCAGAGCCCGCGCTTCCGAGGCGAGCATGCACTGCGCCGCTATCCGAACGGCGAGGAACGCTGCATCGCCTGCAAGCTGTGCGAGGCGATCTGCCCTGCGCAGGCGATCACCATCGAGGCCGAGCCGCGCGAAGACGGCAGCCGGCGCACGACGCGCTACGACATTGACATGGTCAAATGTATCTACTGCGGCCTGTGCCAGGAGGCCTGCCCGGTGGACGCCATCGTCGAGGGCCCGAACCTTGAGTACGCCGTGGAGACCCGCGAGGAGCTCTACTATGACAAGGCCAAGCTGCTCGATAACGGCGACCGCTGGGAACGCGAGATCGCGAAGAATCTGGAACTCGACGCACCGTACCGATAAGACCGCGGGCGCGATTCACGCTGGCGTAACGACGACGATTTCGAGGGGTTGAGAAGAGCCGGATGGCCCTGCAGGCGATCGCATTCTACCTGATGGCGGCGGTGACGCTGGGATCGGCCGTGGCCGTGGTCTCGGCGAAAAACCCCGTGCACTCGGTGCTGTTCCTGATCGCCGCCTTCTTCTCGGCGGCCGGTCTCTTCGTGCTGCTGGGGGCGGAGTTCCTGGCGATGCTTCTGGTCGTCGTCTACGTGGGCGCCGTCGCGGTGCTGTTCCTGTTCGTGGTGATGATGCTGGACGTCGACTTCACCGAACTTCGCCAGGGCTTCGCGCGCTACATGCCGCTGGGCGGGCTGATCGCCGGAGGCCTGGCCGTCGAAATGGTGGTGGTCTCCACCACCGTGGCGTCGAATGGCGCCGCCCGGCTCAATGACACCCCGATGGCGAGCGGCGCGGGCGCCGCGTCCAATGTCACCAACGCCGAGGCGATCGGTCGGGTGCTCTATACGAACTACGTCTACTTCTTCCAGGCGGCCGGCATGGTGCTGCTGGTGGCGATGATCGGGGCCATCGTGCTGACGCTGCGCCACAAGCCCGGCGTGCGCCGTCAGGTGATCATGGACCAGGTGCTTCGCACTCCGAAGACCGGCATGCGCATGAGCAACCCCAAGCCCGGCCAAGGGATCGACGCATGACCATCGGGCTTGCCCATTATCTCGCGGTCGCCGCGATCCTGTTCACCATCGGGGTCTTCGGCATATTCGTGAACCGCAAGAACATCATCGTCATCCTGATGTCGATCGAGCTGATCCTGCTGGCCGTGAACATCAACTTGGTGGCCTTCTCGGTCTATCTGGGGAACGTCACCGGCCAGATCTTCGCGATGTTCGTGCTCACGGTGGCCGCCGCGGAGGCCGCCGTCGGCCTGGCGATCCTGGTGACCTTCTTCCGTAACCGCGGGGACATCGCCGTGGACGACGCTTCGATGATGAAGGGCTGAGGCATGGACCCCAAGCTCATCGTCACGGTCATCCTGTTCGGGCCGCTGATCGGCGCGGCCATCGCGGGCCTGTTTGGCCGCCGCCTCGGCGACCGGGTCTCGATGTCGGTGACTACCGGCTTCCTGTTCCTGTCGGCGGCGCTGTCGTGGGTGATCTTTTCGCAGTGGACGTGGGGCGGACTCGAGCCCTTCACCAACACCTATCTGCCGTTCATCCACGTCGGCAATTTCATCTCCAACTGGTCCTTCCGCCTGGACGGCCTGTCGGCGGTGATGCTGGTGGTGGTGACCAGCGTCTCCTCGCTCGTGCACCTCTATTCATGGGGCTACATGGCCGAGGACGGCGCCAAGCCGCGCTTCTTCGCCTATCTGTCGCTGTTCACCTTCGCCATGCTGGCGCTTATCAGCGCGGCGGACTTCATGCAGCTGTTCTTTGGCTGGGAAGGCGTGGGCCTGGCGTCCTACCTGCTGATCGGCTTCTGGCACCACAAGCCCACCGCCAACGCCGCGGCGATCAAGGCCTTCGTGGTCAACCGGGTCGGCGATTTCGGTTTCGCGCTCGGTATCATGACGGTGTTCTGGTCGCTGGGGACCATCCAGTTCGCCAGCATCTTCCCGCTGGTCGCCGCCCACGCGGGCGACACCTGGAGCTTCATCGGTCAGGACTTCCGGCTGATGGACCTAGCCTGCACGCTGCTGTTCATCGGCGCGATGGGCAAGTCGGCGCAGTTCTTCCTGCACACCTGGCTGCCGGACGCCATGGAAGGCCCGACCCCGGTCTCGGCCCTGATCCATGCCGCGACCATGGTCACCGCCGGCGTCTACATGGTCTGCCTGCTGTCGCCGATGTTCGAGTATGCGCCGTTCGCCAAGCACGTCGTCGTCATCATCGGCGCCACTACCGCGCTCTTCGCCGCGACGGTCGGCCTAGTGCAGAACGACATCAAGCGGGTGATCGCCTATTCGACCTGCTCGCAGCTCGGCTACATGTTCATGGCCGCGGGCGTCGGGGCCTACCAGGCCTCGATGTTCCACCTCTTCACCCACGCCTTCTTCAAGGCGCTGCTGTTCCTGGGCGCAGGCTCGGTGATCCACGCCATGGCCCACGAACAGGACATGCGCCGCTACGGCGGGCTGGCGAAGCATCTGCCGGTGACCTTCGCGGTCATGACCATCGGCACCATCGCCATCACCGGCCTTGGCATCCCCGGCCTGGAGATCGGCTTCGCCGGGTTCTATTCCAAGGATTCCATCATCCACGCGGCCTACGCGGCGGGGCAGGCGGGCGATCCGCTGGGCTACTTCGCCTTCGTGATGGGCGTGTTCGTAGCTCTGCTGACGGCCTTCTATTCCTGGCGCCTGGCCTTCTTCACCTTCAACGGCCACGCCCGCTGGACGTCCGAGGACCTCGAGCACCACTGGCACAACCGCGACCATGCGCATGACGACCACGCCCATGCCGACGCTGCCCACGCCGCGACACACTCCGAGCCGGACCACGGCGGCCACCAGCACCTGCCGCACGAGAGCCCCTGGACCATGCGCGTCCCGCTGATCCTGCTCTCCATCGGCGCCATCGCGACGGGTTTCCTGTTCCACGAGAAGTTCATCGGCGCCGAGCAGATCGCGTTCTGGAAAGGTGCGATCTTCACCGGCGCCGCCAACCACGTCCTGGCCGAGCATGAGCTGCCGGTGCTGATCGAGCAGGCGCCGCTGATCGCCGGCGTCGTCGGCTTGCTGATCGCGATCTACGTCTACATCCTGAAGGAAGGCCTGGGCGCAAAGCTCGCGGCCCAGCGCGGCCCGCTCTACCTGTTCTTCTACAACAAGTGGTTCTTCGACGAGCTCTACCAGGCGACCTTCGTTCGCGCGGCGAAGGTCCTGGGCGACCTCTTCTGGAAGGGCGGCGACCAGAAGCTGATCGACGGTCTGGGCCCGGACGGGGTCTCGGCGGTGTCCATGCAGGTGGGCAAGGGGGCCGGACGGCTCCAGACCGGTTTCCTCTACCACTACGCCTTCGTTATGCTGCTCGGCGTCGCGGCCATCCTCTCCTACGCCCTCTGGGCCTGGAACGCTTAAGGGAGCGCCGGACCGATGCACCTCCTCTCCCTCATCACCTACGCGCCGCTGGTCGGCGTCCTGGCCATCCTGGTCCTGCGCATGACCAGCCCGGCGGAGGACGCCAAGACGGCGGCCACCTCACGCTGGATCGCCCTGATCACGACCCTGGCGACGCTCGCCCTGTCCGTCGTCCTGGTGGCGCGGTTCAATCCGAACGACGCGGGCTTCCAGTTCGTGGAGGAGACGCCCTGGTTCGCCGGGCTGTTCTACCGGATGGGCGTGGACGGCATCTCGGTGCTGTTCGTCCTGCTGACAGCGTT
>JBBREC010000134.1:0-10097 GCA_038203295.1 Caulobacterales bacterium
CGATTGTCGATGACCAGCCGGGGGTGACCCGCGACCGGCGCTTCGGCACCGGGCGGCTGGGCGACCTCGACCTGGAACTGATCGACACGGCCGGCTTCGAGGACGTCACCGACGAGAGCCTTGAGGCGCGGATGCGCGTCCAGACCGAGCTCGCCATCGACGAGGCCGACGTGGCGCTGTTCGTCATCGACAGCCGCGATGGCGTGACCCCCATGGACGAGGTGTTCGGCGAGATCCTGCGGCGTCGCGGCATGCCGGTGGTGGTCGCCGCCAACAAGGCCGAGGGCCGGGCCGGCGACAGCGGCATCCTGGAAGCTTTCGGGCTTGGCCTTGGCGAGCCGGTGCCGATCTCCGCCGAGCACGGCGAAGGTATGGCCGACCTCTACGCAGCCTTGCTGGCCGTCGCGCCCAACCAGGACGACCACGAGGACGACGACGGCGACAAGGCGGTGAAGATCGCGATCGTCGGACGCCCCAACGCCGGCAAGTCTACCCTGGTCAACGCCCTGATCGGCGAGGACCGCATGCTGACCGGTCCCGAGGCCGGCATCACCCGCGACGCCATTCCGGTGGACTGGACCTGGGACGAAAAGGCCGTGCGCCTGGTCGACACCGCCGGACTGCGCCGTCGCGCCAAGGTGCAGGAGAAGCTGGAAAAGCTCTCCACCCACGATTCCATCCGCGCCATCACCTTCGCCGAGATCGTCATCCTGGTGATGGACGCCACCCACCCCTTCGAGATCCAGGACCTGCAGATCGCCGACCTCGTCGAGCGCGAGGGCCGGGGGCTGGTCTTCGTCCTGGCCAAATGGGACCTGGTGCAGGACCAGCAGGCGAAGCTCGCCGAGATCACCGAGGAGGCGCAGCGCCAGCTGCCGCAGGTGCGCGGTACGCCGATCATCGCGCTGTCGGCCGAAACCGGGCGTGGCCTGGACAAGCTGATGCCGGCCGTCTTCAAGGTCCACAACGACTGGTCGACCAAGGTGAAGACCAAGGACCTCAACGACTGGCTGCGGATGGCCACCGAGCGGCATCCGCCGCCGGCCGTGGGCGGACGCCGGATCAAGCCGAAGTACATGGCCCAGATCAAGGCGCGGCCGCCGACCTTCGTGCTGTTCTCCAGCCGCGCCGACGAGATCCCCGAGAGCTACCGCCGCTATCTGGTGAATTCGATCCGCGAGAGCTTCGACCTGCCGGGCGTGCCGATCCGGGTGACGGTGAAGTCGAACAAGAATCCGTATGCGGCGGGCGAGGAAAAGGCCGGGCAGGGTTCCGTGCGCGCGCCGTTCGGCCTGCCCGAGGGTGGCCTGGCGACGACGGGGCTGAAGGCCAAGACGCGCACGGCGGCCGCGGCCAAGGCCAAGGCGGGCGCGGCGGGCAAGCCGAAGCCGCACGGCAAGGCCAAGCCCGCGGGCCCCAAGGCCAAGACCGGAAACCCCCGGGGGCGGGCTCAGAAGCTCGCGCGCCCCGGCGTCAAGCCGAAGCGGGCATCGCGTCCGGCGCCGAGCGGTCGAAGACCACGTTAGCCGCAGGCAGGCCAAGGTCGGCCTGGGCGAGCTTCACGATCAGCGGACCGATCTCCGAGGGCTCGGGCAGGGTCAGCGGATCCTCGCCCGGCATCGCCTCGGCGCGCATGGCCGTGCGCATGACGGCGGGGTCGAGCAGCACGGCGCGGACCTTGGTCTGCTCAAGCTCGTCGGCCCAGGTGCGCACCATATGCTCCATCCCGGCCTTGGTGACGCCGTAGGGGCCCCAGAAGGCCTTCGGACGGGCCACGCGGCCCGTGGTCAGGAAGATCGCCCGCCCGGCGTCTGCGGCCCGCAGCAACGGCTCTGTCGCGCGGATCAGCCGATAGCTGGCGGTAAGGTTCACAGCGACCACGCGGTCCCAGTGCTTGGGCTCGATGTGGGCCACCGGCGTCATGGGGCCCAGGATCGCGGCGGCATGGACCAGGATGTCGAGGCGGCCGAACCGCTGATGCAGGGCCAGGCCCAGCTGGTCCAGGCCATCGCCCTCGGTGATATCCATCGGGACGAGGGTCGCGGACTGACCCGTGGCGGCCTTGATGGCGTCGTCAAGGTCCTCCAGGCCGCCCTGCGTGCGCGCCACGGCGACCACATGGGCGCCGGCGGAGGCCAGCGCGAGGGCTGCGGCGCGGCCGATGCCCCGGCTTGCGCCGGTGACGAGGGCGATTTTGTCGGTCAGGGGCAGGGACATGGGCGGCTCTCTATCGGGTCTCGGCCCGCGTGTCAGGTCCCGGTGTCGGGCCTTTGTGCATAGCGTTGCGCCAGGGCCGCGCAGGCCATCAGCTGGATCTGGTGGAAGATCATCAGCGGGATCATGGCGATGCCGGCGACGCCCGGGGCCAGCAGGGCCGCGGCGATCGGCGCGCCGCTGGCCAGCGACTTCTTGGAGCCGCAGAAGACGATGGCGATCTCGTCTTCCTTGCTGAAACCGAGCGCCCGGGCGGCGAAGGTCGTCGCGGCCAGCACCACGCCCAGCAGGACCAGGCACAGGATCAGCAGCCGCACGAGGTCCAGCGCGCCCAGCCGGCTCCAGACGCCGCCGGCCACCGCGCCGGAGAAGGCGACATAGACGATCAGCAGGATGGTGCCGCGGTCGAGCTTGGACAGCGTCTTGTTGTGCGCCGCCACGAAGCCGCCGATCGAGGGCCGCAGCAGCTGGCCGGCCACGAACGGGACCAGCAGCTGCAGGACGATCGACCAGAACGAGTCGACGCTGATCGAGCCCTTGGCGTGCATCAGCAGGCTGGCCAGCAGCGGCGTCAGGAAAACACCCAGCATGTTGGACGCCGAGGCCGAGGCGACCGCCGCGGGCACATTCCCGCGCGCGACTGCGACAAAGGCGATCGAGCTCTGGATTGTCGAAGGCAGACAGCCCAGCAGCACGATGCCGGACGCCAGCTCCGGCGGGCTGATCCAGGCCGGCAGGTGGGTGATCCCCACGCAGAGTGCGGGGAAGAGCACGAAGGTCGCGCTGAGGATCAGCAGATGCAGCCGCCAGTGGGTCAGGCCCCGCACCACCGCCTCACGGGGCAGCCGCGCGCCGTGCAGGAAGAAGACCACGCCGATCGCGACCTTCGACGCCCAGCCCAACCAGATCGCCACGTCGCCGCGCGCGGGGGCCAGTGTCGCCGCCACCCCCATGGTGATGATCAGGACGAGGTACCAGTCGACCTTCAGACGGGACAAAGCCCCGGCCTTGCTGTCGTTCACGCGTCGACCAGGAAGGAGAGCTGGCGCTCGGAGATTTCGTTGCGGCCCTCGGCGATCTCGCGGTCGAGCAGGCGGGTCGGATAGTCGCCGGTGAAATAGTGGTCGGTGAACTGCGGCGTGACCGGATCGCGCACCGCGCCGTCCACCGCCCAGTAGAGCCCGTCCACCGAAAGATAGCCCATCGAATCCACGTCGAGCATCTTGGCGATCTCTTCGACGGTGTGGTTGGCGGCCAGCAGCTTTTCGCGGTCGGGCATGTCGATGCCGTAGAAGTCCGGCCACATGATCGGCGGCGAGGCCGAGCGCAGGTGGACCTCCGCGGCGCCGGCTTCGCGCACCATGCGCACCACACGCACGGAGTTGGTGCCGCGGACGATGCTGTCGTCGATCAGCATCACCCGCTTGCCGGCCAGCACCGAGCGGTTGGGCGAGAGCTTCATGCGCACGCTCGACTCGCGCGTGGCCTGGGTCGGCTGGATGAAGGTCCGGCCCACATAGTGGTTGCGGATAATGCCCATCTCGAAGGGCAGGCCGGTTTCCTGTGCATAGCCGAGCGCGGCGGGGACGCCGGAGTCGGGCACCGGCACCACCACGTCGGCGTCGACGCCGGTTTCCTGCGCCAGGCGACGGCCCATACGCTTGCGCACTTCGTAGATCGAGCGGCCGTTCACCACGGAATCGGGGCGGGCGAAATAGACATATTCGAAGATGCACGGCCGGGCCTGCTTGGCCGGGAAGGGCTTCACGCTGGTCACGCCGTCGGCGTCGATGATCACCATCTCGCCGTGCTCGATGTCGCGCACGAAGCGGGCGCCGACAATGTCGAGGGCGCAGGTCTCCGACGCCAGGATCGGCTTGCCGTCCAGGTCGCCCAGCACCAGCGGCCGGATGCCGAGCGGGTCGCGCACGCCGATCAGCTTCTTGTTGGTCAGCGCGATCAGCGCGTAGCCGCCTTCGATCTGGGAGAGCGCATCGATAAAGCGGTCGACGAAGCGGGCTTTCCGCGAGCGCGCGATAAGATGGAGGATCACCTCGGAGTCCGAGGTCGACTGGAAGATCACCCCGTGGCTGACCAGATGGTCGCGCAGGGTCAGGAAATTGGTCAGGTTGCCGTTGTGGGCCAGGGCGACGCCGCCGGCTTCCATGTCAGCAAACATCGGCTGGACGTTGCGGATGAACGAACCGCCCGAGGTGGAATAGCGCGTATGGCCGATGGCGAAGCGGCCGGGCAGGCGCTCGGTGAGGTCCATGCCCCCGAAGGCGTCGCCGACCTGGCCCATGTGGCGCTCTGTGTGGAAGCCCTGGCCGTCGAAGCAGGCGATGCCGCACGCCTCCTGTCCGCGATGCTGCAGGGCGTGAAGCCCCAGCGCCGTCAGGCCCGCCGCCTCGTCACTGTCGAAAACCCCGAAGACGCCGCACTCCAGTCGAGGGCTGTCATCGAGGGGGTCGCGGACCGTGGGAACCCAGCGATCGTGCGCCTCACTCATCGGGATTTCTCCACCAGGTCGTCGATCTCGCCCCGTTGGCGGGCGTCGTAGCCGTCTGTCGCAGGTCTGTCACCTAAAGCGTCGCCAACGGCGCGGTCGAAAGCCGGTTTCAGTCGTCCCGCGATGTCCAGGCCCTTGGGCGCCATGGCCTTGAGCAGCCGTCCCATGTCCTGGGCCAGCGGCCAGGTGGTCGCCCCGGTGATCCAACGGGGCTTGAGATCGGTGGGCGTCGCGGCGTTGAACATCAGGTTCAGGGCGCCCAGCACGATCAGTCCGCGGGCAAGGCCGATGGCGAAGCCGATGCTGCGATCGAGCGTGCCGATGAAGTTCGACTGCTGCAACTGACGCGCCAGGGCGCCGCCAACATAGCGCAGCGCCACATAGGTGACGATGAAGGTGCAGATCAGCGTCGCCACGGTCGCGAGCCAGTCCGGATGTACGACCTGGCGCATCATCGGCGCCAGCAGCGGCAGGCCGAAGACCGCGAAGGCGGCGGCCACGACCAGGGCCAGCAGGGCGGCGATCTCGCGCACGGCGCCGCGCGCGAAGCCCACCGCCGCCGAGATCAGCAGCAGCGCCGCGACGATGACATCGAACTGGGTGACGCCGTTCATGACCAACCGCCCTCGCCGATCCGCGCGACGGCGTCGGCCAGGCGATTGACGCCGTTGACCGTCACCGCGCCGGCGCCGTCCATGCCGGACGGACCCAATGCGCGACGAAAGCCCAGTTTGGCGGCTTCCTTGAGGCGGCTGTCCATGCGGCTGACGGCGCGGACCTCGCCCGAAAGACTGATCTCGCCAAACACCACGCAGTCCTGCGGCAGGGCCTGGTCGAGGGCGGAGGAGGCGAGCGCCGCGGCCGCGGCCAGGTCGGCGGCGGGTTCGGTGATCCGCAGGCCGCCGGCCACGTTCAGATAGACATCGCGGTCGCCGAGGCTGAGGCCACAGCGCGCCTCCAGCACGGCCAGCACCATGGCCAGGCGACCGTTGTCCCAGCCGACGACCGCGCGCCTTGGTGTGCCGTAGGCGGAAGGCGCCACAAGCGCCTGGAATTCCACCAGAACCGGGCGGGAGCCCTCGATGCCGGCGAACACCGCCGCGCCTGCCGCGCGCTCGCCCGAGGTGTTGAGAAACAGCGCCGAAGGATTTCGCACCTCCGAGAGCCCGCCGTCGCCCATTTCGAAGACGCCGATCTCGTCGGTGGCCCCAAAGCGGTTCTTGGCGCCGCGCAGGATGCGGAACGGGTAGCCGCGCTCGCCCTCGAAGGCGAGCACCGCATCGACCATATGCTCGATCACCCGGGGACCGGCGATCGTCCCTTCCTTGGTGACGTGGCCGACCAGGATCACCGCCACGCCCTGCTTCTTGGCCAGCCTGACGAGTTCGCCCGTGGCCGCGCGCACCTGGGTGACCGAGCCGGGGCCCGCCTCGTGGGCGTCGCTCCACATGGTCTGGATGGAATCGATCACCACCAGGTCGAAGGGCTCGCGCTTCAGGCCATCGAGGATGGCGCGCAGCGAAGTCTCCGCCGCGAGCTTCACCGGCGCATCGGCCAGACCCATGCGCTGGGCCCGCGCGCGGACCTGCTCGACGGCTTCCTCGCCGGAGATGTAGGCGCACCTGGCCCCGCCCCGGGCGGCCTGCGCGGCCACCTGCAGCAGCAGGGTGGATTTGCCGACGCCGGGATCACCGCCCAGCAGGATCGCCGAACCCGGCACCACGCCGCCGCCGCACACGCGGTCGAATTCGTCGACGCCGGTGGCGATGCGCGGCGGGGCAGGAGTCTCGTCCTCCAGGCCCTCGAAGGCCAAACCCCGCGCGCGGCTGGCCTTGGACGGCGCCAGCGCGCCGGGCGGGCGGCTGCCGGTGACTTCCTCGACCAGGGTATTCCACGCGCCGCACGCCGGGCACTGGCCCGCCCACTTGGTCTGCACGGCCCCGCAGGACTGACAGGCATAGATGGCGCCGTCGCGGGCCATGGGGACTTGGACGCTCCTGATTCGGGTTTCTCCGCAGTCTAGCCTGTCCGGGTGACCGCCGTCTGTGCGTCGGCTTGCCGTCGCGCACGCTTGGGATAGGCTCGGACGCGGATTGGTCGGGAGGTTTCCATGAGCGTCGTCGAACCAGGATCGTCGGGGCCCGGGCTCGTCGCGCGGGCGAGCGCCATCCTGCTGCGGCCGAACGAGACGTGGGACGCCATCGATGCGGAGTCCTCCGACATCGGCGAGATCTACCGGGGCTATGTGGTTCCCCTGGCGGCGATCCCCGCGGTCTGTGGCGCCATCGGCCTCCTGAGCCTGGGCGGCATCCACATCTTCGGCTTCTCGCTGCGGCCCAGCCTGCCCGGCGTGGTGACCGAGATGGTGGTGAACTATGTCCTCACCCTGATCGGGGTCTATGTGCTGGCCATGGTCATCGATGAACTCGCCCCGCAGTTCGGCGCCGCGCGGGGCCGCACCCAGGCCTTCAAACTGGTGGCCTATTCGGGCACCGCCTACTGGGTCGCCGGGGTGTTTCGGCTGATGCCCGGTCCCGGCTGGGTGTTCGCGCTGATCGGGGGCCTCTACGCCCTCTACCTGATGTACCTCGGCCTGCCCAAGCTGATGAAGGTCGAGGGCGAGCGGACCGTGCCCTACCTTGCGCTAAGCCTCGGGGTCACTCTGCTGATCTCCATCGTGATCGGGACCCTGTCGCGCTACTTCCAGAGCTATGGCGGGCCGGTTCAGATTTCGACCTAGTGGATCGATGCCGACATTGGAGCCCGTTGAACGTCAGCTTCCCGGCGCGAGGCCAATGACTGGGTTCGACCCGTCGCCGGTTCGAGATCGGATTTCGGTTTCAATCCGGGAATATTGGGGGCAGCCTTTCAACTCCGGATGGAGGGTGTCCCAAATGAAAGCCATTGTCTTGCTCGCTGGCCTATCGGCTCTGTTTGTCGCGTCTGCTGCTTATGCTGGCGACGCCGCCGTACAGGCGCCGATCCATCAGTTCATCGACAACTTCAACAAGGGTGATGCGAAAGCCGCCAAGGCGGCCCACGTGGCCTCGCCCTCCATTATCGACGAGGTATCGCCCCATCATTGGAGCGGCCCAAAGGCGTTCGATACCTGGGTTGCGGACCTGACCAAGTCTGAAGCGGTTGAGGGCCGGACCGGAGGTGCGGTAACGCTGTCGAGCGCCACTCGCGAAGTGGTGTCAGGCAACCACGCCTATGTGATCGTTCCCGCCACTTACACTTTTCAACAGAAGGGTAAGACCATGCACGAGGTGTCGCAGATGACCTACGTGCTCACCAAGGGCAAATCGGGCTGGAAGATCGAATCCTGGACCTGGACTGGCCCTGACGCTTCGCCGGCGATGTAGGCCAGGCGGCTGGAGGGCGAGGTCGCTTGCTAGCCATCTAAAGGTCTGTATTCCGGCGCGATGCCGATTACCGCATTCGACCCTGAGCTGACTCACACGCATCCTTCCGCCAAAACCAGCTTGCTGGTCGTGGTGCGATGGCGGAGGCTGAAGAGAGACTGGGCGGTTGGATCATTCAGAAAGGCCCTCGCATTCTCCTGCGATGGGAACTCAATGACGACGAGCCGTTCAGGCGCCCAATCCCCCTCCATAACCGCAGGTACGACCCCCCGCACAATGTATCTCCCGCCGTGCTTCTCAATGAACGCCGGGATAGCTTCGGCGTAGGGCAAGAAGCCTTGGAGATCATTGATCGAGAGATCGAGCACGAGATAAGCCGTCATTGGATCGCCGCGTCCCTCAGGTTGATCGGGTGCATAGCACGCACTTCGAACGTCGCTTTTCCACCCCCAGGCGACCTTGGCGACGTCCGCTTGTCGGCCAGAGCCCGGATCGGCGTTGAATGTCCGGTCTACGGCCCCGGCCTGAGGGCAGGACGCGACCCTTTGCAGAGATCGAACGCGTCAGCTTGCGGTACAAACTCGCCCACGCATTGCGAGCGAGAACGCCGTCGAAATCGCGGCGGTGTCGTTCCAGTCCGCTTTGCAGCCGTGAGACCTGAGCCAATAGGCATTCAGAAGCAGGACCGACATGTCGTCGGGGTGTTCAACGTCCTGTCGCGTGAAGAAGTCGTGCAAGGCGCCGCCCTGCCACAACCCCCAGTTATTCCGGATCCACATGCCGATCCCGATGTGCGTTCTGATGACGTCGCCAGCCGCGAGGGCGGCAAACTCCGTCTTAGTCTTCTCCGACCAGTGAGTGTCCAGGCACGCCATGGCCTGTTGGATGTCGCGCGGCTGACAGGCGGCCATGGCCTTAGACTTCGCGGCAGCGGCGTTCATCTCGGGTGTTTCATTTTCTGGGTTTGGGTAGAGCAGAGCCCCGCGCCCGTTTCCCTCGGAGTGGCCGCCTCCCTCCTGCGGAAAGTCGAATTCTTGGATGGATGCATCCGGCGCAGAGAGGGCTACCTTTGCGATAACGGCACCTTCCTTTTCGCGATGAGGGTACACTGCGCACACCACTCCTCGGTCAGATGTCGTGTACGTGACCACGCCGACAGGACCCCCGTCGCACTTCGCCGGAAGTTCGCCCTTGGACTTGGGCCAGAACGTCCCACTAAAGCCGATCCGGGTGGCCGCCTCTGGAACGCCGCCTACGGTCCATTTGGCCGCAACATGGTCCCGAACCCTGTTTAGGACTTCACTGGTCAACTCCGCTGCCTCAACGGGCAAGTAAGTTGTTAAAGCCGCCATGATCGCCGCAAATGTTACGAGCGCGTGTTGCCTGGTCACGTCTGCGAACCCCCGATCGACCAGACTGAAAGCTACCGGATTGAGGGAGCACGGCAAGCGCGGCTCCGATGGCCGCTACCCACCCCGTCCGGTCTTTGACGGAGTCCGCTTCTGGGCCGCACCCTGCGAAGGTCCGCTCTCGGGGCGTGGGCCAATTTCGCTTCACGACCCATCTCTGACGTTGGGAACGTCCGCTTGCGGGCGAACGCTTCGCTGCTAGCCTCCAGCCATGAGTAGAAGGTCCCAACTGGCCATTGCGTTCTTGATCGCTGCCGTTCTCGGCGCGATCGGCAGCGCCTTACTAACCTTCGCTTGGGTGAACGAAAATCTAGGCGGTGAATTCAGAGACTTAGAGACCGGCAAGCTCGACGTCGATCATACTGCCTTCCTGTTTCTACTCACGTCTGCTGTTTTGACGGTGCCATTGATGATCGTTGTGACGCTCGCCGTGATAGCCGTTCGGGATATCGCACGCCGCCGCAGGTTCTCCTGAGTCCGACGTCGCAACCCACCCGTTGCGGCCCTAGATGCTCGCATCAGGAAAATACCGAGTAACCCACTGCCGCAGCCCTTCTACATCAGACGCTTCAACGCCGCCGTGTGGAGACCAGAGGAGTA
>JBBREC010000135.1:0-10061 GCA_038203295.1 Caulobacterales bacterium
CGTCTACGCCTACGCGTTCGGCGACCTGTTGGTGCGCGGGCTGATGGAGAAACGCCGCGAGGACCCCGCCGCGTTCGCGCCCTTGTATGAGCAGTTGCTGGCCGCCGGCGGCACCAAGACCTACGTCGAGGCCCTGGCGCCCTTCGGCCTGAACCCCCGCGAGAAAGCGTTCTGGGCGGCGGGGATGAAGCAGCTGGAACGGCTGGTTGACGAGTTCGAGGCGCTGGTTTGAGGGGAAACGCGGCTATGGGCGCGCGCGGAAGCGCGGCGCTGACGGGAACGCCGAGCCAAGCCTGAGAACCTATTTGGGTCCCCTCTTTCGCGGGATGACCGGAGAGATCAATTCGGCGGCTCGTCGTTGTCAGCAGCCTGCCGTTGAACGAGCTCGATCTTCGGCGGTGGCGGCGGGATGATCTGCATGTTCATGCCGAACACGAGCAGCAGGCCCGTGATCAGGACCGCGCCGCCGCGCTGACGTTTTGCATACCTGACGGCCCACACGGCGAGTGGAGTGAACAGCACCACCAGCGCGAAGCCGAGCAATAGCGATCTCAAGCGGCTGTCCGTCCTTCAGGCGTCCCCTTATATGGGAACGGCCGGGGCGTCGCGCTGTCCGCCCCTCAAACCCCCCACGCCGCTGGCGGCGAGGGGAGGCCGTCGACGAGGGCGGCGAGGCCGCTGCCGTAGGCGCGGCGGAGTGCATTCCAGTAGGGGTCGTCTTCCTCGATGGTCACCGGGTTCGCGGCGAAGCTGTCCGCGCGATAGCTCAAAAGGTCGATGGGCAGGCCGACCGACAGGTTGCTGCGCACCGTCGCGTCGAACGACAGCAGCGCAAGCTTGGCGGCCTCGGCGAGCGGGCAATCCGGGGTCAGCGAGCGGTCGAGGATCGGCTTGCCGTACTTGGTCTCGCCGATCTGCAGGAACGGCGAGCGGGCGGTGGCCTCGACGAAATTGCCGGCGGCGTAGACCTGGAAGAGCCGGGGCGGCTCACCCGCGATCTGGCCGCTGACCAGGAAGTTCCCGGAAGGGTCGCCGTAGGGCTGGACGAACCGGGTGTCGGCGACGATGTGGGTTCTAAGCTCCGCGCCGACGATGCCGGCGGCCTCGAACATGGTGCGCGCCATTTCGAGATCGTGCGCCGCGTCGCCCGAGCCGAAAGCCTCCTGCAGCCGGGTGACCACGGCCTGGGTGGTGGCCAGGTTGCCGGAGGACTGGATGGCGATCACCCGATCCTTGGCGGGCGGCGTCAGGCTGAGCTTGGACACCCGCACGACCTGGTCGACCCCGGCGTTGGACCGGGAGTCCGAGGCCAGCACCAGGCCCTGCGGCAGCAGGATTCCGAGGCAGTAGGTCATGGGCGTCCTCTCGCCGCCCCGCGCCGGGGCGTTGGGAGCAACCTATGTCCGCGCGGCCGCGATGTCCCGACCAGAGCTTGACGGCGCGGAGCCGAACCAGCGTTGGCGGTCGTGTTCAACGGCGGCTACGCGGCTGAGGTCTTCGACGGTGAACCGATCGGGTTCCGGACCAAGAGGGGGCGGCCGTGAAGACCGCCCCGCCAATTGGGTCTGAGCTAGTAAATATCGCCGGCCCCGAAGGCCGCCAGTGTCTTGCCGACCAGCACCACGGCGGCGTCGACATGATTGTGGTGACCGCTGTCGGCGAAAACGATGACGTAGGGGCCGACCTGGACGGCGACCACGTCGGCGGCGCCGCTGCCGATCCGGCTGGTGGCGGCGCTCAAGGCGTCGGCGTAGTTTGTCGCTGTGGCTGTCGCGTAGGTCGCCTCGGTCAGGGCAAGGTGATCGCCAAAGGCCAGATGGTCCTGGCCATGGGTGAAGTCGGTGATGCGGTCGAGGTCCCCGGGGCCTTTGCTTACCGGCCCGAAGATCTGGAAAGTGTCGGCGCCCGGCCCGCCAGTGAGCAGGTCCGCGCCGGCGCCGCCTGACAGGGTGTCGTCGCCACCCCCGCCCGACAGCGTGTCATTGCCGCCCTCGCCGCGCAGCCGGTCGGCCCCGTCGCCGCCGGCGAGATTGTCCGCGCCAAGGCCGCCCTTCAGCTCGTCAGGGCCCATTGTACCGGTGAGGGTCTGACCGCCTGTCGGCGCGGGTATGGGCGCGGGCGTACCGACCGGGGGATGGGGATGCTCGGGCTCCCGGGTCATGACCGGCGTCACCGGGGTGGTGAGGGGAGGCCTGGGATGTTCCGGTTCGCCGTGGGCGGGCTCGGAGAACGAAGCCGGAGCCATCGCGACACCTCCTTCGGAGGTTTCGCGCGGATCTTCCTGGGTGTCAGGGTCGAACAGGCGGGGGCGGTTGGACATCGGGATCTCCACATTTCGGTGTTCTCGCCGTCACCCTTGCAGACTTCAAAATGCAAATAAAGTTTCGCAATATTAATGGTTTACCGAAATTCACGAAGGGTCAGCAGGAGTCACTTCGATGAAAGACCCCGTGGGTCGGCGGTCTCGTGCTGGCCCAGGTGATCTGGCGGACCTGACGACTCAGGGCGTTCCCGCCATCGGGAGTTCGACATAGCTCGAACCATAGATGCGCTGGGTGGCGGCCCGGTACGCTGCGGGCGGGGCCTTGGCGATCTCGGGTACAAAGGTCTGCGGATTGCGGTCGTAGAGCGGGAACCAGCTCGACTGGACCTGCACCATGATCCGGTGGCCGGGCAGGAAGGTGTGGTTCGCCGCCGGCATCCGCACGCGGTAGGGCAGCGACTGGCCCGGCGGGATCGGCCTGGCGGTCGATGGATCCTCGCGATAGCGGCCGCGCATGATGTCGGCCGAGATCATCAGCTCATAGCCGCCCATGGCGGGATCGGCCCGCACCTCGTCCGGATAGACGTCGATCAGCTTGACCACCCAGTCGGCATCGCTGCCGGTGGTCGAGGCCATCAAGGTGGCGGCTATGTCGCCGCTGATGGTCAGGGGCGCGGTCAGCGCGGCGCTGGTGAAGGTGAGCACGTCGGGCCGGGTGGAGACGTCGCGCTGGTCGTCGGTCAGCCATCGCGACCAGGTGGAATCCGAGGCGTAGACCGGTCGGATCGGGCGGCTGCGGTAGGGCGTGGGCCGGGCGGGATCGGAGACATATTCCGTGAAGGCGTCGCCGGCCGGCGCGTCGAAGCCGAGCCGGCCGCCGGGGAGCAGGTAGAGCTTTCGCACCGCCTGTTGCGCGGGGGTAATCGGCCAGCGATCCGCCGTGCGCCACTCGTTCACACCGGTCTCGAAGGCATTGACCGGCGCGATCGTTTGCTGCGGCGCGCCGTCCTTCAGGTAACGGTCGAAGAACGGCTTCATGATGTGGCGGCGGAAATAGAGGCTGGTGTCGGAGCCCCATTTGATCTGGCCAAGCGCCGAGCCGTCGCGCTGCGACTGGCCGTGGAACCAGGGGCCGATGGCGATGAAGTTGCGGTCATTGCCGGCGTCCTTCGCCTCCATCGTCTGGTAGATGGCGAAGGTCCCGAAGCTGTCCTCCTGATCGAACAGGCCGGCGACATGCAGGGTGGGGACGGTGAGCGGCAGGTCCCTGAAGACCCGCTGCAGCGCCTGGCCGCGCCAGTATGGCGTGTAGGCGGCGTTGTCGATGATCCGGCGCCAGGCAGGCAGGGCGTCCATACCATGCATCTTCGCCACGCCCTCGGCATTGCCGGCTTCCAGGAAGGCGTCCCACAGGTCATAGCGGCCCCAGGCCACGTCGCCGCCGTTCTTGTCGGTCAGCAGGTCGAACATCCAGTCGAAGTAGCCCTGGCGGAAGGCGCCGTTGTGGTAGAAATCGTCGCCGGTCCAGCCGTCGACCATCGAGTACATCGGGATCGCGGCCTTCAGCGCCGGGTGCGGATTGACCAAGCCCATCAGGGTCAGGAATCCGCCGTAGGAACCGCCGGTCAGGCCGACGCGGCCGTTGTTGGCGGGGACCGTCTTCACCAGCCAGGCGATGGTGTCGTAGGTGTCGGTGCTCTCGTCCACCGCCTCCCTGTTGAGCGGCCCCCGGAGCGGCCGGGTGAGGACAAAGCCGCCCTCCGAACCATAGCGGCCGCGGATGTCCTGCAGGACCACGATGTAGCCGTCCTGCACGAAGGCCTCGAGGGCCGCGCCCAGCACCATCGCACCGTGCAGGCTTGGCCCGCCTACCGCGCGCGCCGCGCCGTAAGGCGTGCGGGAAAGCAGGATCGGGGCCGCACCCGCCGAGACTTTCGGCGCGACGATGATGGCGTGCAGCTTCACCCCATCGCGCATGGGGATCATCACGTCCGACTGCGTGAAGTCCGCGGCGTTCGTTGGCCTCTGGAAAGCGGGCGGGATGTCGTTCTGCGGCGGCGCGGGCGCCGCTGTGGCGGCGCTCATCGAAATCGCGGCCAGGCCGCCCAAGATCAGTCCCAGCATGTGACGCAAGTGAAAGCCCCCAAGCCCGAGGGCCAGTCTAGGACGCCCCGCGGCGTTCCGTCCACGCACGCATATCGGTCACGTCCCCGCGGCCGGCGGTCAGGTAGCGGACATCGCCCATGATGGTCACGAGGTCGAAGCCCCGTTCGATCATTTGTTGCGCGTAGCCGGCGCTGGCGGTGTGGACACAGGCCCTGATCCCGGCCCGTCGGCAGGCAGCGAGAATCAGGTCGAAGCGGGCCAGCAAGGCGGGGTCGTCGGAGTCCTGGCGCGGCTGGCCGCCGTGCGACAGCGAGAGGTCGCCGGGGCCGATGTAGATCCCGTCGAGGCCGGGGGTGGCGGTGATGGCGTCCAGGTTCGCCATACCGCCCGCCGTCTCGATCATGGCCAGCGCCAGGATCTCGCGGTTGGCGTCGGGATAGTAGTCCGGGCCGTTGACCACGCCGGCGCGGGTGGGGCCGTAGCTCCGGAAGCCGTCCGGCGGATAGCGGCAGGCTTGGACGAAGGCGGCGCATTCGGCGGCGTCGTTGATCATCGGGCAGATGATCCCCAGCGCCCCGGCGTCCAGCGCCTTCATGATCTCGCCGGGCTGGTTCCAGGAGACGCGGACAAGCGGGACCACGTCGGTGGTGGAGATCGCCTGCAGCATCGCCAGCATCTCGGCGTAGCCGATCAGACCGTGCTGGGTGTCGATAGTCAGCGCGTCCCAGCCCATTCCGGCCATCAGCTCGGCGGTGAAGGCGTTGGGGATGGTGAGCCAGCCGCCGACCACGGGCTTGCCCGCGGCCCAGAGCGCGCGCAGGCGGTTAACGCGCATGGCTAGCGGAAGGCGAGGCTGAGCTTGGCGCCCAGGAACTTGCCCATCGGGTCATAACCGGCCGCGCCTGCGGCGCCGGTCATCTTCTGCCCCGGGTTGAGCCCGCAGAGGTAGCCGAAGGACCCCACCGCGTCGTCGTCAAACCGGTGGTCGAGCGAGGTCCTGGCGATGCCGGCAGGCAGCGGGCTGGCGTAGCGAGACTTGGCGTGCGGCCGGGAGAGGTCGAGGCCCGGGCCGGCGTCGCGCGCCGCGACCACGGCCTGGGCGAGGACCCTGGCCTCGGGGGTCGCAGTTTCGGCGTGGGCCACCGTGGCGAACGCGGCCACGACGAGGCTGGCTAGGACGAGCTTCATGCTGCTCTTAGAGCATTACGCGGCCGACTTGGCGAGCGCGCGGCGCCGTCGCCCGAGGTCCGTCGTCCCGCTCGACGGCGGCTTGGATCGCCTCGAAGAGTTGGGTCGCGGCGATCGGCTTGGCGACGAAGCCGGTCATGCCGGCGCTGCTGTAAGTCGCCTGCTGATGGGTCATGGCGTTGGCGGTCAGCGCGATGATGGGTGTCGATGGGCGACCGAGCGCAGCCTCCAGCTCACGGATACGCCGGGTCGCCGTCAGCCCGTCAATCACCGGCATCTGGACATCCATCAGGATCAGGTCCCAGTCGCCGCTCTCCCAGGCGGCTACGGCCTGCTCGCCGTCGGAGACCATGACGGGGTCCAGCCCCACCTGGCCGAGGAGTGTCCTGAGCACCAGCTGGTTCACGGGGTTGTCTTCGGCCACAAGGATCCGCAGCGGTCGGTCCGTGTCCATGCGATCGGTCACTGCCGGCTGACTGCGGGGGGCCGCGGCGTCGCCCACCCGCACCAGAGGCAGATCGACGGTGAAGCAACTTCCCCGATCAAGCTCGCTTTCGACCGAGAAGGCGCCGCCCATGGCCTCGCAAAAGGCTCTGCTGATGGCCAGGCCGAGCCCGGTGCCGCCGAAGCGCCGGGTCATTGAGGAGTCGGCCTGGACGAACTTCTCGAACAGTCGCGCGAGCCTGTCTGGCGCCACGCCGATGCCGGTATCTCTGACGGAAATGCGAACCCGATCGTCGCTTCGGCTGATGTCAACGCGCACGGTCCCCGTACTGGTGAACTTCACGGCGTTGGACACCAGGTTGTCGAGAATCTGCCGGACCCGACCGCCGTCCCCACGGTAGGTTCCCAGGGCGTCGGCCGCGATGTGTACGGCGAACGCCAGTCCCTTGCGCGCAGCCTGCTCTCGGAATGCGGCCTCGACGCCCAGCGCAAGACGCTCGAGGTCGAAATCGGCGTCCTCCAGCTCCAACTTGCCGGCCTCGATCTTCGAAAGGTCCAGGATGTCGTTGAGGATCACCATCAACGCGGCGCCGGACGCGCCGATCACGTCGAGCCGCTCCCTCTGGATCCTGGAGATACGATCGCGGCGCATCGCCTCCACCATGCCGAGGACACCGTTCATCGGGGTGCGAATCTCATGGCTCATCGTCGCGAGGAATTCGCTCTTGGCGCGATTGGCCGACTCGGCGGTCTCGATGGCGGCGCGAAGCGCGCGATCCTCACGCACCAGCATGGCGGCGAGGAGGCCCGTGAAGACCACATAGGCAAGGACGCCCACCTCAAGAACGGCGCCCTCGGACCAACGGATCCGTTCGCCCATGATGGCGAGGGGAGGCGCCGCGAGAGCCATAACGCACGACGGACCCACCAGCGCGATGGTTGCGAGGGTCGAGCCACGGGTCATCACCACGTTGTTCAGATTGATGGCGCAGAGCACCAGACAGGCGCCGGCCAGAGCGACCCCCGACGGATTGCGCAGCAGGATCGCGGCGATCGAGGAAAAACAGGTCGCCGAGAGCGCGATGACCAGCATGGTGAGAATCCGCAGCCGGCGATCGCCCATACGGGTCAGCAGGCGGCGGCTAAGGGCGACGTCGGCGAAGCCGACACAGATCACGACCCCCATCCAGATCCAGGCGGCTATCTCATGGGTAAGGAACCACACGAGAGGCGCAACGACGGCCGCCTGACCGGCGCGGATCCAAACGCCATCCCGCCGCCACTCGAGGAACCGCTCTATCGCTGGTCGATTGAACGCCATCTCCACCCCTTTAGAGGCCAACCTAGGGACAGGGGGTGTATCGATCGCTAACCGTGCGACGAAACGTGCGGACGAAGCGCTTGCCATTTTTCAAACGCTTGTTAGTCACTGGGCCGATTTTGAGAGGCGCGATTTTAAGATGGCCGAAGACGTGAAGCCGGCTGACACCGCCAAAGAGACCTACGATGACCGGCCAATCCACACCGAGGAGCCGTTGCCGCCGGAGGTGCAGGCGCCGCTGGCGCAGTTCGCCGGCGCCGAGCCGCCGTCGCCGCAGTGGTTCAAGGACGCCATCGCCCGCGAGCCCGAGCGGATCTTCGTCGAGAGCCTTGGCGCCAGACTCGAGGTCCTGACCTGGGGCGAGGTGGGCAAGCCCGGCCTGTTGTTCGTGCATGGCAACTCGGCCCACGCTGACTGGTGGAGTTTCATCGCGCCGTTCTTCGCCGACGACTACCGGGTGGCCTCGATGTCGCTGGCCGGTATGGGCGCCTCGGACTGGCGCGAGCGCTATTCCTTCACCGACTTCGCCGACGACGCCGAGGCCGTGGCCCGCGCCACCGGCCTCTACGAGGGCGGCCGCAAACCCATCTACATCGGCCACTCGTTCGGCGGAGGACAGGTGTTCTTCGCCGCTGCGACGCACCCGGAGCGGATGCATGCCGCGATCCTGGTCGACACCGGCTTCGGCCCTCCGCCCGAGGAACTGGCCAAGCGCCAGGCGCAGATGGAGGCGATCCGCAACATCCCGACCGCCGACCGCGCGGCGCGGGTCTATCCGACCCTGGAGGCGGCGCTGCTGCGCTTCCGCCTGATGCCGCCGCAGCCGGCGGAGAACGCCTATATCGCCGACTTCATCGCCCGCCGCTCGCTGAAGCGGGTCCCCCTGCCTGAGGGCCAAAGGGGGCCGGACGGCTCGGGCATGGGCTGGACCTGGATGTTCGATCCAAACATGTGGGGCAAACTGGAGCGTAACGGCGGGATGATGCGCACGCCTGGCCCCGGCCCGATCAAGACGCCGCTGGTGCACATCTATGGCGCCAAGAGCCGGATCATCGAACATCGCAAGGCGGGCCAGCCCTCGCCGTTCCCACCGGGGATGATCGAGATCGAGATTCCCGACTCGCACCATCATGTCATGATCGACCAGCCGCTGGCCCTGGTGGCGACGCTTCGGGCGTTGCTGGCGGGCTGGTCGGCCGACGGGGCCGCTTGAGCGAACCCGCCGTCTCGTGTAGCACCCGGCCATAAGGTCGAACTTCGAAGAGAGCGCGTTTCCCATGGCCGGACCGGCTTCCGATTATCACCGCGGCGAGATGGACGTCTCCGAGCAGGTGTCGACGTTCCATCTGATCATGGGAATGACCAAGTGGGGGTCGCTGATTCTGGCGGCCTTTCTGCTCTTCATCGTGATCTGGTTCTGCACCACCGCGGGCTTCGTCTCCGGTTTCATCAGTGGCGGCCTGCTGCTGGTCCTTGGCATCTTCTTCCTGCGCAGCAAGCCTGACTCCGCCCACTAGCCCGGGCTGGGGCGCCGTTATCTGGGCGGCTGGACATACGGTGACGCCCGCCCGTAAGGTCGCCCGCATTCGCTGACCGGGGGATTTCGCGGACCATGGCTCTCATTGCCGTCACCAGGGAACGACGCGCCGGCGAGACCCGCGTCGCCGCGGTTCCGGAGACGGTGAAAAAGCTCATCGCCGCCGGCTTCACGGTGACTGTGGAGGCAGGCGCCGGAACCGCCGCCTCCTATCAGGACGCCGACTACGCTGCGGCCGGGGCCGAGATCGCCAAAACCGCCAAGGACGCCCTGGCCAAGGCCGACATCGTCTTCAAGGTCCGCGGTCCCGAGCCCGCCGAGGCCGCGATGCTGAAGAAGGGGGCCATCCTGATAGCGACCCTCAACCCCTACCAGGACAAGGAGTCCCTCAACGCGCTCGCCAAGGCCGGCGCGACGGCCTTCGCCATGGAGTTCGTGCCGCGGATCACCCGGGCCCAGGTGATGGATGTGCTGTCCTCCCAGGCCAACCTCGCCGGCTATCGCGCGGTGATCGAAGGCGCCGAGGCGTTCGGCAAGGCCATGCCGATGATGATGACCGCCGCCGGCACGGTCGCCGCGGCCAAGGTGTTCATCATGGGGGTCGGCGTTGCCGGCCTGCAGGCGATCGCCACGGCCCGTCGTCTGGGCGCGGTGGTGACCGCCACCGACGTGCGGCCCGCCACCAAGGAACAGGTCGAGAGCCTGGGCGCCAAGTTCCTCGCTGTAGAAGACGAGGAGTTCAAGAACGCCCAGACCGCCGGCGGCTACGCCAAGGAGATGAGCGCCGAGTACCAGGCCAAGCAGGCCGAGCTCACCTCCAGCCACATCGCCAAGCAGGACATCGTCATCACCACGGCGCTGATCCCGGGCCGCCCGGCCCCGGTGCTGGTGACCGAGGAAATGGTCAAGACCATGAAGCCCGGTTCGGTCATCGTCGACCTTGCGGTCGAGGCTGGCGGCAATTGCCCGCTGTCCAAGCCCGGCCAGGTGGTCGAAATGTACGGGGTGAAGCTGGTCGGCCATCTCAACGTGCCAAGCCGCGTCGCCGTTGACGCCTCGGCGCTCTACGCCAAGAACCTGTTCAATTTCATCTCGCCCCTGATCGACAAGGAAACCAAGTCACTCAAGCTCGACTGGGACGACGAGATCATCAAGGGCATCGCGCTGACCCGCGACGGCCAGGTGATCCACCCGATGCTCAA
>JBBREC010000136.1:0-10044 GCA_038203295.1 Caulobacterales bacterium
GTTCGATTCCCCCGCTTTTGAGGGCCATGAAGGCGTCCACGCCTTCTCAGACGAAAAAACCGGCCTGAAATGCATCATCGCTGTGCATTCCACGGCCCGGGGACCGGCGGCCGGCGGCTGCCGCATGTGGGCCTATCCGGATTCCGAAGCCGCCCTGACCGACGCGCTCAGGCTGTCACGCGCGATGTCCTACAAGAACGCCATGGCCGACCTGGAGCTGGGCGGCGGCAAGGCCGTGATCATCGGCGACAGTCGTACCCAGAAGACCCCGGCGCTGTTCGAGGCCTTCGGCCGAGCGGTCGAGGACGTGGCCGGCAAGTACTGGACCGCCGAGGACGTCGGCGTCTCACCGGAAGACCTGATGCACGCGCGAAAGACCACTCGCTATGTCGCGGGCCTGACGGGCCATCCCGCGGCCTCGGGCGACCCGAGCCCGGTGACCGCCGAGGGGGTCTTCCGCGGCATCCGGCTCAGCGTGGAGCGCCGCCTGAACCGCGACCTCGACGGGGTCACCGTGGCCATCCAGGGCGTGGGCCATGTGGGCGCCTACCTCGCCCAGAAACTGCACGCGGCGGGCGCGAAGCTGATCATCACCGACACCAACGAGGACGCCCTGCGCAGGGTCGCGGCCTCCACCGGCGCGAAGGTCGTCACGCCGGGCGCAATCTTCGACGTCGACGCCGAGGTGTTTGCGCCCTGCGCGCTGGGCGGCGCGATCAACGCCGACACCCTGCCTCGCCTGAAGGCCTCGGTGATCGCCGGCGGCGCCAACAACCAGCTGGCCGACGCCGACATCGGCCGCGCGGTGTTCGAGCGCGGCATGCTCTATGCGCCAGACTATGTGATCAACGGCGGCGGCATCATCAATGTGGCTGGCGAGATTCGCGCCATCGCCCGAACCGAGGCCTTCGATCCGGCCTGGGTCGAGACCAAGCTCGCGCGTCTGATGGAGACCCTGGACGAGGTCATGGACCGCTCGAAGGTCGAGCGCCGCGGGACACATGAGGTGGCCAATGAAATGGCCAGGGCCCGCATCAGTCTGGCGGCGGAGCGGAAAGCGGCGGCTTAGGTCCGAGGCTCCGGCGGCGCTGACATGGTTATCTACCGATCAAGTTAGCGCCAGCGCGCCCGCGCAAGCGCCGCTCAGCGGTCAGGCGATCTGGACGGCCATTTCGTCTGTCGTCATCACGGCCGCCGGGTCCATCCACATGATTTCCCAGACCTGGCCGTCCAAATCCTGGAAGCTCGTGCCGTACATGAAGCCGTGGTCTTGGGGCGGCATCCAAGCCTTGCCGCCGGCGGCGATGGCCTTGGCATAGGTTTCCTCGACCTCCGTACGGCTGCTGGCCGAGAGGCAGGTAAGGACCTCCTGGGCCCTCGTCGCGTCGCCGATGTCGTTCTTGATGAAGTCGCGGAACCGCGCGTGCTACAGCAGCATCACCACGATATTGTCCTCGACCGTCATGGCTGCGGTGTTTTCGTTGCTGAACTGCTCGTTGAAGCTGAAGCCCAGCGAGCCGAAGAATTTGCGCGAGGCGGCGACACTCTTCACCGGCAGGTTAACAAAGATCATTCGCACGGTCGTCTCCCGTTGGACCGTTCAGCCCCTAGGACGAAACATACGGCCGGCTCCCGACAGGGTCAGTTGAAGTTATTTCGGCGCCAGCCTCGCTACATGGCCGAAAGACGGGCGGTCCGGGGCTCCTTGACGGCGACGATGAGCAGCAGGAGCGCCGCGGCCAGGAAGCCGATCGAGGCGCCGAAAACCACGTCGTAGCCGAAGAGGTCAGCGACCTTTCCGCCGATCAGCGGGCCGAGGGTCGCGGTGATGCTCTCGGCGGTGGCCGACACGGCGATGCGCATGGGCAGATCGTCGCGGGCGCCGAACTCCAGGATCATGGTCTGCGCCGACATGTTGTAGCCCGACTGGGCGGCGCCAAGGCCAAAGAAGGCCAGGAAGATCGCCCACTCCTGATGGTTGCCCATCAAGAGGAATGTCGCCGCGATCCAGGCGACGATGGAGAACAGCAGGACGAGCCGGAAGCCTGTCTTGTCGCCGAGATAGCCCCAGACAAGGTTCGAGGCGGTGTCTGCGCCGAGGTAGGCCAGAGACAGAAGGCCCAGCGTTGCGCCGGTCATGTGGATCGAGGCCGAGACGTAGAGGACGTAGAACGGCACCGCCATCCGCCCGGTGGACGACAGCATCTGGACCAGCAGGAAGTTGCGGTAGGCGCGGTCCTCGCTGATCAGCCGGGGGAATTCCTTCAGCCGGTCGCGGAAGCGCCCCTGGGTCCGGGTGGTCGGCGGCTCGGGCTCCCTGAGCAGGAACTGCAGCGCCCACAGGCCCAGGCTGGTGAGGAAGAAGGCGAAGATGAAGGTGACGCCATAGCCGTTGCCGAACAGGTTCGCGCCGATGAAATAGCGCCCGGCGAAATAGGCCAGGACCGCGGCGATCGCCCCGCCGGTGGCGTTGCGCCAGGCCTGCAGGCGTCCGCGCCGGCTGATCGGGATCACCTTGGCCATCAAGAGGCTGAACACCACCCGCTGGGCGCCCATGAAGATGCCGAACGCGAGCATGAAGAAAAGCACGCTGACGATCAGCGGCGTTCCCTTCAGCAGCCAGCCGGAAATGGCGATGCCGAGGATGGCCATTCGCGCCAGCCCGCCCATCCACATGGCGGCCGGCATGACCTTGGTGCGGTGCTCGATCTTGGTGGCGCCGAAGATCGGCGAGATCACGCCCCCCACCTGCTGCAGGGCGAGGCCCAGGCCGACGATGGAATTGGAGCCGGAGATCTGGTGCAGGTAGGCGGGCAGGAAAGTCGGCGCATTGACCAGCCGGAAGCCGGTCATCCCGAGCATGCCATGGAGGTAGTTGCCGAGGTAATTCTGCTTCAGATTATCCCAGACGAACTTCTCGTACTCGGCCTCGCGCTGGGCGAGATCCGGTACACCGTCAGTGGCGTCGGCAGGTTCAAGCTTGGCGTCCAAATCGAACACGCCGCGTTCCGGCTGCAAATTCAGCCCGGCGGCGCCCTTCAGGCAACGGATGACTTCAATGGAGCCGGTCTAACAGACTCCCCGCGCGAGGGGAAAGGTGGCGCGGCTAGATGCGGCGGTATTCCACGGCCGAGCCGTCGTCGAGCTTTCCCTTCAGCGACTGCCATGCGCCGCTGGCATCGTACCAGTCGTCAATCTCGACCTCGCCGCGGATTTGCCAGTGGCCGGCCTCGACTTTGCGGACGGTCGCCTTCACCATCTTGCCGGTCTGGGGGTTGAACAGCGGGCCGGCGAAAATCTGCTGGTTCCAGTGGTTGAGCGGATTGGCGTTGGCCGGTGCGGTGACCAGGCCGGAGGGGCCGGAAATGCGGATCAGGCCGCCGGCCTTTTCGGCAGCGACGCGTTCGGCCTTGCCGTTGGAGTCGGTGGCGGTGACCAGGGAGGTGAAGGCGCCGTCGACGCGCTTCTCGACCGCGTGGTGCTTGTACTTGAACACCGGCACCGGCCCAATCTTGACGGTCATGACCGCGTCGGTGGTGGCGGTCAGGGTGGAGTCGTCGCCGGAGAACGCCACGTGATGCTCGCCGATCTTCGTACCGTTTCTGAAGACCGCGAAGGTGAGCGCCCTGGGCGCCGCCAGGGCGTTGGTCCCAAGGAGCGGCAGCGCGAGGCCGCCAGTGAGGACGGTGCGGCGACACAGGGCGCTGAGATCGAGCGGCATTGCGAGATCCTCAAACGTTGAACAGGACCCGGCGCACGCGCCGTTGTCAGCCTTACGCATCGCGCAAGGCGAAGGATGCGTCTAGTGGCCGGGCCTCGGCGTAAACGCGCGAGGCCCGCGAATGGGTGCAATCCGGGTGTCGGCCTTCTGGCCGTGCTGGGGCGTGGCTGCAGAACGCGGAATACTGGAGTTGTGGCTGGTGTCCTGCTGCTGGAAGCCTTGGGTCATGAGGTTCATCCCTGGTCAGACTGACTATCTGCCTCACGCAGCGGCCGGGATTGTGTCGAGCAGCCGCACATCTACGTGAACCCTGAGCTCTGTGTGGCCCGCGTCGCCGTAGATGGCGCCGGAGATCGGCGCGGCCTCAGCCGGGGTGCGGGTCACGGCCACCGGGATCAGGTCGGGGCTTTCGACCAGGGCGTTGGTCGGGTCGAACTCAGTCCAGCCGAGTTCGGGCAGGAAGACCTCGCACCAGGCGTGGGTCGCGCCGGCTCCGCGCACACCCGAGTTGGCGGGCGAGTAGAGGTAGCCGGTGACGAACCGCGCCGCATAGCCCAGGCGGCGCAGGGCCTCGACCATCAGCCAGGCGAAGTCGCGGCAGGTCCCGGAGCCCATGCGCACGGTATGGCTGGGCTCCTGGGCTGCGCCCCGGTCGCGGCCCAGATACTCGAAGCTGTCGTGGATAGTGCGGTTGAGCCGCATGAGGAAATCCAGGGCCGGCTCCTGGGGACTGCCCAGCTGGCTGCGCAGCCAGTTCAACAGTGCGTCTTCGGCATCCTCGCTGACCGGCTCGATGAACGGCGCCAGCACCGCGCGGTCGGTGGGCGAATAGACGATGGGCGTGGCGGTCTGCGGATCGGAGACCTGCAGGCGGGCGAGGGGCGTTGGGAAGCGCTCGATGGTCAGGTGGCTGGTGATCGACAACGTGCGGGCCTCGCCCCGTGGGGTGAAGCCGCAAACCGAATTTCCGAGTGCGTCGTACTGCCAGCGGGTGTCGCCAGGCGGGGACAGTGTCAGCGAAGTCTCGACCACCCGGATCGCATGGCTGTCGCGCGGGCGCACCAGCAGGCGGTGCGTGGCGAAACGTACCGGCCGCTCATAGGTGTAAAGCGTCTCGTGGCGGATGGAGAGCTTGACCATGCGCGTGTGAAACCAGCGTGAGCCATGGAGGTTCCGTGAAGGTTTTCAGGAAGTTCGCTGGACGGAACAAATAGAGAACGATAGGTTGAGCCATGGCTGCCCTCGATCTCAAACGCAAACTCGCCATCCTGTCAGATGCGGCGAAATACGACGCTTCCTGCGCCTCGTCCGGCGGGACGCGGCGGGACTCCCTTGGCGGCAAGGGGGTTGGATCAGTGGATGGCGGGATGGGCATTTGCCACGCCTATGCGCCGGACGGCCGCTGCATCAGCCTGCTCAAGATTTTGCTCACCAACTTCTGCGTTTACGACTGCGCCTATTGCGTGAACCGGGTGAGCTCGAACACCACCCGGGCCCGGTTCACGGTGAAGGAGGTCGTCGACCTGACCCTGGGCTTCTACAAGCGCAACTATATCGAGGGCCTGTTCCTTTCGTCGGGGATCATCCGTAACGCCGACTACACCATGGAGGAGATGGTGCGGGTGGCCCGCGCGCTGCGAGAGGTCCACGACTTCCGGGGCTATATCCACCTGAAGGTGATCCCGGAGGCGTCGCCGACGCTGGTGAACCAGGCCGCTCTCTACGCCGACCGGGTTTCGATCAACATCGAGTTGCCACAGGACGAGAGCCTGGCGCGGCTGGCGCCGGAGAAGGACATCGCCGGCATCAAGAAGGCCATGGGCGCCCTGCGGCTGGGCGTCGAGGCCGGCAAGGAGATGGGACGTAAGGCCCGGCCTCCGAAGTTTGCGCCGGCCGGCCAGTCGACCCAGTTGATCGTGGGCGCGGACGCGGCGTCGGACGGCGCGATCCTGAAGCGCAGCGAGAGCCTCTACGGCGCCTATCACCTGAAGCGGGTCTATTATTCAGCGTTTTCGCCGATCCCGGATTCCACGGCGCGGTTGCCGTTGGTCCGGCCTCCGCTGGTGCGCGAGCACCGGCTCTACCAGGCCGACTGGCTGATGCGGTTCTACGGCTTTGGTCGGGCCGAGATCATCGGGGAGGACGAGGACCTCGACCTCACCCTCGATCCCAAGCTGGCCTGGGCGCTCAGGAACCGCGGCGATTTCCCGCTCGACCTCAACACCGCCGACCGCGAGCGGATGTTGCGGGTGCCGGGCCTGGGCGTCCGGTCGGTGAACAAGATGCTCGAGGTGCGGCGGTTCAAGGCGCTGGTGTTGGAGGACGTGCGGCGGCTGACGCGCGGGATCGAGAAGCTGAAGCCCTTCATCGTGACCGCCGACTGGACCCCCGGCGCGCTCACCGACAGCGCGGGACTGCGCGAACGGATGACGCCCAGGCCACCGCCGGTCCAGATGGAGCTCTTTTGATGCCAACGATACGGTTGGCGTCCGAAACCGATTTCGCCGGCTGGCGCGATGCCGCCCGCAGGCTTCGGGCAGAGGCCGTGGCGCCGGAGGAGGCGCTCTGGACCGTCGACGGATCGGGCGACCTATTCGGCGAGGCCGCCCCTGCCCCGGGGGCCGATGGGTCGAAATTCACCGTGCCGCGTGAGTTCGTGGACCTGGCCGATACGGTGATCCTTCACCGCTCGGACGAGCGGTTCGCGCTGCTCTACCGGCTGCTGTGGCGGCTGGAGCGGGAGCCCGTCCTGCTGCACATCCACTCCGACCCTGACGTCCAAAAGGCGCGCCACTTCGCCAAGTCGGTGAGCCTGGCGGCGCACAAGATGAAAGCCTTCGTGCGCTTCAGGGTGGTGACCGACCCAGAGGTGGGCGAGCGCTATGTGGCCTGGTTCGAGCCCTCGCACAGGGTGGCCATGAAGACCGCGCCGTTCTTCGCGCGGCGTTTCGCCAGCATGACCTTCTCGATCCTGACGCCGGACGCCTGCGTGCACTGGGACCGCACGGCGCTGGCGTTCAGCACGGGCGCGGACCCGGCCGATGCGCCGACCGAGGACACGCTCGAGGACTATTGGCTCACCTACTATGCCTCGATCTTCAATCCGGCCCGGCTGAAGGTCGGCGCGATGCAGAAGGAAATGCCCAAGCGCTACTGGCGCAACCTGCCCGAGGCCGCGCTCATTCCCGAGCTGATCGCCCGCGCGGAGGCCCGAACAACGGACATGGTCGCCCAGACCCCCTCGACCCCGTCCCGCCGGGTAGTGAAGGCGGTGCTGCGGAAGAACCGCGACGCCTCCTTCGAGGGCCTGGGGCCGTCCGATTTCGCCGAGATCGAGGCGGGCATCCAGATGTGCCAGCGCTGCGACCTCTACCGGGACGCCACGCAGGCCGTGTCGGGCGGAGGCAAGGCGACGGCGAGGCTGATGTTCGTAGGCGAACAGCCGGGCGACCAGGAGGACCTGGCGGGGCAGCCCTTCGTCGGTCCTGCAGGCCAGATGTTCGATAGGGCCCTGGCCGACGCCGGCGTGCCGCGCGACCAGTCCTATGTCACCAACGCGGTGAAACACTTCAAGCACGAACTACGTGGCAAGCGCCGTATCCACAGGACGCCGACCACGAGCGAGGTCACCGCCTGCCGCTGGTGGCTGGACCATGAGCGCCGGCTGCTTCGGCCCCGGGTGATCGTTACCCTAGGGGCCACCGCGGCGCTCTCCGTATTCGGAAAGCCGGTGACGGTCAGCCAGATGCGCCAGCAGGCCCTGCCGCTGCCGGATCGCGCCAGCGGCGTCGTTACCTATCACCCGTCCTATCTGCTCCGCCTGCCCGACCCCGAAGCGAAAACGCAGGCCTACGCGATGTTCGTGGCGGACCTGAAGTTCGCCTGGGGGCTGGCGGCGTAACCCCCTCAGTTGCTTCGCGACGGCTCCCGCCGAACGAGAGCACGCAAGCCCGTTGGGAGACCATCGTCCTCCCCCTCGGGGGAAGTGGCGCGTCGAACGATGCGAGGCGTGAGGCCTAAGCCGGTCGGACGGGCCGGCGCAGCGCCGTGAGCAGATACCCGCCCGCGATGGCCGCCATCGCCAGGCCGGCGCCGAGGAACGCCATGCGATAGCTCTGGGCCTGGGCCAGCCCCCCGAAGCCGCCCAGGACGGCGGTCATCAGGGCGGCGCCGGCGAAGCTCTTCACCGAGCCGATTGTGGCGCGGTTTTCGGCGCCTATGGCGTGCTGCAGGCGGGCGTCGAAGTTGACGTCGATGGCCTTGAAGAACCCGGCCGCCGGGATCACCAGCAGCGCCGACCACGGTTGCAGGATCGCCGCCCCGATGGCGATCAGAACGCCGGCCAGGGCGAACAGCCCATAGAATCGTTCGCGGCCGCCGCGCCTGGCAAAGCGGTGGGCGAACGAGGCGCCGGCGATCTGGCTGGCGCCGATCGCGGCTCCGAAGATCGGGATGAGCGGGGTCGCCAGACCGGCGTCACGTCCAAGGATCTGCCATAGGCCCTCTAGTCCGCCGCCAAACGCCTGGCTGAGGGCGGCGAAGGCGACGAGGCCCAGCAGCAGGGGATTGCGGAGCACGGTGGAGACCCCGCGGGCAAGGTGGACGAAATAGCGAGGCCGGGCGACCTTAAGAGTTTTGCGAGCCCGCGGCAGGGCGACCGCCGAGGCCGCGGAGATCACGCTGACCGCCACGCTCGCCCAGAGCACCGAAGTGTAGCCGAACCGCACCATGACCGCGGTCATCAGGGACGTCAGCAGCACCGCCGCCGAAAGCGCGCCCCAGGCCCGGCCGATCACCCGGGGATAGTCGTGCGCCTCGCCCATGGCGTGCAGTTCGTCATAGACCAAGGCCTCGAACGTCCCGTTGGTCAGCGCGCTCTTCACCCCCCACAGCACCATACCGATCAGGAACCCGGCGAAGTCGGGCCGGACGATCCAGATCGCGAAGCCCACGGCGCGCAGCACCTGCCCCAGGCACAGGAGCCAGCGCCGCGAGAAACGGTCGGCCAGCACGCCGGTCGGGATCTGCAGCAGAAAACCGGTCACCGACCAGGCCATCAGGGTCGCCGCCACCTGCGACGGGCTGAGGCCCCGCGCGGCGAACATCACCGTGTAGAGCGGATAGATCAGCACGAAGCCATCCAGGAACCGGAAGGCGTAGATCCTGGCCAGGAAGCCCCGGCGGGCCATGGCGGCTAGACGGAGCCCTTGCGCTCAACGACGAGGATGCGCGCCGCGCCGACCGGTCGGGCCACGTGCTCGTCGCCGACGCCTGCGATAAACATATCGGTGGGCCCCAACCGCACGACCTTCTCTGCGCCGGCCTCGAGGTAGTGCATGTCGACCTCGCCATCGAGCACGAGAAAGACTTCCGCGCCGTCGTTGACGTGCCACTCGTAGGGCTGGTCGGTCCAGTGCAGACGGACGCTGGCGCCCTCGATCTCGGCGAGGTCGCGAGCGCCCCAGGCCCGGCCGGCCGTGAAAGCCCGCGCGTCGGTGACGATGGTCGCCATGATCAGGCCTGGAACCCGGCCTCGGCGAAGTCGAGCATGCGGCCCAGCAGTGCCTGGACGTCGCCCTCGCGGGTCAGGCCGCCCGAAAGGTGGTGCAGGCGGTCGAATTCCACAAAGCGGTTGTTGTGGACCATGCCCAGGCAGAAATGCAGCCGCCAATAGACCGCCTCGGGCGGCAGCTCCGGCCGGGCGGCTTTCAGGGCGTCGGCGAAGCGGGCGAGGTGGGAGACGTCATTCTGCAGCACGTCGCGCATCTGCTCGGTGCCTTCGGAGCGGGCGCGGATGATGAACTGGACGCTGATCCGCCGGTCATGCGTCGGATCGGCCCACCTCAGCGGCGGGGCGAACAGGGCTTCCAGGATCTCGCGCACCGGGGGCCGGCCGCCGTGGCGGTCGTTGGCCTCGTGCAGCATGCGGGCCCGTTCACGGTTCAGCTCGGCCGTGCGCCGGCGGAAAATTTCGAACAGCAGGGCGTCCTTGGACCCGAAATGATAGTTCACCGAGGCGAGATTGACGCCGGCCTCGGCGGTGATGTCGCGCACCGAGACGTTCTGAAACCCGTGGAGGGCGAACAGCCGCTCGGCCGCGCTGAACACGGCGGCCTTGGTGGCGGCGTGCTCCTCGTCGGCTTCAGGTGCGTCGATCACAGGACCGGTCATGCGAATCCGTTACGGCTCGCGGCGAGTGTAGGCCCTTGAAAGATGCTGGCAATCGAACCGGCCGCCCGCGTCGCGTGAAGCTAGCGGGCCAGTTCCTTCATCGCCTTCTCAAGGCCCGACAGGGTGAGCGGGAACATCCGGTCGCCGACCAG
>JBBREC010000137.1:0-9983 GCA_038203295.1 Caulobacterales bacterium
ACTATGGCGCGCGCATCTATCTTAAGCGCGAAGAGCTGAATCACACCGGCTCGCACAAGATCAACAACTGCATGGGCCAGATCCTGCTGGCCATGCGGATGGGGAAGACCCGGATCATCGCCGAGACCGGCGCCGGCCAGCATGGCGTCGCCACCGCCACCGTCTGCGCCCGCTTCGGCCTGCCCTGCATCGTCTACATGGGCGCCGTCGATGTGGAGCGGCAGAAGCCCAACGTCTTCCGCATGAACCTGTTGGGCGCCGAAGTGCGCCCGGTGACCTCAGGCTCGGCGACCCTCAAGGACGCCATGAACGAGGCGCTGCGGGACTGGGTCACCAACGTCGAGGATACCTACTATCTGATCGGTACTGCCGCCGGCATGCACCCCTATCCGGAGATGGTCCGCGAGTTCCAGTCGGTGATCGGCCGCGAGGTGCGAGAGCAGATCATGGAGGCCGAGGGCCGTCTTCCGGACGCCGTCGTGGCCTGCGTCGGCGGCGGATCCAACGCTATCGGCATCTTCCACCCCTTCCTCAATGACGAGAGCGTGCGCCTGATCGGCGTCGAGGCCGCGGGCGAGGGCATGGAAACCGGCCGCCACGCCGCAGCGATCAACGGCGGTCGACCCGGCGTCCTGCACGGCAACATGACCTACCTGCTGCAGGATCCCGAGGGCCAGATAACCGAGGCGCACTCGATCTCCGCCGGCCTCGACTATCCGGGGATCGGGCCGGAGCATTCCTGGCTGCACGACGTCGGCCGCGCGACCTACCTCACCGCCACCGATCGGGAATCGCTGGACGCCTTCACCCTCTGCGCCAAGCTTGAGGGAATACTGCCGGCCATCGAATCCGCCCACGCCATCGCCCGTCTGGGCGACATCGCCAGCGATCTCGGCAAGGATGGCATCGTTGTGCTGAACCTCTCCGGGCGGGGCGACAAGGACGTCGCGACTGTCGCCGCCCACCTGGGGCAGGACGTTTGACGACCGCCCGCATCGATGCCCGCTTCGCCGCGCTGAAGGCAGAAGGCCGCGCGGCCTTCATCCCCTATGTGATGGCCGGCGATCCGGACTTCGCCACCGCGCTCGCCATCCTCCAGGGTCTGCCGGCGGCCGGCGCCGACCTGATCGAGGTGGGCTTTCCGTTCTCCGATCCTATGGCCGAGGGGCCGCCGATCCAGCGCGCCGCGCTTCGGGCTCTCGACAAGGGCATGACGCTCTCGAAGACCCTCGACCTGATCGCCGCGTTCCGGAAGGGCGATCAGACGACGCCAGTCATCCTGATGGGCTACGCCAATCCGCTGATCAACCGGGGCTTCACCACCCTTGCCAGGGACGCGGCGGCCGCCGGCGCGGACGGACTGATCGTGGTGGATATCCCGCCGGAAGAGGCCGATCCGCTCGCCGACGCCCTGGACGCCGAAGGCCTCTCCCTGCTGTTGCTTTCGACGCCGACAAGCGACGACGCGCGGCTGAAGATCATCCAGCGCAGAACTTCGGGCTTCGCCTACTACGTCAGCGTGGCGGGGGTGACCGGGGTGAAGGAAGCCGACGCCGCGACCGTCGCGCCCCACGTCCAGCGGGTGCGAGCGGTGTCCGGTCTGCCGGTGGCAGTCGGCTTCGGCATCAAGACCCCGGAGCGCGCCGCCGCGATCGCGCGCGTGGCCGACGGGGTCGTGGTGGGCTCCGCGCTTGTGGACGAAATCGCCGAAGCTGTGCAGATGAACGAAGACGTGACCCGGCGGGTTCTTTCCAAAGTGAATTCCCTGGCTAAGGCTGTGCGCTCCGCGCGAGTTGGCCAAACGACGGTCTAGAACCATGGCGATGGCTGAACAGAGAAACGACAAGCCCGGGCGGTCCGCCGCCCCCCGAGAGCGAACCGGCTGGCTGTCACGCATTGCGCCCGGCGTGCGCAATGCGTTCGCCAAGCGCGAGACGCCAGACAATCTCTGGGTCAAATGCCCCGATACCGGAGAGATGATCTACCGGCCCGACCTCGAGGCGGCCCTGTGGGTCACCCCGTCCGGCCACCACATGCGCATCGGCGCGGCTCAACGGCTGAAGTACACCTTCGACGACGGCAAGTTCGAGCGCATCTCCACGCCGACCGTCGCCGACGACCCGCTCAGGTTTCCCGACGACAAGCCCTATCCCGACCGTCTGAAGGCCGCCCGCAAGGCCACCGGCGAGCAGGACTCCATGGCTGTCGGCGTTGGCAGGATCCACGGTCAGGCCGCCGTCGTCGTGGTCCAGGACTTCGCCTTCATGGGCGGTTCGCTGGGCATGGGCGCCGGCGACACCTTCATCAAGGCCGCCAGGGAAGCTGTGAAACGGCACGTTCCCTTCGTGATCTTCACCGCCTCGGGCGGCGCGCGCATGCAGGAGGGCACGCTGTCCCTCATGCAGATGGCCCGCACCACCCTGGCGCTGAACGAGGTCAAGGCCGTCGGCCTGCCCTACGTCGTGGTGCTGACTGATCCGACCACGGGCGGGGTGATGGCCTCCTACGCCATGCTAGGCGACGTCCACTTGGCCGAGCCCAATGCGCTGATCGGTTTCGCGGGGCGCCGAGTCATCGAGCAGACCATCCGTGAGACCCTGCCGCCAGGCTTCCAGCGCTCGGAGTATCTGGTGGAGCACGGCATGGTCGACCGCGTCGTGCCGCGCAGCGAACTGACAACGGTGCTGAGCTCGATCCTTAAGACCCTGATGATGGGGCGGGCCCACCTTCCCGCCGCCTGATCTCAAGCCCATGCAGGATCACGACCCCATCCGCGCCTCTGATGCGGTGATCCAGCGCCTGCGCGCCAACCACCCGAGCCTCATCGACCTCACCACGGGCCGCGTCGAGCGGCTGCTGGCTGCTCTTGGCCATCCCGAGCGCCGCCTGCCGCCGGTGATCCACGTGGCCGGGACCAACGGCAAGGGCTCCACCGTCGCCTACCTGCGCGCCATCGCCGAGGCCGCCGGGCTAAGGGTCCATGTGATCACCTCGCCGCACCTGGTCCGCTTCGCCGAGCGTATCCGCATCGCCGGCCAGCTGATCAGCGACGACCAGCTCAACGACCTCACCGACCGGCTGGAGGCCGCCAACGCCGGCGAGCCGATCAGCTTCTTCGAGATCACCACCGTCCTGGCCATCCAGGCCTTCGCCGAGACGCCAGCCGACCTATGCCTCGTCGAAGTGGGCCTGGGCGGCCGGTTCGACGCCACCAACATCTTTGACGCGCCGGCGGTGAGCGTGATCACGCCTATCGATTACGACCACCTGGAGATGCTTGGACCGGAACTCGGCAAGATCGCCTGGGAAAAGGCGGGCATCATCAAGCGGGGCCGGCCCGTGGTCTCCGCGCGCCAGGCGGACGAGGCGCTGGAGGCGGTCGAGCGTGAGGCCGATGACCGCATGGCGCCCCTCTTCCTGATGGGCCGCGATTTCGACGCCTGGGAAGAACGCGGCCGGTTGATGGTGCAGATGCCTGACCGCCTGCTGGACCTGCCCCCGCCCAGTCTGTTCGGCGGCTACCAGTTCGAAAACGCCGGGCTGGCGGTGGCCGCGGCGCTCACCTTCGACCACGACCTCAGCGAGGACGTGCTGGCACAGGGTGTCTCGTCGGCTGTCTGGCCGGCCCGCTTCCAGCGACTGACCAAGGGCCCGCTGGCGGCGATGGCCAGAGCGCGGGGTTCGGACCTGTGGCTTGACGGCGGCCACAACCCCCACGCCGGCCGCGCGCTCGCCGAAGCTGCCACGCGCCTCGTCGACCGCGATCCGCGCCCGCTGGTGCTGGTCACGGGCATGTTCGCCCGCAAGGACTCACTGGGCTACTTCCGCCCCTTTGCCGAGATGCACCCCAAGGTGTTCACCACCAGCTTCGACAGTCCCAACGCCGCGCCGCCGGCCGAACTGGCTGCAACCGCGACCCAGGCCGGCCTGGTCGCCGAACCCGTGGTCGGTGTCGAAGAGGGCCTCCGGCGCGCCCTGGAGGGCCCAGGGCCGGCGCCCCACGTCCTGATCTGTGGCGGCCTGCACTTCGCCGGCGAAGTCCTGGCCATGAGCCCGGACACCTGGCCGACCTGAGCCGACCCTACCGCGCGGCCATGCGCCGGGCCGGGTTCTGGCGTACGCTGGGGACCTGACGCCGGATCAACGGAGCGCGGGACTGGTCGATGGCGTCGGCGATGGCGTTGGCCCGGCAGAATTCAAACTTCCGGACGGGGTTGGCCACCAGGGGCGAAGCGTCGGGCGTGGTTCCGCAGGCGATTGTCGCGGCCCGGTATAGGCGCTGAAGGAACTGGTCGGCGCCAGCCTGTGTCGTCAGATCGAGCCCGTCGGAACTGACGCGGATTTCCACCTGGTTGGGGCCCCCCGCCGGCGCGGCGGCGGCCAAGCCGCCCCCCGAGGCAGCCAGGGTGAAAGCGCAGGTCGCAAGGAACACGGAACGTTGCAGCATCGAAGGACTCCTTTTCTGTAGCGGCTGATCGCCTCTCGCGACTCCAGAGAGGAGACGTCGCGCGCGCTGGGCCGTTGGCGCGCCGGATCACGACGCCATTTCAGGAAAGCGCAGCGCGGCCGACGCGGCGTGGAGGAGAACCTTGCGAATTGCCGATCAATTGCCGTCGGAGCCCGCGGGCGCGCCGCCGGGGGTCGATCTCGCCCGCGAGCCGGACTTCCGGCTTGGCGAGCTGCAAGTCCGCCCGTCGCGGCGCGAAATCGTTACGCCGGGCAAGCGCGCCCTGCTGGAGCCGCGGGTCATGCGCCTGCTGGTCGCCCTCGTCCGCCACCGCGGCGAGGTGATGTCGCGCGATGAGCTGATTGCGCGTTGCTGGGATGGCCGCATCGTCGGCGACGACGCTATCAATGCCTGCGTGGCCAAGCTGCGCCGAACGGGCGAGGCTACCGGCGCTTACGTCATCGAGACGATTCCACGCGTCGGATACCGCTTGATGGGGACGGCGGCGGCCGGCGCCGCTGCCGCGTCGCGCGCAGACGAGGTGCTGCTGGCCGTCCTGCCTTTCGAGAACCTCTCAGACGACCCGCAGCTCAGCTATTTTTCCGACGGTGTGTCAGAGGAGATCCTGCACACCCTGGCGCAGCGGGCGGGCCTGAAAGTCATCGGCCGGTCGTCCAGCTTCCAGTTCCGCGGGGCCGACAAGGCTATCGCCAACGTCACCCGCCAGCTCAACGTCACCCATGTGCTCGACGGCGCGGTGCGGCGCAGCGGCCAGCGGACCCGTATTTCCGCCCAGCTCATCGACTGCGCAACCCAGACCGCGGTGTGGGCCGACCGGTTCGAGCGCGACCAGTCCGACATCTTCGCCCTGCAGGACCTGGTCGCCGCCGCCGTGGCTGAGGCGATGCGCTGTGCGCTGGCGCCTGCGGTCCGCAGCGGCGCGGTCGATCCCATCGCCTACGACCTCTATCTGCGGGGCAATGTCCCGCCCAGCGAGATGGCCACCGCCTACCGCGCGCAGATCGCCCTGCTGGAGGAGGCCGTCGAGCGGGCGCCCAGCTTCGCCGACGCCTGGGCGAGCCTCGGCTATCTGCGGGCGAACCGAGCCTACTTCCTGCCGCCTGCGGAAGCCGCCTTTGTGCGCGGCCTGGCGCGGGCCGCGGCGCTCCATGCGCTGGATCTCGATCCGCAGTGCGCGCTGGCCGCGGCCGCCATGGCCCGTGCGACCCCGGCCAGCGACTCGGTTGCCGCGCATGGTGACTGGCTCGGCAGGGCGCTGCATTGGGCGCCGGACAACGCCATCGTGACCCATCTCCACTCGCGGTTCCTCTGCGGTGTGGGCCGGGGTCGTGAGGGTCTGTCGGTGATCCGCCGAGCGCACCGCCTCGACCCGCTCGATCTGCATATCCTGTCGGTGCTGGGCCGCACGCTGTGCGAGATCGGCGATCTGGACGAGGCCGCCGCCGTGCTGGACGGCGCCCGCGAGCGCTGGGACGAGTTCCAGCTCCTGTTGCTCTGGCGGGTGATCACGCTCGCCCGGCAGGGCGAGGTGGAGGGCGCACGCAAGCTGCTTGCCGGGCGCAATCTGGCCCCCTATCAGCGCGAACTTACCGTCCTGTTTGATATCCAGCTGGATCCGACGCCGGAGTCCGGCGAGCGGGCGATCGCCGAACTGCGGGCGCAGCAGGTCCGCGGACGGGTCACCATCGACGCTCTGTGTTTCGCCGCCCAGCGGGGCCACCTCGACGCGGCGTTCGAGGTGGCGGCGGACGTCGAGCTGGGCCCACTGCCGGAGGCGCTCGGCATGGGCGGCACAGCCTACAATCTGTCGTTGTTGTTCACGGTGATGATGCAGCCGATCCGGCTCGACCCGCGATTCGCCGGCCTCTGCGCCAAGCTGGGGCTGGTAGACTACTGGTTGGCGACGGACGCTTGGCCTGACTGCGTCGCGGAGACCGCCGGCCGCTACGACTTCAGGGCCGAGTGTCGCCGGGCCGCCGAAGCGGCCCGGTAGCTATCGGGGTCTCAGGCGGCGACGCCGGCTTCGTTCAGCCACTCGAGAATTTTCTGCTTGGGCATTGCGCCGACCTTCATCGAGGCCATCTGGCCGCCCTTGAACAGCATCATGGTCGGGATGCCGCGCACGCCGTAGCGGGACGGGGTGGTCGGGCTCTCTTCGATGTTGAGCTTGGCAATGGTCACGTTCGCGCCGAGCTCTTCGGAGATCTGCTCCAAAGCGGGCGCGATCTGCTTGCAGGGGCCGCACCATTCTGCCCAGAAATCGACCAGGACGGGCCCCGCGGCCTGCAGGACGTCCTTCTCGAAGGACTCATCGGTCACCTTGACGGTGCTCATGGAATTTCTCCTTACGCGTCAGCGGCTTCCAAAACGCCGACTGACGCTGCTTTATCCGCCGATGTAGGCAGGCAGAGACCTCGTATCAACCTGAACCATGCAGGGCGGCAAGGCTTCGGCCTATCAACTTTTCTGGGATCGGCATCAGCTTCGGCCCGTCTGTCCAGATCAGCGCCGCCTCGATGATCCGGTCGGGGAAGACCTCGCCAAGCACTGCTGCGTAGATCGCCATCTGCCGCAGGTAGGCGGGGTCGGCGTCCTCGATGCGCGCTGGCGAGGGCCTGTTGGTCTTGAAGTCGACCACCAGCACCCGGTCGGACAACACCACGAGGCGGTCGATCCGGCCGGAGATCTTGAGGCCCAGGGGCAGGGTCGCGGCGGAACCGGCGATGGCCACCTCAGCGCGGCTGCCGGGCCCGAACACCTCGGCGAAGCGCTCGTCCTCCAGCACCAACAGCGCCGCGGCGATCATCTCCCGCCGGTGGGCCTCGGTGAGGTCTCGCTCGCGGGCCAGCAACGAACGCGCGCCGTCAGCTCGCGCCGGGGCTGGCAGGTCGGGCAGGATCTGCAGCAGACGGTGGATGAGATCACCGCGCCGGAAGCGCCCCAGCCCGCCCACCGCGCCCAAGGGTGAGGGCGCAGGAACCTGCACGCCTTCGCCCAGGTCCGATGGCGAGGCGTAGCGGCCGAAGGCGTCGGCCCGCGCCGTCTCGCCCGCCCAGGCCGGAACCGCCGCAACCAGGATGGCGTCGCCGCCCACGGCAGGCAATCGCTTCGGATCAGGGCCGAAGCGCCTGGCCGACACCTTGCCGCAGGCGGCCTGGCGGGTGTGCGGCGCGATGGCCTCATGCTCGAAACCCGCGGCGATCTGCGCCCACCAGCCTTTCAGCGTCTCTTCCTTGCGGTTGGTCGCGATCCGCCCACAGATCACCAGCCGCTCCCGGGCCCGTGTCAGGGCCACATAGAGCAGCCGCAGGGCTTCCTCGTTGTCCTTGCGGGTGCGCAGCTCCCGCGCCAGCCGCGACGCCTCGCAGTCGTTCCTGCCGGACGCGCTCCACAGGAATCCGCCGTCCTCGGTCGCCATCAGCGGCGAGCCTCGCGCGCCCTGGGCGCTGGTAGTCTCCGGCAGGAAGACGATCGGCGCCTCCAGCCCCTTGGCGCCGTGCGCGGTCATCACCCGCACCTCGTCACGCCCGGCCTCCAGCTCGCGCTTGACGGTGATGGCGAGGCCAGCGAAAGCGGCCGCGAGGCTCTCCAGGTCGTGGATTCCGCGCGCCTCAGCCGCCAGCACCTGGGCCAGGAATTCGTCCAGCGCGTCTTCTGCCTCGCGTCCCAGCCGCCGCAGCAGCCGCGCGCGCATCGAACGTCCGTCGGCGTCGCGCAGGCCCAGCACCTGGCTGTAGAGCTCGAAGGGCCGCCGCTCCCGCGCCTCGTCGAGCAGGATCGTGAGGAAGTCCGCCGCCCCGCGCCACTCCGGAGTCTCGTCCGCCCGCGCCTGCAGCACCTGCCACAGCGAGCCTGTCCGGCCCTTGGCCAGGCGATAGAGGCTCTCGTCGTCCACATCGCAGAACGGGCTGCGCAGCAGGGCGGCCAGGGTCAGCTCGTCGGCGGGGAAAAGCGCGAACCGCGCCAGTGCGACGAGGTCGTCGAAGACGATGTGCTCGGACAGCGCCAGCCGGTCGGCGCCGGCCACCGGGACCTTGGCGTGCTTCAGCGCCCGCAGGATCTCCTCGAACAGCCCGCCGCGCTTGCGTACCAGGATCAGCACGTCGCCCCAGGTCGCCGGCCGCCAGCCGCTGTGGCCGGAGACCGCGTCGCCGCGCTCCACAAGGGCCTTGATCTCGCAGGCGATGTTCTCGGCCAGGCGCTTGACCGCGCTGCCCTCGATCTCGACGTCCAGCGGCGCGTCCCAGGCGTCGTGCTCCTCGCCCTTCACCTCCCGCTCAAGCGGCCAGAGGTCGACGCAGCCGCGCTCCCCCGCGCGCATGGGGACGTGGTTTAGCGCCGTCTCGCCCGGCGGCACGCCTTGCATGAACACGGCGTCCACGAAGGCCAGTACGTCCTCCGTCGACCGCCAGGACGCGTTCAGCGGCACGGACTCGCCCTTGAGATTGGCCGCCGCAATCTCGGCCAGGTAGCGGCCGGTTTCGTGGTTCAGCCGCGCGGGGTCCGCGCCCTGGAACGAATAGATCGACTGCTTGTCGTCGCCGACCACGAACAGCGTACGCGGCAGAGGTCCCTTGCGCCGCCGCTCAGCGCCCGCGCCAACGAAGAATTCACCGGTCAACGCCCGCACGATGTCCCACTGGTCGGGCGCCGTGTCCTGCGCCTCGTCCACCAGGATATGGTCGATGCCGCCGTCGAGCTTGTAAAGCACCCAAGCCGCCGCTGGCCGGGCGCCAAGCAACTGCCGGGTCTTCTCGATCAGGTCGGCGAAATCCAGCGCGCTCGCGGACGCCTTCTCGATCCGGTAGCTGGCCAGATAGGCCTCGGCGAGCACCAGGGCGTCCAGCGTGTCGACGACCACCCGGGCGGCGCGGATGCGTTCGCGGACGATGGCCAGGCGGTCCTGCTCGTCACGCAACTGCTGGCGGAGGCCCTCGTTCGCCTTGAATGCAACAGCCTTGGCCACCCAGGCCACCTGAGTTCCCTCGCCCTTCTCGGTGAAAAGGCAGGCTAATGCTTGGGCCAGGTTCGCATGGGGATCAGCAGCCACGACAGCAAGGTCATTGGCACGCTGCTGGTCGGTGGCCGTGCCAGTACGCAGCACATCGGCGGCGGCGCGCCACAATGTCCGGTCCAGTTCCGCCATGGCGGCGGCCTCCAGCGCCTCCGGCGTATCGCCCGGCTCGACGCCACAGGCCTTCCAGACCCAGGCCGCCGCGCCCTCATAGCCGCCCTGTTCAGCGAAGAAGGTCGCCAGCGGACCCCGTCGGGCTTCAAAACCCAGGAACATCGACTGGAAGGACGCGAAATCCAGCGCCACCGAGAACCGCGCATAGGCATGAGCCACCAACCCCTGGCCGGTGAGCGCATGGCGCGCCACGGCCTTGCGTGCCGCGCTGGCGATCCCGGCCGCCGCCGCGTCGTCCATCACTCGGAAGCCCGGCGAGACGCCAGCCTCCAGCGGGAACCGGCGCAGCAGCTTCTCGCAGAACGCATGGATGGTCTGGATCTTCAG
>JBBREC010000138.1:0-9858 GCA_038203295.1 Caulobacterales bacterium
CCAGAGGTCGGTGCGAACCTCTCGGTGCAGGGCTTCGGCGAAGGCCTCGGCCAGCCGGTCGGCCAGCGCTGCGGCCATGATCGCCGAATAGTCATCGCCCTTCTCCTTGAACGCCTTGGCGATCTCGGCCTCGCCGTGGCCGGCGGTGACCGCGAATCCGCCGATCCAGTCGGGGCGCGTCCCCACCGGGGCCACGAAATCAGCCAGCGCCACATTGGCCCGCCCGCCCTGCGCCTGCGTCTTGTCTTTGGCCATCTGCTGGCGAAGCGAGTGGAAGCGGCCCAGCTCGGCCGTGCGGGTTTCGTCGGCGTAGACCACGATGTCGTCGCCGTCCGAATTGGCCGGCCAGAAGCCCACCACGCCCTTCGCCTCGAACCAGTTCTGGCCGATGATCTGCTGCAGCATCACCTGGGCGTCCTTGTAGAGGTCGCGCGCGGCCTCGCCGACCACGTCGTCCTCCAGGATCTGCGGATAGCGCCCGATCAGCTCCCAGCTGGCGAAGAACGGCGACCAGTCGATATGCCGCGCCAGCTCCGCCAGGTCGTAGCTCTCAAACGTCCGTGTACCGATGAAGGTGGGGTTCGGCGGCTCGTAGACCGTCCAGTCGGGCGTGAACGCATTGTCCCGCGCCTCGGCCAGGGTCGACCGCGCGCGCTTGTCCTGCCCGCGGGCAAACTGCTCGCGGACCTTGACGTATTCCGCCGCCGTCTCGGCCTGGATGCGATCCCGCTCGGTCGGCGAAAGCAGTCCCGAGACCACCCCCACCGCTCGGCTGGCGTCCAGAACATAGGTCGTCGATCCGCCCTTGTACTTCGGCTCGATCTTCACGGCCGTGTGGGTCTTCGACGTCGTGGCGCCGCCGATCAGCAGCGGGATGGTCATGCCCCGCCGCTCCATCTCGCCCGCCACATAGGCCATCTCGTCCAGGCTGGGGGTGATCAGGCCCGACAGCCCGACCATGTCCACCTTGTGCGCGATCGCCTCGTCCAGGATCCGGTCCGCCGGAACCATTACGCCCAGGTCGATGACCTCGTAATTGTTACACTGCAGCACCACACCGACAATGTTCTTGCCGATGTCGTGCACGTCGCCCTTCACGGTCGCCATCAGGATCCGCCCTGCCTGCTCGCGCGGCTTGCCGGCCTTTTCGGCCTCCATGAACGGCTCCAGATAGGCCACCGCCTGCTTCATCACCCGGGCCGACTTGACCACCTGCGGCAGGAACATCTTGCCCGCGCCGAACAGGTCGCCGACCACGTTCATCCCGTCCATAAGCGGGCCTTCAATCACGTGCAGCGGGCGCTCCGACCCGGCCCGCGCCTCTTCGGCGTCCGCCTCGATGTAGTCGGTGACGCCGTTGACCAGGGCGTGGGTGATCCGCGCGCCGACGGTCCCCTCGCGCCAGGTGAGGTCGGGCCCCTTCTGCTCGGACTTGCCACCCTTGTACTTGGGCGCCAGCTCCACCAGCCGCTCGGTGTTGGAAAGCGTCGGGTCGCGCTGTGGCCTGTTGAGAATCACGTCCTCGACGGCGACCTTCAGTTCCTCAGGGATGTCGTCATAGACCGGCAGGTCGCCGGCGTTGACGATGCCCATGTCCATGCCGGCCGCGATGGCGTGGTAGAGGAACACGCCGTGGATCGCGCGCCTGACCGGCTCATTGCCGCGGAAACTGAAGCTCACATTCGAGACGCCGCCCGAGATGCGCGCGTGCGGCAGGCTCGCCTTGATCCGCGCGCAGGCCTCGATGAAGTCGACCGCATAGTTGTTGTGCTCGTCGATCCCGGTCGCCACCGCGAAGATGTTGGGATCGAAGATGATGTCCTCCGGCGGAAATCCCACCTGCTCGACAAGGATCGCGTAGGCCCGCTGGCAGATCGAGACCTTGCGGTCCGCGGTGTCGGCCTGGCCCACCTCGTCGAACGCCATCACCACCACGGCCGCGCCATAGCGCAGGCAGGCTTTCGCCTGCTCGATGAACTTGGCCTCGCCTTCCTTCATGGAGATCGAATTGACGATCGCCTTGCCCTGGACGCACTTCAGCCCGGCCTCGATCACCTCCCACTTGGATGAGTCGATCATCACCGGCACGCGCGCGATATCCGGCTCGGCCGCGATCAGGTTCAGGAACGTTTTCATCGCGTGGACGGAGTCCAGCAGGCCTTCGTCCATATTCACGTCGATCACCTGGGCGCCCGCATCGACCTGCTGCCGCGCGACCGACAGCGCCGCCGGATAGTCGCCCTCGGCCACAAGCTTGCGGAATTTCGCCGAGCCGGTGACGTTCGTCCGCTCGCCGATATTTACGAAAATTGGGCGCATTCAAATCCGCAGTTCACTTGGAATAATCGTCGGCCTTCCGAGACAGCGCTAGGCCAGCTCAAACGGTTCAAGCCCGGCTAGCCGCATAGCCTTCGAGCGCTCTGGAATCTGCCGCGGCTTCAGCCCCCGCACCGCATCGGCCACGTGACGGATGTGATCGGGCGTAGTGCCGCAACAGCCGCCCAGGATGTTGACGATGCCGTCCTCCGCCCAGTCGTGCAGCTGGTGGCCGGTCTGGTCGGGCGTTTCGTCGTACTCGCCCATGGCGTTGGGCAGGCCGGCGTTCGGATAGGCCGAGACCAGGGTGTCGGCGATCCGCGACAGCTCGGCGATATGGGGGCGCATCAGGTCCGCCCCCAGCGCACAGTTTAGTCCGATAGCGAACGGCCTGGCATGGCGCACCGAGTTCCAGAACGCCTCAACCGTCTGGCCGCTGAGCGTGCGGCCCGAGCGGTCGGTGATGGTGCCCGAGATCCAGATCGGCAGCGCCTCAAGGCCCTCTTCTTCCAGGTCGAGGACCGCCTTGATCGCGGCCTTGCAGTTGAGTGTGTCGGTAATGGTCTCGATCAGGAACAGGTCCACTCCGCCGTCGTACAGCGCCCGCACCTGCTCGGCATAGGCGGCATAGACCTGGTCGAAGGTCACCTTGCGCGCGCCCGGATCGTTCACGTCCGAGCTCATCGAAAGCATCACCGGCAGTGGCCCGATGGAACCGGCGACGAAGCGGGGCTTGTGCGGCTCTCTGGCCGTCCAGCGGTCGGCGACCTCGCGGGCCGTTCGGGCGGCCGCCAGGTTGATATCGCGCACAGCGGCTTCCTGAGCGTACTCGCCCTGGCCGATGGAGGTAGCCGAGAAGGTGTTGGTCTCGCTGATGTCGGCGCCGGCGGCGTAGTAGGCATCGTGCAGGTCGGCCACGATATCCGGCCGGGTCAGGCACAGGATGTCGTTGTTGCCCTTCATCTGGCCGACGTGGTCCTTGAACCGCTCGCCGCGGTAGTCCTCTTCGGTCAGGCCGCGCTTCTGGAACATCACCCCCCAGGACCCATCAAGGATCAGCACGCGGTCCTTGGCGGCCTGGTTCAACGCCGCGATGCGGTCTTGCCGGGTCATGCCGCGGCCTCCTTCGGGGGGCTCTCGGGTTCACGCACGCCCAGCACGCGACAGATCGCGTAGACCAGCTCGGCGCGGTTCAGCGTGTAGAAGTGGAAGTCGGAGAAGCCTTCCTCGGCCAGGCGGGCGCACATCTCGGTCGCCACCGAAGCCGAAATCAGCCGCCGGGTCTCGTGGTCCTTGTCCAGGCCGTCGAACAGATTGGCGAGCCAGGCCGGCACCTCGATGCCGATCGGCCCGGCCATCTTCTTCAGGCCCTTGAAGTTGGTCACCGGCATGATGCCCGTGGAGATGGGGATGGTGACGCCCGCCTTGCGCACCCGCTCCATGAACCGCAGATAGCCGTCGATATCGAAGAAGAACTGGGTGATCGCCCGCGTCGCGCCAGCGTCCACCTTGGCCTTCAGCACGTCGATGTCGTGCTTGATCGACGGGCTCTCCGGATGGATGTGGGGATAGAGCCCGACGCTCACCTCGAACGGCGCGATGGCCCGGATGCCGGCGGTCAGTTCGGTGGCATTGCTGTAGCCGTCCTCGCGCGGGGTATAGGCGCCGCCGATCTGGCCCGGCGGGTCGCCGCGCAGGGCGACGATGTGGCGGATGCCGGCGTCCCAGTAGTCCTGGATCACCTCGTCCACCTCGCCACGGCTCGCCTCCACACAGGTCAGGTGCGCGGCGGGCTTCAGCGTCGTCTCCTTCAGCATCCTCAGCACCGTGCGGTGCGTCCGGTCGCGGGTGGAGCCTCCGGCGCCGTAGGTCACCGAGACGAAGGACGGGTCAAGCGGTTCGAGCCGGCGAATGGCCTCCCAAAGGCTCTCTTCGGCCTCCGGAGTCTTGGGCGGTGAGAATTCGAACGAGACGCCCGGGCGCGGAGTCCCGCCTACGCCGGCGCGCGCGACGGGCCCCAGGGCAGAAATGGCGGGGCTCATGCGGCGCTCCTGCGGCCTTCGCGGGCCCGTTCCGCCGTCCAGATCCGGACGGTCAATCCATCGGTCCTTGTGGATGGCAGGTCCTTAAGATGGACCTTCGAAAGTCCCCCCTCGGCGAGCCAGCGGGCCATCTCGTCTTCGGTGAAGCCCAGGCGTCGGTGCTGGTGCTGCTCGCGGAGGAACTCGAGCTTGTGGGGTGCAAAGTCGACGATCACCAGGCGCCCGCCGTCGCCGACAATCCGCGCCGACTCCTGCACCGCCGCGGCGGGGTCCGACAGGTAGTGCAGCACCTGATGAACCACCACCACGTCGGCGTACTGGCTGGGCAGCCCGGTCCCGAAGATGTCGCCGTGCCGCAATTCGCACTGCTTCAGGCCGGCTTCCGCCACCTGGTTGCGGGCGATGTTGAGCATCTGCTGCGACTGGTCGAGCCCCAGGGCATGCTCGGCCTTGGGGCCCAGCAGGGTCAGCATCCGGCCGGTGCCGCTGCCGAGGTCAACCAGCCGCCGGAACGGCCCGGGACCTGCGGCCTCAAGGATCGCGGCCTCGACATCGCTTTCGGCGACGTAGAGCGAGCGGATTTCATCCCAGTGCGCGGCGTTGCGCGAAAAATATTCGCCGGCCTCGGAGGCCCGTTCCGACCAGACCGCACTCAGGCGCTCGCCGTCGCGCTGGAGGATCGCATCGTTCGGATCGATGCGACCAAGGATGGAGCCGATCAGGTCGCCGGTCTGTCCGCCGCCGGCCAAGCGGTAGAACACCCAGGCCCCGTCGGGGAACCGCTCCACCAGGCCAGCCTCGGCCAGCAGCTTCAGGTGGCGCGAGACCCTGGGCTGACTCTGGTCTAGCACCCGGCAGATCTCCAGCACCGCCAGCTCTTCGCGGGCAAGCAGCGCCAGGATGCGCATCCGGGTCGTTTCGCCGGCGGCGCGCAGGACATCGACAGCTTGGTTTGCGGACAGGAACATTCCCGCAATAAGGATATAAAGATTTCCTTATGTCAAGTAGGTGCGCCCTCTGTCGGCTGCCACAGCTCCAGCTTGAGTCCGACCGGATCCAGCAGCCAGGCGAAGCGGCCGGACGGATCGGTATCGTTACGCTTCAGCGGCTCGACGCCTTCGGCCCTGGCCTTCGCAAGAACCGCGTCCAGATCATCCACGATCAGGTTGATCATCACCGCGTGCGGCGAAGGCTCGAAATAGTCCGTGTCGGCCTTGAAGGGACTCCAGACCTGATAGCCGGCTGCCTGCTGCGGAAAGATCACGCCACCCCAGTCGGCCATGTCGAATCCCAGGACCCGCCGGTACCAGTCGCTGACCGCCGCCGTGTCCTCGGCCTTGAAGAACACGCCGCCGATCCCGAGAACCTTGCCCATCTCGTAAGTCTCCCTAGCCCGCCACCGGACTGGCCACCGGCTCGCCAGCCAGAAAACGTCGGACGTTGTCCACCGCCTGGGCCACCATCCGCGGAATCGAGTCCGTTGTGCCACCGGCCGTGTGCGGCGTCAGCACGGTTCCGGGCGCGTCGGCCCAGCGCTCGGGCGGCGTCGGCTCCTCGACGAACACGTCCAGCGCCGCGCGGCCCAGCCGTCCGTCCTTCAGCGCCGCGATCATGGCGTCCTCGTCAATCACCGAGCCCCGCGCCACATTCACGATCAGCCCCTTGGGCCCCACCGCCTCGATGACCGCCCGCGAGATCAGGCCGCGGTTTGAGGCGTCGGCCCGGCAGGCCACCACCAGGATGTCGCAGTCGGCGGCCAGCGCCAGGACGCTCTCGGCGCGGGGCCAGGGTGCGGACTTCGGGTTCGGTCCCCACCAGCTCACCACCATGCCGCAGGCCTCGACCCGGCGAGCCACCGCCTCGCCGATGGCGCCGAGGCCGACGATACCGGCCTTGCGTCCCTTCAGGCCCGGGCGCGGACTCATTCGGTCGTCGCCCCGCCAGCGGCCGGTCCGCACCACCTGGTCGCCCACAACGATGTTGCGCCACGAACCCAGCAGCAAACCCAGCGCATGGTCGGCCACGTCCTCGGCGTTCAGCCCCTTGGCGTGGGTCACTTCGATGCCGCGCGCGCGGCACCAGGGCACGTCGACGCCGTCGTAACCCACCGAAACACAGGCAATCAGGCCAAGCTTCGGCAAAGACGTCAGGAATTCTTCGGTCAGCACCACTTCGCCCGCATGCACGATGGCGTGCACCTCCGCACGATCGGCGTCCGACAGATCCCACCGACGCGCGACCTTCAGGCCCTGCGCCTCCAGCGGTTGTTGCACCGGGGCCAGCATCTCATGGGAAAGCATCACCACCGGGTGGGGCATTGGGAGTCTCTCGTTTACGGCGTGGGCCCGCACCCTACAGCGAAGCTGGAATGCGCCGCATCCTGATCGTGGGAAATTCAGGCGGGGGCAAGTCCACCCTCGCTTGACTTGCAAGGCACAGCTCTACAAAAGAGCTGCCACGGTGGGCGGCGCGGCGGCCGGTAGACATTGCGCCCATCGAAGTCTCGCCCTCGCGCCTGCGATGGGCGGCCATGTGGCTTGCGGCCACCCCCGAAGACATTTGAGTTTCCTATGAGAATGAAAAGCGCGCTCTGGCGTCAGAGCGATTTCCTGCGCCTGTGGGCGGCCCAGACCGTGTCCGGCTTCGGCGCGCGGATCACCCGCGAAGGCCTTCCGATGATGGCGGTGATCGGGCTCGCCGCCACGCCGGGCCAGCTCGGCGTACTCGCGGCGCTCTCCACAGCACCCGCTCTGGTGGTGGGTCTTGCGGCCGGCGGCTTCGTTGATCGGACCCGGCGTCGGGGGGTATTGATCGCCGCCGACCTGATCCGCGCCGCCGTCCTGATCACCCTGCCGGTCGCCGCCCTCACGGGCCAGCTGACCATCTGGCAGGTCTATGCGGCCGCGGCTTTGGTCGCGGGCGCCAGCGTGCTCTTCGACATCGCCGATCACGCCTACCTGCCGGGCCTGATCGACCGCGACCAGCTCACCGACGGCAATTCAAAACTCAGCACCACCGAATCGGTGGCCGAGATCGCCGGCCCGGCGCTGGCGGGTGTGCTTTTCCAGTGGCTGACCGCCCCCATCGCCGTGGCGGTCAACGCCGTGACCTACGTGGTCTCGGCGATCTTCCTCGGCGCCATCCGCAAGGCCGAGCCCGCGCCCGACCGTTCAGGACCGGCGCCGCACTGGACTGAGGACGTCGCCGCGGGCTTCCGGATCGCCTGGGGCGAGCGGCGCGTTCGCCCGCTGCTGCTGATGGCCGGCGCGGGCGCTCTGGTCGGGTCGTTCTTCAGCGCGCTCTACGTGATCTACGCCCTGAAGGTGCTGCACCTGACCCCGGCCCTGCTGGGCTTCACCATCGGGGCCGGCGGGATCGGCGCGTTGGCCGGCGCCCTGCTCGCCCAGCCGATCGCGCGCAGGGTCGGCGTGGGACCGGCCATTGTCATGACGCTGGGCGGCGGGGCGGCTTTCACCCTGCTGATCCCGCTCGCGCCGGCCGACCCGGTGTTCGGGACCGGCTTCCTGATCGCCGCCCAGGTGTTCGGCGACGCGCTGGCCACCGCCAGCGTCATCCTGGGCGCCAGCCTTCGCCAGAGCCTGCTGCCACAGGCGTCCCTCGGTCGCGTGGGCGCGACGTTCCACGCGACGGGGGGCGGCCTGGCGGCTGTGGGCGCTCTGGCCGGCGGAACCCTCGGCGGCGTGATCGGCCCGCGCGAGGCGCTGCTGATCGCCAGCATCGGCCTGCTGCTGGTGCCCCTGATCGGCGCGCTCTCGCCGCTGCGAAAGGTGCGCGAGATGCCGTCTGAAGCCCCTAACGCGTGAACTTCTGGAACTTGATCCGGTGGGGGATGAGGCTGTCGGCGCCCAGGCGGCGCTTCTTGTCCTCTTCGTAGGCGTCGAAGTTGCCCTCGAACCAGTCGACCTGGCTGTCGCCTTCGAAGGCCAGGATATGGGTCGCCAGGCGGTCCAGGAAAAAGCGGTCGTGGCTGATGACCACCGCGCAGCCCGCGAAGTCTTCCAGGGCCGATTCCAGGGCGCCCAGGGTTTCCACGTCGAGGTCGTTGGTCGGCTCGTCGAGCATCAGCACGTTGCCGCCGGAGGCCAGGGTCTTGGCCAGATGGACACGGTTCCGCTCCCCGCCGGAGAGCAGGCCGACCTTCTTCTGCTGGTCGGCGCCCTTGAAGTTGAAGGTGCCCACATAGGCGCGGCTGGGAATTTCCCTCGTCCCGACCTTCATGATGTCGCTGCCGCCGGAAATCTCCTCCCAGACGTTCTTGTTCGGATCGAGGGTGTCGCGGCTCTGGTCGACGTAGGCCAGCTTCACGGTCTCGCCCAGGCGCACGGAGCCCTCGTCGGGGGTCTCCTGGCCGGTGATGATCTTGAACAGCGTCGACTTGCCGGCGCCGTTCGGGCCGATCACGCCGACGATGCCGCCCGGCGGCAGCTTGAAGGTCAGGTCCTTGAACAGCAGCTTGTCGCCATAGGCCTTTTCGACGCCGTTCACCTCGATGACCATCTGGCCCAGGCGCGGGCCGGGCGGAATCTGGATCTGGGCGAAGGTCTGCTTGGCGTTGTCCGACGCGTTCTGCAGTTCGTCGAAGGCGGCCAGGCGGGCCTTGGACTTCGACCGTCGCGCGCTCGGCGACGAGCGCACCCAGGCCAGTTCGCGATCAATCGCCCGCTTCTTGCCGGCTTCCTCGCGCTCTTCCTGCGCGATCCGCTTGGTCTTGGCCTCAAGCCACGAGGAGTAGTTGCCCTCGTGCGGCAGCCCCTTCCCGCGGTCCAGCTCCAGGGTCCACTTGGTCACCTGATCCAGGAAGTAGCGGTCGTGGGTCACCAGGATGATGCAGCCCGGAAAGGTTTCCAGGTGGTGCTGGAGCCAGGCCACGCTCTCGGCGTCCAGGTGGTTGGTGGGCTCGTCCAGCAGCATCATGTCGGGCTTGGAGAGCAGCAGGCGGGCCAGCGCGACCCGGCGGCGCTCGCCGCCCGACAGCTGGCCAACGGCCGAGTCATTGGGCGGGCAGCGCAGCGCGCCCATGGCCATCTCGATGCGGCTGTCGATGTCCCACAGGTCGCCGGCGTCCAGCTTCTCCTGGAGCGTGGTCATCTCTTCCATCAGTTCGTCGGAGTAGTCCTCGCCCAGCTTCACGGCGATCGCGTTGTAGGCGTCGAAGAGTTTCTTCTCCTCGCACCAGGCGATGACGTTGCCCCAGACATCCAGGCTGTCGTCGAGCTTCGGCTCCTGCTCAAGGTACCCGCGCTTGACGCCATCAGCCGCGAAGGCCTCGCCGGTGAAGTCCTTGTCGATCCCCGCCATGATCTTCAGCAGGGTCGACTTGCCCGAGCCGTTGACGCCGACGACGCCGATCTTGGCGTCCGGATAGAACGACAGCCAGATGTCCGAGAAGGTCTTCTTCGGCGCGCCGGGGAAGGCCTTGGTCAGGCCCTGCATCTGATAAATGTATTGCTGCGCCATGGGGCGTCCGCACCGCTCGTCA
>JBBREC010000139.1:0-9630 GCA_038203295.1 Caulobacterales bacterium
GGGCAGGTCGGGGGCGACCAGCCGCACTACGCGGGCTGGCGCGGGCTCGGCCTGCGCCGCCGCGGCGCGGCCGGCGCGGGCGCCGAACACCGCGGCCTCAAGCAGGGAGTTGGAGGCCAGCCGGTTCGCGCCATGCACGCCCGTCGAGGCGCATTCGCCGGCGGCGTAGAGGCCGGGCAAGGAGGTCTGTCCCTCGGCGTCCGTGGCGATCCCGCCCATGTGGTAGTGGCAGGCCGGCGCCACCGGGATCGGCTGCACGCGCGGATCGACGCCGCCGGACATGCAGGCCGCGAACACCGCCGGGAATTCCTCGGGGAAGTGCGCGCCCACGGCCTGTGTCGCGTCGAGGAAGGCCCCGCGGCCCGCCTCGCGCTCGGCGTGGATGGCGCGGGCGACCACGTCGCGCGGCGCAAGCTCGGCGTCGGGGTGGTAGCGGGCCATGAACCGCTGGCCGTCTCCGTTGACCAGCACGGCGCCTTCACCACGCAGCGCCTCGGTGGCCAGGGGCGCCGGATCGCGGCCGATGTCGATGGCCGTCGGATGGAACTGCACGAATTCCGGGTCGGCGATCACGGCGCCGGCCAGGGCCGCAAGCGCCAGGCCCTCGCCCTTGAGCTCCGCCGGCGTGGTGGTGACCGCGTAGAGCCCGCCGATGCCGCCGGTGGCCAGCAGGGTGGCTGCGGCGGTGATTTCCACCGGCCTTCCGCCGACTTCGGCGATGACGCCGCGCACGCGGCCGTCGGCGTCCTGCAGCAGGCCGCACAGGCGATGGCCGGTTCGCACCTTGATATGCGGCGCGGCGAGCACGGCGACCGTGACGGCCTCCATGATCGCGCGGCCCGCCTGATCGCCCCTGACCCGCGCGACGCGGGGGCGGCCATGCGCGGCTTCAAGGCTCTGGGCGAAACGGCCTTCGGTGTCGCGGTCGAACGGCGCGCCGAGGTCGGCCAGGGCGCGTACCGCGGCGGGGCCCTCCTCGGTCAGCACCCGAGCCATGGCGGCGTCCACCAGGCCCGCGCCGGCCGCGACGGTGTCGGCGGCATGCAGGGCCGGGGTGTCGCCGTCGCTCAGGGCCGCGGCCATGCCGCCCTGCGCCCAGGCCGAGGAACAGCCGCTGTTCAGGGGCGCGTCGGTCAGCACCAGCACCTTGCGCGGCGCGGCGGCCAGGGCGGCCGTCAGGCCCGCCAGGCCCGCGCCGACCACGATCAGGCCGTCATGATGGATCCGCTCAGCCACGGGCCTCGCCCTCCAGCAGGTAATAGATGTCGGTCCGCAGCGTTGCGGGGTCGTCGGACACGTCGCCGTAGACCTCCCAGCTGACGCCTGTCAGGCGGCGACCCTCGCGCATGGCGCCGGCCTGGGCGGCCTCATGAGCCGGATACATCTGGCCATAGGGGCCCCAGTAGACGACATGGGCGACTTCGCCGGCGGGTGTTTCGCAGGCCCGCACCTCGCCGTCCTCCGCGAACGGGCGGGACAACCGCACACCTATGCGGAGCTCCATGGCCCGGCCGCCGTCCGCGGCCGGCTGATAGAGCACGACGTTGCAGCCCAGCGGGCCGTGGTCGCCGGCGCGCAGGATCGCGTAGACCTTGTCCAGCGCCGGGGGAATGACGCGGGGCAGGTCAGGCTGGCGCGCAGCGGCGGCCACCGCTGCCATGGGCTCGGCGGCGACCGTCTCGATGGCGACCTCGTAGGCCATGGTCAGATCAGCTCAACGTCGACGTGGTGGCGCGCTTTGACCAGGTCGTAGCGGGCCGGGATGGAGGGCGGCGGCAGGTCGATCATCCGCTGGACGGCCATTCGGGCGCGCTCGGCGACGATCGGATCGACGGTCACCTCGTGGCGGCCGTAGAGCAGGCTCTCGTAGATGTTCTCCAGCGTGATCCGCTTCATGTGCGGGCAGAGATTGCAGGGTCGCACGAACTCGGTGAACGGCGCGTCGGCTGCGACATTGTCGGCCATCGAGCACTCGGTGATCAGCACCACGCGCTTGGGCTTCCGCGTCAGGACGTAGTCGTTCATCGCCGCCGTGGAGCCGGCGAAGTCCGAAACCTCCAGCACCTCCGGCGGGCATTCCGGGTGAGCCAGGACTTCGGCGTCGGGATAGGCATCCTTGATTTCCAGGATGTCGGCGGCCGTGAAGCGCTCGTGAACCTCGCAGCGGCCCTTCCAGGCGATGATCCTGATCTTGGTCTGGCGGGCCACGTTGCGGGCCAGGAATTCGTCGGGGATCATGATCACCCGGTCGACGCCCCAGCGGCGGGCGGCTTCCTCCACCACCTGCACGGCGTTGGCCGAGGTGCAGCAGATGTCGGTCTCGGCCTTCACGTCGGCGGTGGTGTTGACATAGGTGACCACCGGCAGGCCCGGGTAGCGCTGCTTGATCAGCCGTACGTCGGCGCCGGTGATCGAGCTCGCCAGCGAGCAGCCGGCGCGCAGGTCGGGGATCAGGACGGTCTTTTCCGGCGACAGGATCTTCGAGGTCTCGGCCATGAAGTGCACGCCGGCTTGGACGATGATTTTCGCGTCCGAACGTGCGGCTTCCTTGGCCAGGCCCAGGCTGTCGCCGCCGTAGTCCCCGACTCCGTGGAAGATCTCCGGCGTCATGTAGTTGTGCGCCAGGATCACTGCGTCCTTCTCGCGCTTGAGCTTGTTGATCTCGACGATCAGGGGCGCGTTCAGCCGCCATTCGATCGGCGTGACGTGGCGTTTGACCTTTTCCCAGGCGGGCGCCGCAGCAGCCTCAACCTCGGGCGTGAACGCGAACTGGAACCCGTCAGCGGCCATGGGACCCTCCCTTATGCTCAAAGTGAGCATTTCAACGGCCTAAAAATACGCCAGGCGAGAGTTTCCCTGACGTCAATTATGCTCAAACGGAGCATAAGTGGTGAAGCACATATAGCGCGGCCATCGTTGGGCGCAAGTCACAAAGGATTGCAGATGGTCAGGCGGGGCGCGCGGGCCCTTCGGTCACCGTCTCGATCATCTCGGCCAACGCCTCGGCGGAATAGGGCTTCGGCAGGAGTGGCCAGGGCGTGTCGACCGCCGGCGACAGGGTCTCGCCGGTGTAGCCGGACGACAGGATGATCGGCAGGCCGGGTCGCAGTTTGACGGTGTCCCGCGCGAGATCGACGCCGCTCTTGCCGCCCGGCATCACCAGATCGGTGAGCATCAGGTCGAAGGGCAGTTTGCGCCGCAGGATCTTCATTGCCTCCGACGGCCGTTCGGCGCGCACCACCGCGTGGCCCAGATCGGTGAGCATCGCCTCCACCATGTCGCCGACGGCGATGTCGTCCTCGACGAGCAGCACCTTGAGCGAAGGCCCCTTGCGGGCAGGGGGCGCGGCAGCCGGGTTGGACGGCCGTTCCGCGACACCCTCGGTGAAGGGCAGGTAGATGCGCACCGTCGTGCCCTTGCCCGGCGCGCTTTCGATGGCGATGGCGCCGCCGCTCTGGCGAGCGAACCCGTAGACCTGGCTGAGGCCGAGACCGGTGCCGCGGCCGGTTTCCTTGGTGGTGAAGAACGGCTCGAAGACCCGGGCGGCCACATCCTCGTTCATGCCCTCTCCGGTGTCGTGGACGGCGACGCAGATAAAGTCGCCGGGCGTCACGTCCTCGACCTCGCCCGCCGCCAGCCGGCATTGGAAGGTCTCCACCCTGATGCTGCCACCCGGCGGGGTCGCGTCGCGCGCGTTGACCACCAGGTTCATCACCGCCGCCTCGAACTGGCTGGGATCGACATAGGCCACGGCCTTTGGCGCGGCCGTCGCCATCGACAGGTTGACCGCCTCGCCGACCGCGCGCCGCAGCAAAGGTTCGCTCTCCTTCAAGAGATCATCCACACAGAGGCGCTCCGGCTTCAGCGCCTGGCGCCGCGAGAAGGCCAGCAGCTGCTGGGTCAGGCGCTCGCCGCGCCGGGCGGCGCCCTGGGCGGCCTCGACCATTCGTTCGCGCCGCACCGCGTCGTCAGGGTGGCGCTGCATCAGGTCGAGCGCCCCGACGATGATGGTCAGCAGGTTGTTGAAGTCATGCGCCACGCCGCCGGTCAACTGGCCGACAGCCTCCAGTTTCTGCGCGCGGCGCAGGGCCAACTCGGCCTGGTCGCGCTCGGCTAGCGCCTCGTCGACCCGCTCGGCCAGCAGGTCATTGATCCGCTTGAGGTCCTCCTCGGCGCGCCTGGCGTCGCTGACGTCGTAGCCGATGCCGATGAAGCCCGCGAATTCGCCGTCCGGCCCGGTGCGAGGCTGCGACACCGAGCGGATCCAGCAGTAGGCGCCGTCGGTGCGGCGGTAGCGCGCCTCCAGGGTGAACAGCTGTCGCGAACCTTCGCCGGCCACCTGTTCCCTGAGGATGCGGTCCAGGTCTTCGGGATGCAGCACCTTGCGCCAGTCGAAGGCTAGAGCCGCCTCGTAGCTCTCGCCCAGGAAGTCGACGTAGGCGCGGTTGGCGAACTCGCGGCTTCCGTCTGTGCGGGAAATCCACATCAGCAGCGGCGCGCTGTCGGCGAGAATGCGGAAACGGGCCTCGCTGTCACGCATCAGTTCGAAGGCCATCCGCCGCTCGGTGACGTCGATGTTGACGCCGAGCGAACGCACCAGCCGTCCGGTCTCGTCGCGCACCATCTCCCCGCGCGAGAGGAGCCAGCGGATCGAGCCGTCCGGGTGCACCACCCGGTAGTCGATGGGGTCCATGCGGCCTTCCAGCCGCGCCGCCCGGTTCATGTCGCGCACCGCCTGGCGATCGTCGGGGTGGATCGCGGCCAGCATGGCGGCGATGTCCGGCGCCTGGGACGGGTCGAGACCCAGGTTTCGATAGACCACGCTGGACCAGTGGCCCTCGCCGGTGATCAGGTCCCAGTCCCAGAGGCCCACCTGACCGGCGTCCTGCGCCAACTGCAGCCGCGCCTCGCTGGTGGTCAGGTCGGCCTGCACCCTGGCCTCGGCGGCGCGGGCGTCGTCCAGCCGCAGCAGGGCCGCCCGCAGGGTCGCCGACACGAAGACGCTCAGTCCGCCCGAGAGGGCGTAGAGCACGATCAGCCCTTCTAACGCGACGCCCACCGGGACGGCCGACGGCGTCAGCGCGCCGATCAGCAGGGAGATGCCGAGCAGGGCCCACCCCCATGCCGCGCCGGCATAGAGAGTCGCGAAGATGAAGGCCGGGAAGTAGGTGACAGAGAGCCCGGTGGCGTTGTCCAGGCCCAGAAATAGGCCGCGGGCGATGATGGCGCCTGCGAACGCAGCGGCGCTGATCGCCAGGGCTTTCCAGAAAGGCGGCGGCCTGCGGGGGACCAATTGCAACGGCCATTCGGCGGGCGTCATCAGGAGGCGGCTCCGGCACGCGATATGCAGGCGACGCCTGCTGGAGCCAGCATGCTGGCGCTGGCCGTGGGGCGCAACCGGGGATATGGCATTCGACGCCGAGCAAACCGTGGTTCTTTTTTTCGCCGGTTTGCGGTCCTATCGGGGCCGTCGGCCAGGTTCAGGCCAAGGGCCGGCTAGACAGCGAGACGACAAGATTCCGATCCGGTTTGACAGATGGCGCCACGCGCTTGCGGCGATGGCCCTGGCGGGTATTGCGCTGGCCGGCTGCGCGCCCACAGCGACCTCGGTCATCTCGGCGGACGAGCGGAAATTCGTCCAGAGCGGCTACGCGGACGCGGTGCTGCTGAAGACCACCGCCGCCTACGATCCGGCGATCCGGACCCTCGCCCGCCGGCATGATCCGCGCCTCAATCTCCCGGACACCTGGGGCAAGCCTGAGGGCTGGGCGAGCCTCGACCTGCGTCACGTGCCTGACCTTGGCCTCACGGTCGACGAGGGCGAGGCGCCCTCTCCGGACGTAGCCCAGGAAGTCAATTCGCTGCGTCCCTTTTCGAAACTGCCGATCCGTCCGATGCGGCCGTTCGTGCTGAACACCGACGCGGACGACCGCGACCGGGCTGTCCACTGCATGGCCCAGGCGATCTATTACGAGGCGGCCCGTGAGCCGCTGAGGGGCCAACAGGCGGTGGCTCAGGTGGTGCTGAACCGCATGCGCCACCCGGCCTATCCGAAGTCGATCTGCGGCGTGGTCTTCCAGGGCGCGGCCAGGCCCACGGGCTGCCAGTTCACCTTCACCTGCGACGGATCCCTGCGCTGGGCGCCTCAAGCGGACCTGTTCCGCCGGGTCGAGGACGTGGCCAGGAAGGCGCTGGCCGGATACGTCGACAGGGACGTGGGCTCGGCGACCCACTACCACGCCGCCTACGTCGCCCCTTACTGGGCTCCGACGCTGGTCAAGATGACCCAGGTCGGCCAGCACATCTTCTACCGCTGGACCGGCCCGTGGGGCGAGCCGCCGGCCTTCAACGGCCGCTACGCCGGCCGCGAGGCCGACCTGACGCCGGAACTGCTGGCCAGCTACGACGCCCGCACCCAGGGGCTGCTTTCACCCGAGAAGCAGGGCGTGCCAGCCGAGCGCAAGATCACGCTCGCCGTCGCTGGCGAGGTCCGGACCTACAATGTCGTCGACCCCAACGCCGTGGGCGGCGAGCGCACGCGGGTCATCGGAACGCTCTATGCGCCGCGCCGGCAGCCCACGCCCGACGAGGTCAGGAAGATCAACGAGAGCCTCGCAGCCATGGAACGCAACATGGATACGCCGGCGGCCGTGCCGGTCGTCGCCCCGCCGAAGCCCAGGGAATAGCTCATCCCGCGAACGCGTCGGCGTATGCGACGGTGATCGCTGCCTCGAAGGCGTTCTCCTGCAGCGCCAGGGCCATGAAGGCTGGGTGACCGGCATAGGGCGCGCGGACCAGAGCCGCGGCCTGCGCTGAAAAGCCGAAGCGGGGATAATAGGCCGTGTGGCCCAGCACCAGGACGCCGCAGACCCCGAATTCCCGCGCGCAGTCCAGGCTCGAGCGCACCAGTTTCGAACCCAGGCCGCTGCGTTGCAGGTCCGGGCGGACCGACATCGGAGCCAGCGCGGCATAGAGCTCTGCGCGGTCGGCCCACAGGCGGCTGAGCAGGATATGGCCCGCGACCTCGCCGGCTTCCTCGGCGACCAGTTCGAAGAGCACATCTTCCTCAGACCGCAGGCGCGCCACCAATCGCGCCTCGTCGGGCCCTCCGAACGCCGCCGTGGTCAGGGCGTCGATGGCGGCGTGGTCGGCGGCTCGCGCATAGCGGATCATCCGGCTACCAGACGCCGATCTTCTCGGCCTCTTGGTGGCTGATCGGGTGCTGGGCGCGCCGGTGATCTTCCTCGGCCAGGAACCGCACGGCCTCCAGCGCCGCCATGCAGCCCATGCCGGCGGCGGTCACCGCCTGGCGATAGACGTCGTCGGTGACGTCGCCGGCGGCGTAGACGCCTTCGACTGCCGTCGCCGTCGTGCCGGCCTTCACCTGCAGATAGCCCGAGGCGTCCATTTCGAGCTGGTCCTTGAAGAGCTGCGAGGCGGGCGCGTGGCCGATGGCGATGAAGACGCCGTCCGCGGGGACCTCACGCAGGGCGCCGGTCCCGACGGTCTTCAGCCGCACGCCGGTGACGCCCATGGGATCTGTCCCGCCCAGCACCTCATCGATCGCGCTGTCCCAGATGACTTCGATCTTGGGGTGGGCAAACAGCCGCTCCTGCAGGATTTTCTCGGCGCGGAACTCGGCCTTGCGGTGCACAACCGTGACCTTGGAGGCGAAGTTGGTGAGGAAGAGCGCTTCCTCGACCGCCGTATTGCCGCCGCCCACCACCACGACCGCCTTGCCGCGATAGAAAAAGCCGTCGCAGGTCGCGCACGCCGAGACGCCGAAGCCCTGGAATTTCTGTTCGGACTCGAGGCCAAGCCATTTGGCCTGCGCACCGGTGCAGATGATCAGGGTCTCGGCGAGCCAGTCCTGGCCACTGTCGGTGGTCAGCCGGAACGGCCGCTGGGACAGGTCGGCGGTCAGCACGATGTCATTGACGATCTCGGTCCCGACATGCTTGGCCTGCGCCTCCATCTGCTCCATGAGCCATGGGCCCTGGATGACGTCGGCGAAGCCCGGATAATTCTCCACGTCGGTGGTGATCGTCAGCTGGCCGCCGGGCTGGATGCCCTGGATCAGGACGGGGTTGAGCAGAGCGCGCGCGGCGTAGACGGCGGCGGTGTAGCCGGCCGGGCCCGATCCAACGATCAGGCAGCGGACTTGGCGGGGGGAACGATCCTGGGACATGGTGCTTAATGTAGGTGCGATTCTGGAGCGATGCGATGCGGCGTGAAATGAAGTCCATCGGTCTGGTCGCCCTCGTGGGCGCGGCGGCTGGCGCAGGCGTCGCTCTTGGCTTCGGTCTGCGGCTGTTTTCCGGCGTCGCCATGGTCGGACTGGGGACCGGCGTGGCGCTGGGCATCCTGGCCGGAAGCCGCCCGAAGGCTCTCGGTTCTGACGAACGCGCGCTGCTCCAGTGAGCACCGCATAGTTAACACCCGTTTCAGGGGCCGGGTTTAGACTGCCGCCATGAGCGCGCATCCGCCCGAAATCGAGATCGCCGGCCGCCGCATCGGCGCTGGCCACGAGCCCTACATCATCTGCGAGCTTTCGGGGAACCACAACGGCAGCCTGGATCGGGCCCTGCGGTTGGTCGATGCGGCCGCCGCCACCGGCTGTGACGCGATCAAGATCCAGACCTACACCGCCGACACCATCACCATGGACGTCGACCGCCCGGAATTCCGGATCACCGGCGGCCTGTGGGACGGCCGCAGCCTCTATGAACTCTACCAGGAGGCCCAAACCCCCTACGAATGGCACGCGGCGATCTTCGAGCGGGCGGCGCAGCGCGGCGTGACGATCTTCTCCAGTCCCTTTGACGAGACCGCCGTGGACCTGCTGGACGGCCTCGGGGCGCCGGCTTTCAAGATCGCCTCCTTCGAGGCCGTGGACCTGCCGCTGATCCGCTATGCCGCGGCGAAGGGAAAGCCGCTGATCATCTCCACCGGCATGGCCAACCTCGCCGAGATCGGGGCCGCCCGCGACGCGGCGCTGGAGGCCGGCGCGGCCGGCGTGGTGCTGCTGCACTGTGTCTCCAGCTACCCAGCGGTGATGGAGGACGCCAACGTCCGCAATATCGCCGACATGGCCCAGCGGTTCGACAGCCCGATCGGCCTGTCCGACCATACCCACGGCACGGCGGCCTCGGTGGCGGCGATCGCCATGGGGGCGTCGGTGATCGAAAAGCACTTCACGCTGGCCCGGGCCGACGGCGGACCCGACGCCGCCTTCAGCCTGGAGCCCGGCGAGTTCGCGGCTCTCGTCCACGACTGCAAGGACGCCTGGAAGGCGCTGGGCCGCGTGCACTACGACGTGCTGGGCTCCGAGCGGGGATCGCTCCAGTTCCGCCGCTCTCTATACATCGCCGTCGACGTGAAGGCGGGGGAAACGCTCAGCCGCGCAAATGTGCGCTCCATACGGCCCGGAAACGGCCTGCCACCCGCGGACCTTGAGAAAGTGCTCGGCCGCGCCGCCGCCCGCGACCTCCAGCGCGGCGAACCTCTGGCCTGGGACATGGTCGCCGGATGAGCGTCAGCCTGCGCCTGATCACGCCGCAGGACAGCGCCCGGGTGCGCGCCTGGCGCAACTCGCCCGAGGTCTCGGCCTATAGGTATTCCGATCACCAG
>JBBREC010000140.1:0-9608 GCA_038203295.1 Caulobacterales bacterium
CGCGGCAGGGCGGTCAGCTCGGGGGTCTCGTGGCCGGTGTTCCTGAACAGCACCAGCTTTTCGCCGTCGACGACCGCCACCAGGGCGCCTGTGGGAAGTAGCATATGAATTCGTCTCCGGTTGACTGGAGACCGCATAACGGGTGGCGGGCGGCGGAGTTGCCGGACCGCGTCCAGGTGATGTCGAGGACTTGCGTGGGACGAGGTTTCCGAAACGGGAAGGGATGGTCAGTTGATCCGGGGGCGCTGGCGGCGGCGCCTGTTTCATGGGCGGACCGCCCGTCAGCCGTTCAAACACGCATAACGCCGGGATCCCGATTCAACTCGCAGGGGAATACCATGGACGAGGGCCGGGGTCCTGGCGCAGCGTGGGGGAGATGGTGGAGCACCGGCCTTGCAAAGAAGGTCGCGATGTCTCCGGATATATGGGGGACCGCATGATTTTCAGACGTCGTCATCTCGCGCTTGCGGCCTTGGCCGCGACGGCGCTCTGCGCCACCGGCGCACAGGCCACGATCATCGATTTCAACACCGCGCCTGACGCGGTGGCGAGCTACACCATCTCAGGCGTGACCTTCACGGCCGAAGGCGGTGGCACGCTTTACTCGACCACCTTTGGCCCCACGCCAAACGGAACCCGGGGCCTCATCGCACAGGGCAATTCGGCCTTCGTACCGACCCGCGCGACCTTCGCAGGCGGCGCCACTTCGGTCAGCATCGATTTAGGCGATTTCAACTCCGACGCCGATGCGCTGTTCCTGTGGCTTTACGATGCGGGCAACGTGCTGCTGGCTTCGGCCTCCGCCAATATCCCGGCGAGTTTCACCGGCCTGGTAACGCTGTCGGCGAGCGCATCGGGAACCGCCTACGCGGTGTTCGGCGGCGTCGGTTTCAACAATGAATCGAACGTCTATGGCGACAATTTCACCTTTGACGGCGGGGCTGTCCCCGAGCCCGCCGCCTGGGCCCTGATGCTGGTGGGCTTCGGCGGCTTGGGCGCAGCCCTGCGCTCGCGCCGGCGGACGGCGCTCAGCGCCGCCTGACTTTCGCAAGGACGACGACCGAAGGAGCCTCGGTTCGCGCCGGAGCTTTTTCGTGGGCGGCTTGTCCGGGGAATCCATCAACGCGGAACGGCTCAGGCAAATCGCCGGAGGCGCAGACTATGGATGGCCCGGACGCGCCGGGCCATGACGAGCCTGAAGAGGACGGGTTGCCGCGCCACAGATACGAAAAAGCCCCGGCGCTCTTGCGAGGGCCGGGGCCTGTCGGGGTGTAGATCGGGGGGAGTCTACACACCCTAAGCGACGGACGCGGGGAATTGGTTCCCGCCGACCGTCGCTAATGTGTAGCGGCGGGCTCGGAGATGTCTTCCAGGGTCTTGCCGACCGCCTTGGCGCCGTAATCGACGGCGATGTCGCCGAGCGACAGGATGCCGGAGAGCTTGCCGGCCTCGTTCATCACGACCAGGCGGCGGATCTGCTGGGCGCCCATCTTGGCGGAGGCGTCGGCGAGGCTGTCGTCTTCCTGGCAGGTCTGGACGTCGTGGCTCATCACGCCGGAGACCGGGGCATCGAGACTGCCGCCTCCAGCCACCACGCGGACGACGATGTCGCGGTCGGTGACCAGGCCCACGACCTTGCCGTCCTCGACGATCGGCACGGCGCCGGAATCGATCTGCGCCATGGTGCGGGCGATCTCGGCGATGGTGGTGCGGGGCGTTGCGGTGACCACCTGGGCGGTCATGGCTTCGGAGACTTTCATGGAGGCGTTCCTTCGGGGGATGCGTGCTGCCCCTAGAACCCCTCCGCCCCGGCCTCGTTCCCTGACGGGCGCAACGAAAAACGCCGCCGGGGTGACCCGGCGGCGTCCGACGACGCGGTGATAAATCTGCCGGCTCAGGCGGTCGCGGCGACCGTCCGGCGGCGGTCGGCGCGGAGCATGGCGCCCATGCCAGCGAAGCCCATCAGCATCAGCGCCCAGCTGGTCGGCTCGGGAACGGCGGCCTGCGAGATGCTGATATTGTCGATGCCGAAGTCGTTGCCGCCGAACGCGCCGTCGTAGTTGCGCAGGCTGACCCGCAGCGACCCGGCGCCGGTGGAGAACTGGCCCGAGCGATGCCAGATGACGCCCGCGTCGGAGCCGTCAGCCTGGGTGACCACGTTCGAGAGCTCCTGGAAGCTGCCGCCGTTGCCGGAGAACTCGAACTTGATGTGGGACGCGCCGGGGCCGCGGTAGAGGTTCACGACATCGAAGGCATAGTCATACACGCCGCCGGCGACGGTGAATTCCTGCGACCAGGCCACCGACGGCAGGTCGTGGGTCAGGCCGTTCAGGATCAGCATGTTCGAGAAGGTCTGGTCGATCCAAAGGGCATGGACGTCGTGCGGATTGGTTCCGACGGTCCAGGTCCCCTCGTCCCACATGCCGTTCACGTGGCCGGGCTGGTTGTCGAGGCCGGTGCGGTGGGCATAGTCGGTGTCGAAGCCGCGGCCGGCCGCGGTGTTGGGGTCGCCCATGGCGCCTTCGAAATCGCCGTTGACGATCAGGTTGGCCGAGGCCGAGGCGGACCCGGCGACCAGCAGGCCGGCGGCGATGGCGGCGGTGGCGATGAAGTTCTTCACGTGCGAGATTCCCCGAGCGGTGATGCGTTTCGGGACAGGTCGTCCCGGTCACCCGAGGCGTTGCAGAAACGGCGCCGGCCCTTCGCCTAGAGAACGCAGGCGGCCAGGCCGTCGCGGCGGACCGTGCCGGCGGCGGCGCCGATCTTCCCAGACCGGCGCTTGATGTAGGGGCCGGGCGCGGCGGCCTTCCATGCGAGCGGCTTGGGTACGATGGCCGCCAGCCGGGCGGCCTGGGCGGGCGAGAGCCTAGCCGCCGAGACGTGGAAATTGCGCTGGGCGGCGGCCTCCGCGCCGTAGACGCCCGGGCCCCACTCGATGGAGTTCAGATAGACCTCCATGATCCGTTCCTTGCCCCAGATGACCTCGATCAGGACGGTGAACCAGGCCTCGAAGCCTTTGCGGACGTAGTCGCGCTGGGGCCAGAGGAAGACATTCTTGGCGGTCTGCTGGCTGATGGTCGAGCCGCCGCGCAGCTTCCTGCCGCTCTCGTTGGCGCGCATGGCCTTCTGGATGGCGTTGAAATCGAAGCCGTGGTGGTCACAGAAGTGGCTGTCCTCGGCGGCGATAATGGCCCGCACCAGGGTCGGCGAGATCGACCGGATCGGTACCCAGCGGCGGTCGAAGCCGCGCCCCTCCACCATCCGCTGCACCATCAGGAAGGTCATCGGCGGCGGCACGAAGCGGTAGACCGCCACCACCGCGATCGGCCCCAGGATCCCGAAGATCAGGACGACCATGAACAGCGTGCGCACGATCCGGCCGAAGAGGCCGCGGCGGCGGGCTGTCGTCCGGGGCTTCGGTGATCGGGCCAAGCGGGGCGGTCCTTGCCTTGACCTTGGGGCGTCGTGCTAGCTGGCGTGCGTCGTGTCAAAGCGTCAAGCGGGAGCTCCCATGAACGTCTCCGAAGCCGTCGCAAGACGGGTGTCGATCCGCGCCTTCAAGCCCGATCCCGTGCCGGGCGAGGTGGTGGCCGACATCCTGGTCCGCGCGGCCCAGGCGCCGTCTGGCGGCAACCTGCAGCCCTGGCGGGTCTATGGGCTGGCGGGCGAACCGCTGGCCGGGTTCAAGGCGCTGGCGGCGGCCAATCCGTTCGGCGAGACCCCCGAATACGACGTCTATCCGCCCAATCTCTGGGACCCGTTCCGCACCCGCCGGTTCCAGAACGGCGAGGACCTCTATGCGACCCTGGGGATCCCGCGCGAGGACAAACCCGCCCGGCTTCGGCAACTGGCGAAGAACGGCGACTTCTTCGGCGCGCCGGTAGGCCTGTTCTTCTGCCTCGACCGCAAGCTGGGGCCGCCGCAATGGTCGGACCTTGGCATGTACATGCAGACCGTCATGCTGCTGGCAGTGGAGCGCGGCCTCGACACCTGCGCCCAGGAGTACTGGGCGCGCTACCCTCAGACAGTGGCGAAATTCCTGGGGATGCCCGACGACCACATGATCTTCTCCGGCATGGCGCTCGGCTATCGCGACGAGGCCCATCCGATCAACAGCCTGAAGTCCCGCCGCGACTCGTTTGCCCTGTGGGCCGAGCTGCGCGGGTTTGAATGAGGATCGCGGCGCTCGCCCTTGCGGCCGCGGGCCTGACCGCGGGCGGGGCGGCGGCGCAGGACATCGGCGACTGGCGCGCGGCCATGGTGCACGGCCCATTTGCCGCCGAGCGGCTCGCGACCCCCACCGACGCCGAGGTGACGGCCGCCTGGCCGGCGAAAGCCGCCGCGCGCCGGGATCCCGGCAATGCGCTCGCCGCCTGCACGGCTGACATGGCGGGGCGGCTCTCCAACTGCCGGGTGATGGTCGAGCGCCCGGCCAGGTCGGGCTTCGGCGCGGCGCTGCTCGGCCTCGCGCCGAAGTACCGGCTAAGGTACGCCGCCGAGGGCGCGCGACCGCCGGCCGCCGACGTGTTGATCTCGGCCACCTGGCCGGTCCCCGACGCCGCGCCGGACTGGCAGGTCCAACCGAAGGACGGCGACTTCGCCACTTCGTCCACCGCCGCGGCCTGGCGCCACGACGGCCCGGAGCTGGCGGTGATGAACTGCCTGCTTGGCAAGCTCGGCGCGCTTTATCAGTGCGCGGTGGTCTATCAGGACCCGCCCGGCCTCGGCCTTGGCGAGATGACCCTGCGCTTCGCCGCCTACCTGCGCTTCAAGCCGGCGATCCTGGCCGGCAAGCCGGTCCCCGTGGGCCTGACCATCCCCTTCAACTGGACGAAGGCGCACCGCTTCCCGGACTGAGGGGGCGCGGCCCGTGCACATCGCCGCATCGCGGTGCGCGCCGCTGCACCTTCTCGTCCTCGGGACGCGAGCCGATAAACGGGCACGCCTGCGTTCCGGAGAGTTCCCCGTTGAAGACCCCTATCACCACCTTGCTCGCGACCCTGTTCGGCCTCCGGCGGCGCCAGGCCTCGCTGCCGCCGACCCGGCACGCCATCCGCGTCCGGCTGGACGCCTGAGATGCGCGAAGCGGGACTTAACGGGCGACACCGGAGACGGATGTCCCGCGTTACGAAATTCTCACGCACCGCCACTCCGCTGGGGGCGTGTGTCTTGCAGTATTCTTCCGTGAGAGGCCCGGCCTCCTCAAAAACAGGCCCACACGCTCTCATGACTCTCGATCAGATCCAGCTCGTCCGCGCCACCTTCGCCAAGGTGCTCGCCATCAAGGCCCAGGCTGCGGCGATCTTCTACGATCGGCTGTTTCAGGTAGCACCGCAGATACGCAGCCTGTTCCCCGAGGACCTCGCTGCCCAGGGCGACAAGCTGATGAGCGCCATCGGCTTCGTGGTGGTCGGCCTTGACCGGCTCGAGGCGATCATCCCGCAAGTCCACGAGCTCGGCCGCCGCCACGCAGGCTACGGCGTGCAGGACGAACACTACGCGATCGTCGGCGAATGCCTGATCTGGACCCTGGACATCGGCCTCGGCCCGGCCTTCACGCCCGAAGTCCGCGAGGCCTGGATTGAAGCCTATGGCCTACTGGCCGAGGCGATGATCGCCGCCGCCCGCCTGCGGGCGGCCTAAGCCACTTCGCTCACGCCCGCCGCGCCGTCCTCGCAACCCCAGGCGACGCGACGGCCGTCCTTGCTCATGGCGAGCGCGGTGACCGCCGCGCCCTTCTCGGCCTTCAGCGGCGTGACCTTCTGGCCCGTCAGGTCGCAGGCCCAGACGCGGCCGTCGTCCAGACCGGCGGCGATCCAGCTGAGCTGCGGCGCCCCGGCCACCCGGACCACCATAGCGGCCTCGTCGTAGTTGATCTCGGCCGCCTGCTTGCCCATCGGCCCGGTCGAGCCCGCGAACGGCCAGACAATCGCGCCATTGGCCCCGGCGGTGACCATCAGGGCGCCCTTCGACACGAAGGCCAGGGATTTCACCTTGGCGGGGTAGCCGCCCATCCGCATGTTCTTCTCGTCGGCGACGCGCCAGCCGTGCAGCTGGTTCTCCTGCATGGCGCTGATCAGGAACTTGCCGTCCGGGCTCCAGGCCAGCGCCACATGGCTGCCGGCCCAGGCCAGCTTCGCGGGCTTCTGGTCGCCGATGCGGGCGTACCAGAGCCAGGCGCCGCCGTAGGTGGCCGCCGCAATCCGCCGTCCCTTGGGATCGAACGCCAGGTCGGCGACCGACTTGTCATGCGTGAACGCCCGCGCGAAGGCGGGATCGGCAGCGTCGCGCACGTGCAGCTCGCGGCCCGCGGCGAAGGCGATCAGCCCGGACTCGGCGGAGGTCGCCACGGCGTCGATCCAGCGGCCGGAGATCTTGGCGATCTCCTCCGCGCCCGAGCGCCGCGACCAGACGAGGCGGCCGTCGTCGCCGCCGGTGACCAGGCCCTCGCCGGAAGGATGCACGGCTGCGGCCAGGATTGCCCCGGAATGGGCCGCGACAACCTCGCCGCCCTCGAAGCGGACCGTGCCGTCGCCCAGGGCGAAAGCCGCGCGGCCGGCGGCGTCGAAGAGGGCGGCGGTGACATAGGCGTCGAAGGACTGGTTCATCATCTCCCCCCTAGAGGCATGGACGCCGAAACGGAATGCACTTTCGCGGGCGGGGCGGCGAACGGCGGTCGTCCAAGTGCTTCGCCCCTTTACAACCCGCTAACGGCTTGCCAATGGTCGGTGGACTCCAGGAACAGGCACGGACCAACCGGGCCCGCAGGTAAGGAAATCAGGTATGGGTGCAAAGCTGGGTGGCGGGGGCGGCGGACGCTTCGACCTTGGCCAGAACAGCGACATCAACGTCACGCCCTTCGTGGACGTGATGCTGGTGCTCCTCATCATCTTCATGGTGGCGATCCCCGCCGCGACAGTGTCGATCAAGCTCGACCTGCCGCCCGCGGTCCCGCCGCCCCCCGGCACCAAGGTGAAGGAGCCGATCCTCATCAACCTGCAGCCAGGCGGCGGCGTGTTCATCGGCGAGAAGGCCACGACGCTCGACACCCTGCCGGCCGACCTTTCGGTGACGCTGCGGGCCGACGATCCGACCCTGCCGCCGACCGAACAGCGCGTCTACATCCGCGCCGACAGGACGGTCCGCTACGGCGACTTCATGGCGGTGATGAACACCCTGCAGGGCAATGGCTTCTACCAGGTCGCCCTGATCAACGAAGAAATCTAGGGGCTCGCGGCCTCTCAGACGACAAGGCCCGCCGGAGCGATCCGGCGGGCTTTTTCGTGTCCTGGTCGCGCCTTCGCGCCCGCTCAATGGCTCTCGAACGGAACGGGAGCGCAAGAAACCTGTCCCAGGAACCCTTGCCTTGTTCCGCGGGAAACTGCGGCCTAGGCTGGCCGCAACAACAGGGCGGGCTGCGAGGTCGCCAGGAGGAAGCCGATGGCCGTCGCGGCCCTGTCCAAACACGTTCCGATCGATACGGTCCGGCGCACCGAATACGCCACCTTCCGCGTGCGGCCGATCTCGCCTCACATCGGCGCCGAGGTCGAGGGCATCGACCTGTCGAAGCCCCTTTCCGGCGCTCAGCTTTCCGACATCCGCGCCGCCTGGGCCGACTGGATGGTTCTGGTGTTCCGCGACCAGCACCTCGACCGCGAGGCTCACAAGGCGTTCGGCCGCCATTTCGGCCGGCTGCACACCCATCCCATGAACCATGGCCGACCCGGTCAGGACATCGAGGTGCTGGTGGTCAAGACGACGGCCCAGTCTCCTTACACGGCCGGTGAAGCCTGGCACACCGACGTCACCTGCGACGAGATCCCGCCGCTGGGCTCGATGCTCTACATCACCGAAACGCCGGAATGCGGCGGCGGGGACACGCTCTTCGCCGACATGTACATGGCCTACGAGATGCTTTCGCCAGCGATGAAGGCGTTCCTTGAAGGCCTGACGGCGGTCCACGACGGCGCCCTGCCCTACATCGGCAATTACGGCTCCAAACCCCCTGAAGGGGGCTATCCGCGGCATGAGCATCCAGTCGTGATCCGGCACCCGGACACTGGGCGGAAGGTGCTAAACGTCAACTCCGGCTTTACGACCCACCTCGTTGGCCTGCACCGCTGGGAGAGCCGCGCCCTGCTCGACAGCCTGTTCGGCCTCTTGCAGCGTGAACCCAAGCTCCACTGCCGGGTGCGCTGGGAGCCGAACACCCTGACCTTCTGGGATAACCGCTGCACCCAGCACCACTCGGTGTGGGACTACTATCCCCACTCGCGCTACGGCGAACGCGTATCGGTCGTCGGGGACTCGGCCCCCACGGCCTAGGTTCCCGTCTCCATGGGCAGGTCAGGTTGGCGCGTCCATTCCGACATCGAGCCGTCGTAGACCGAGACCGAAGGGTGGCCCAGCCGGCTCAGGGCCAGGGCGTCCATGGTCGCCGAGATGCCGCCGCCGCAGTAGCAGATCACCCGCGGGCGATTGAAAGCGCCAACAACTTGGAAGAGGGCGCGCAGGTGCTCGTCCGAGCAAAAACGGCCATCCGCCTCCAGCAGCGCCGCATAGGGCACATTGCGGCTGCCCTTGATGTGACCCTTGCGCCCATAGTTCGTTGTCGCCTCGCCGCTGTGGACGCCGGGCGGCAGCGCATTGATCGTACAGACCGAACCGTCATCGATCGCCGACAGCACCTCGGCTGTGTCAGCCCAGGCGCCTGGTCGTTCGCCGACAGTGAAGTCGGTCGGAGCATACTGATGCGCGCCTGTCGCGACGGGTCGGCCCTCGGTCGTCCATTTGGCGAAGCCGCCGTCAAGGACGGCCGCGTTGTCAAACTCCGCCGACCGCAGCATCCACCACAGGCGGGTCGCCCACATCGGCGTTGTTGCGCTGTAGACGACGACACGATTGTCGCGCCCGATCCCCATGGCGCCGAAGGCGGCAGCCAGCCGTTCGGCGGCCAGGCAGGTGAATCCCAGCCCGGACTGTGTGTCGGAAAGGTCCGTCGCGAGATCCGCAAAGGCAGCGCCGGGAATGTGCGCGACTTCGTAGTCGGCGCGCCCGCTCTCGATGCGATAGGGGCCCGGCGTGGCGGGCCGCAGGTGCACTGTCGCGTCGAACACCCTGATGTCGGGATCACCAAGGTGCGCCTCGAGCCAGTCCGTCGATACAAGGCCCCTGCCATCCCAGTCGCTCACGATATCGTCTCCTTTGGGCGCAAATCCGCCATCATGAAAGTTAGCCAGACCCTAGGCGGTCTGTTCCCCAGAGATCGGCGCCGATCGTGTCAACGCGGGCCGCGCTTCATCACAGGCGAAGGGCGCGACCGGAACGCGGTGTTGGCCCACATAGCGCCGATCCGCCCCTGCCTAGAAGAACCGAACCCAAGAATCTGGACGATGGTAGCGATGGCGTTGTCAGTTTGACGACGCCGAGACGCGAAATCCCGGTCCAGGCGGCGTTGGTCAGGCCACCGCTATGGCGAGGGACTATCCGTATAATTCACCATTAATTCGACCGAAACCTTGCCGGGGTAACCCTAACGCCATGGCTAGAACGGCCTTTCAGCATGGGGTGTTGAAGATGTGGAATTTCGTGGAAGTCCCGGTGGGGCA
>JBBREC010000141.1:0-9585 GCA_038203295.1 Caulobacterales bacterium
GCCAGAAGCTCGAGCACCTCCAGGGCGAGGCCGCGGCTGTCGTCCACGCGGTCGATCCCTCCGACGCCTACGCTTGGCGCACTGGCCGCCTGATCTATCGCGACCAGCCGCTGGGCGACGTAGTCGCCGATCTCAATCAGCAATATTCCCGTCAGATTCGACTGGAAGACCCCGCCCTGGCCGCAATCCGGTTCTCCGGCGTCCTTATCCTCGACAATCAGGATGCGGTTATTCGACGCCTCGCCTTGCTCGCTCCGCTGAGAGCGCTACCTTCCGCCCGCGAGGTAACGCTTCGGCGCGATGAGGCAACGAAGCCATGAGGGGGATAGGGCGCCATATCCAGGCGGGCAGCTGCTTTGCGCGCGTCCTTCGGTGGACTGTGCCTGCTTGCCTTCGCCGAGCCGGCTGAGGCTGCCGACGCGCGCCGTCGCTTCGCTATACCGTCCAAGCCCTACGCCGAAGCCCTGATCGACCTGGCCGTGCAGGCCAACGTTTCCCTGTTGGGCGCCTCATCCTGCGGCGGCTCTGGCCGAACCTCACTTCGCGGGTCCTACGCGCTCGACGCGGCGCTGCAGCGGCTGCTGGCCGGCGCGCCCTGCAGCTACCGCATCATCGATGCGACCACCGTGCGCATTCTGCCGGCGTCCGCGGTTTCGCCTCCACCGCATCAGGTCGCGGCGGCCGCGCCACTGGTCACCGAACTCATGGTCACGGCTAGGAAACGTCCCGAGCGGCTCGACGCCCTGCCGGCCGGCGTCAGCGCGCTCTCCGGCGAGCAGCTGCGCGCGTCCGGCTCGGCCGACGCCCGCGACACCGCCGGCCAGCTCGTCGGCGTGACCACGACCAACCTCGGTCCCGGCCGCGACAAACTCCTGATGCGTGGGCTCTCCGACGGCGCCTTCACCGGCCGGGCCCGCTCGACCGTCGGCACCTACCTGGACAACACGCCGATCAACTACAACGCGCCCGATCCGGACCTGCGCCTGGTCGATGTCGATCGGGTCGAGACCGTGCGCGGGCCGCAGGGCTCGCTCTACGGGTCCGGCGCGCTGGCCGGCGTCTACCGGGTGATCGCCAATAAGCCCGACCTGGACGGCGCCTCGGCGGCCATCGCCGGCGGCCAGGCCTGGACCAGGGGCGGCTCGCCCAGCCGCGAGATCGAAGGCTTCGCGAACGCGCCGCTGATCCGCGACCGGGCCGCCCTGCGCCTGGTCGGCTACTACGACCTGCAGGGCGGCTATCTCGACGACGTCACCCTGAGGCTGGCTGACGTCGACCGAACCACTCGCCTCGGCGGCCGCGCGGCGCTGCGGGTCCAGCTCAGCGAGGCCTGGCAGGTCGACCTGTCGGCGGCCGTCCAGCGCCTGCGATCGATGGATACCCAGTATGTTACCGCGGGCCTCGCGCCCGGCCAGCGCGCGAACCGCACGCGCGAGGCACACGACAACGACTTTTCGATGGGCGCCATGACCCTGGAGGGCAATCTGGGGTTCGCAACCCTGTCGTCGTCGACGGCTTACGTCCGCCACGACTTCGCCAGCCAGTACGACGCCTCCACGGCGGCCGGCATCTTCGCCATCACCGACAGCGACCTTGGCGTATATTCTGAACGGGCCCGGACGCGGCGACTGGTGCAGGATCTGGTGCTGGCCTCCATGGGCGATGGACGGTTCCGGTGGCTTGCCGGCGCCTACGCCTCGTCGTCACTGGAGCGGGCGCCATCGTCCCTGCTGGTCCGCCAGCCCAACGCCAAGCTGAGCGAGGTCTACAGCGAGGCGCGCCGCGACAAGGTCCGCGACCTAGCCCTCTACGGCGAGGCGAGCTACCGGTTCGCGGAAGGCTGGACCGCCGCCGCCGGGGGCCGGATCTTCCAGACCGACGTCGCCACCACCTCCGACATCGTGGTGGCGCCGCCAGGACAATCCCGGGTCGTGACCGGCGACCGCACCTTCAACGGGTTTTCGCCTAAGCTCTCGCTGCAATACGAGTTCGCCTCCGGCCCGATGATCTACGGGCTGTTTTCCGAGGGCTACCGGGCCGGCGGCATCAATTCCACGGGCTTTTCAGCGATCCGGTCCGCCCGGGCGACTTTCGCGCCCGACCAACTGCGCAACTACGAACTGGGGGCCAAGGGCCGGTTTCTCGACGGGCGGCTGGCCGCCCGCACCGCGGCATTCTACGACCTGTGGAGCAACATCCAGTCCGATCAGTACCGGCCCTCGGGCCTGGCCTACACGGCGAATGTCGGCGACGCGCGCATAATTGGCCTCGAAACCGAACTCGCGCTCGACTTCGACTTCGGCCTGTCGCTGCAGGCCAACGGCCTCTTCGCGGAACCCAAATTCACCCACACGAATCCCGATTTCGCCCAGCCGCTCGGGAGTGGCCTGCCAGGTGCGCCGCGCATTTCCGGGGGCCTGCTCGCCCGCTACGAACGCCCGCTTGGCGACAACATCACGCTCAGGCTGATCGGCGAGGCGAGCTATCTGGGGCCTTCACGCCAGAGCTTCGAAAGCGCGATCACGACCCGTACCGGCTCCTACGTCCAGGCCAGGCTCTCCGCAGAGATCGCCACCCGGCGCTGGAGCGCCCAGGCCTATGTGATCAATCCCACCGACGCTTCAGGCGACACCTTCGGCTACGGCAATCCCTTCACCTTCGGGCAGGTCCGCCAGACCACGCCGCAACGCCCGCGCACCATCGGCGTGCGCTTGGCTGGAGCCTTCTAGCTCCACAACTGCGGCCAGAAGCGGCGACTCCGATTCTCAAAAATCGCAAGCGGGGGGTAACGCCGGTTGGCGGCGTCATATCCTTGACGGCGAGTTAACGCCGCGCGGGTCCTTGGGGGACGATGACGGTGAAGCTTTCGGCACTTGTCTGTGCGCACAACGAAGAAGCGCGCCTCTCCGAGTGCCTGCGCCGCCTGGATTTCTGTGACGAGATCGTGGTGGTCGCCGACCGCTGCACCGACCGCACCCAGGAGATCGCCCGCCAGTTCGGCGCCCGTGTGATCGACGGCATCTTCCCGCTGGAAAGCCAGGCCAAGGCCGCCGGCGTCGCCGCCTGCCTCGGCGAATGGGTGCTTGAGGTCGAGACCGACGAGATCGTCGAGGCCGCCCTCGCCTACGAGGTCCGCGCCGCGATCCACGGCCGGCCGGCCGGCGATTGGTTCGACGTGCCACTCGACAACTACGTCGGCGAGACCCTGATCCGTCGCGGATGGGGCGGCGCGTTCGGTGCGGCCATCGCGCCGCGCCTCTATCGCCGCAGCATCAAGCGCTGGCAGGCCCGCCGCGTGCAGCCGATCGCCATTCTGGACGGCCGCTATGCCGGCGCCCTGGAAACCCCGATCTGCCGCGCCGCGGACCCGGACGTGGGCCAGATGATCGCTCGCCTCAACCGCCAGACCGCACTCCGCGCCCAGGACATCGCCGACGCCGGCCGCCCGGGCAGCATCCCGGGTGCGCTCGCCAGCGGCCTCCGCCAGTTCTGGACCAGCTACGTCTGGCGCCAGGGCCTGTTTGAGGGCGAGATCGGCTTCCTGATCGCCCTGATGGACGGCCTCGATCCGGTGCTCTCCAGCCTGCGCGCCCGCGAAATCCTCAAGGCCCGGGCTGAGCTCGACGCCGCGCAGGGCGCCCAGCCGACCCGCATCGGCCAGGCCATATAGGGCTCTTCGCTTCCACAGCCCCGCCAGCCGCACCAGTTCCGTGCTGCGGCGTTCCCCAACGGCGACGCCGATCCCAGGCCCAGTCGCCATCGCGAAGGGGCGCATCCTGGGTCAGGGCGAGTCCGTCATCGGCATAGTCGAGGCGCACCTCAGCCTGCCTATCGGCCTTCAGGCCCTTCTCGATCAGACGCGTCCCAGGTGAGCGCCACGCCGCCGACCGGCGTAGACAACGCGCCATACTTGGCGGCGTTGGTGGCCAGTTCGTGCAGCGCCAGCGCCAGGGCCGCTTTCGGCGTCAGGTAAGCCGTGGGCCCGTCGATCCGGAAACGGCCGGCCTCGTCCTCCGCGGCATGGGGGCTGGCGACCTGGCGAGCGAAGGCCTCGAGTTCGGCGTCCTCCCGGTCCTTGGCCACCGGAAAGTCGTTGGCCCGGGCCAGCGTCATCAGCTCGGCCATGAACCGGTCGAACACCGCGGGCATGACATCGACGCTGCGCCTCGAAACGCCGCGGCTAGCTGATCATCTCCTCGCGGATGTGCTTGCGGGCCTTCAGGAAAAGGAACGCGGCGATCAGGCCGAGGAATGACGAACTGATCAACGCCCAGCGCACACCCTCGGCCTTTCCAAGACCCATGTTGAAGTTGAAGAAATCGGAGAGGCCGCCGACCACCAGCGCGCCAAAGCCCAGGCCAACCATGTTGATGATGAAGAGCACGATCGAGGCGCTGGTCGCGCGCATCTGAGGCGGCACCAGACCCTGAGCCGAGGCGTAGACCGGACCGTACCAGAGCGCACCCAGCAGGGAGCTTGGGATCAGCAGCGCCAGGGCCAGCGGAACGCTGTCGACGGTCATCGCCGCGCAGAAGAACGGGATCGAGACCAGGCTCGCCACGGCCGGCACCGACCCATAGGCGCGAAGGTCGCGGGCGCCGAACCTGTCGGCGATGTAGCCGCCAAGCCAGCTCGACAGCGTGCCGAAGATGCCGGACAGGAGGCCGAGCGCGATACCTATGAAGCCCAGCGGCTTCAGGCCGAACTGACCGGCCAGTTGCGCCACCTCCGGTCCGTGCACGCGCAGGAAGTAGGAGGCGGTGAATGGCGCATGCCCGTAGCCGATGAAAGCTTTGATCGCCGCGCCGAAGGCGATGTACCAGAAGGTCGGCTTTGCACTCAGGTAGCGCAGCGTGGCCATGAAGCTCATCCGCACCGCACTGGCGGCCTCTGCCGCGGCCTTGCTCATGGCGTTGCGCGGCTCGCGAAGGGTGAACAGCACCAACAGGGCCAGGACCAAGCCCGGAAGACCCGCCAACAGGAAGGCGTGGCGCCAGCCGAAAGCGTCTGCGATCACCCCGCCCATAGCCAGGCCAAGCAGGCCCCCTAGCGGCGTTCCCATGGAAAAGAAGGCCAGCGCCGAGGCGCGTTTCTCCTTCGGCGTGTAATCAGCGATCAGGGCGTGGGCCGTGGGCGTGCAGCCCGCCTCGCCGACACCGACCCCCATGCGCGCCAGCACCAGTGTCGGGTAGTTCACTGCCCGACCGCAGAGCACGGTGCACGCGCTCCACAGCGCCAGTGAGCCGGAGATGATCCAGACCCGGTTGGCTTTGTCCGCCAGACGCGCCAGAGGCAGGCCCAGGCCACAGTAGACGATCCCGAACGCCAGGCCGGTGAGCAGCCCCAGCTGCGTATCGCTGATGCCAAGGTCATTCTTGATCGGCTCGGCGAGGATCGTGACGATCTGCCGGTCGAGGAAATTGACCGTGTAGACCAGCAGCAGGACTACCAGGGCATAGTTGCGGTAGCCCGCGGAAACCAGGGGAACGAGCGGCGGGGCGCCCATGGCGATCTTCGGGTCGATCGTTGCGCCGATCGGGGCCGGAGCGGACGCATCGGTCATGGGTGTTGGTCCTCCAGGCGGGCTCCGATGGCCCTCTGAGCCCAACGTCTCGTATTCCGCCGGGCGTGTGAAGCCCTGCCGTAAGCTGGCCTGGACGGAGTTCGAGTTTCGCTGGCGTGGACTTGGACCCCCGCGCGCCTTAGGCGTCAGCCATTCGGAAAAGGGAGTCGCAGATGGAACTCGTGATCGGCACCAGGGCCTGGTCGACCTGGTCGATGCGCCCATGGCTGGCGCTGGTCAGGACCGGCGCGCCGTTCACCGAGACGCTGATCCAGCTTCGCCAGGAAAACAGCCTCAGCGCCGAGGCGATCAGGCCGCACTCCGCCACGGGCCTCGTCCCTGTGCTGAAGGACGGCGATCTCGCCATCTGCGACTCGCTGGCGATCTGCGAGTACCTTTCCGAGCGGTTCCCCGAGGCGAGCCTCTGGCCGTCCGACCCGGCGGCTCGGGCCCTGGCGCGGTCGGCGGCCGCGGAAATGCACTCCGGTTTCCAGGCCTTGCGGGCGCAGTGCCCGATGGACATCGGCGCGCCGGTCGCTGCAACCGACCTCTCGGAGGCGACACGGAAGGACCTGCGCCGGATCGTCGAGCTCTGGAACGCCATGCTGACCCGCTTCGGCGGCCCCTATCTGGCCGGTGCGGAGTGGGGCATCGCCGACGCCTTCTTCACCCCGGTCGCCACTCGCCTGCGGACCTACGCCATCCGGCTCGCCGACTTCGGCGACACTGGCCCGGCCGAGACCTACGCGGCGCGTCTGCTGGTGCGGCCTGAGTACCTCGCCTGGGAAGCCGGGATCTGAGCATGGGAAAGGTCGCGGTCTTCCTTCGCGCCGTCAATCTAGCCGGCCGACGGCTGCTGATGGCCGACTTCAAGCGCGCGCTTGAGGCGTGCGGCCACCCAGATGCGCAGACCGTTGTCGCCACCGGCAACGCCGTCATCCTCGCCAGGGCCGCGGACCCGGCGCTGGAAGCCAGGATCGCCGCCGCGCTGGAAACCACCCTTGGCCAGCCCACCGAAGTCTTCGCTCGAGATGGCGCCCAGATGGCCGCCATCGTCGCGGCCAACCCGTTCCCCGCCATGGCCCGAGACAACCCTGGCCACCTTGTTGTGGTGGTCCTGAGCGGCGAGCCGCTGGATGCCGACGTCGCGGCGCTGCAGGCGAGGATCAAGGGCACGGAGCGGGTCGCCCTCGGGCCCGAGGCCCTCTACGCCTGCTATCCAGATGGAATCGGCGCGTCCAAGCTGACAGCCGCCGTGATCGAGCGGGCGCTAAAGCTGCGTGGCACCGCGCGCAACTGGAACACCGTAGCGAAGATGGCCGAGCTTACCCGCGACCCATAGCCTCACGTAACGCCGGATTCAGGCCGCGACACGCTCACGCAGGTCGCATATTTCACGTGTGACATGGAAGCGTGGCCGTGAGTCCCGGGCCACCTGTGGATCATTTCGGGAGGACCTCCGCTGAAGATCGCGTCGCTCACTTCCCGGATCTATTGGCGGTATGGCGCCGCCTTTGTCATCGTGGCGCTTTCCACGGGACTAGCTGAGGTTTTCTATCTCGTCACGCAGGTGACCCGGGTTTCTGCGATATTCCTGGCAGGCGTCCTGATTACAGCGTTCTGGCTAGGGTCAGGACCCGCCTATTTCGCCGCCGGCTTGGCCTTCATTGCCTACAACTACTACCTCATGGAGCCGCGCGACTCCCTTTCGATTGGCGGGCTGGAGGCTGCGCTGACGCTGGCTATGTTCTTCGCGGTCGCCATGCTGACGGGCAGCCTCACAGGCCGGGTCCGCGACCAGGCCGAGAAAGCCCAGGCGCGCGCGCGCACCACCCAGGCGCTGTTCGACGCGACACGGGACTTCTCCGCCAGCCCCGACGAGAACTTCATCCGTCAACGCCTGGCCCATCACCTGGCAAGGGCTGGCCGGGGCGATGCGCTGGTGCTCACCGACACCTCCACCTTCGCCAGTGTGGAGGGCCTGGAGGCGTCCCCTGAACTCCTGCATCAGGCGCGGGCCCTGGGCGCTGAAGACTGGTTGAACGGGGTCGCAACACACATTGTCGACGGCTGGAGCGTGCGTCCGCTACACGCCGACGGCGCGACCCTGGGCGTGGCGGCCTGGCGGCCGCTTGCCGGCGGTCAGCACGCCGCCGACGAGCAGACCCTGCTGGAGATTCTCGCCGACGCTGGCGCTTCGGCCGAGGCCCGCGCCCGCCTGGCTGCGGCCATGTCCAACGCAGAAGCACGCGCCCGTACAGAGGAGTTGCGCAACGCGCTGCTGTCTTCGATATCCCATGACCTGCGCACGCCGCTCGCCGCGATCATGGCCTCGGCCTCCAGCCTGCAGGAGTTTGGAGACGACTTCGATGTCGCCACGCGCCGCGACCTGACCGCGACAATCCAGGAGGAAAGCGAGCGCATGAACGCGTTCGTGGCGAACCTGCTCAACATGACCAAGCTGGAGGCCGGCGCGCTGACCGTCCAGCACACCCGCTTCGACATCAAAGAGGTGATCGAGCGCACGCTGCGCCGCCAGCAACTCGTCCAGAAGCGCACCATCCTCCAGGCCACGCCGGGCGAGGATCTCGAGGCCTCGGGCGACCCGCTGCTGTTCGAGCAGGCGCTGGGCAATATCGTTGAGAACGCCATCCGCTACTCGCCGGCCGGCAGCACCGTGCGCATCGTCTGCGAGCGCGATGCGAACGACGCCGTCGTCCGCGTCACCGATGAGGGGCCCGGCGTCGCGCCCAGTGATATGGCCCGAATCTTCGACAAGTTTTACCGCTCGCCAAGCGTCAGTGGCAAAGCCGGAACCGGCCTCGGTCTGTCCATCGCCCGCGGCTTTATGGAAGCCATGGGCGGCGACGTCACCGTGGTGAACCGGCCTCGTCCTGAACGCGGACTCGCGGTCACCCTCAAGATTGGCCTTGCCCCATGATCGACTCCCCCGCGCGCCTGTTGCTGGTCGACGACGAGCCGCAGATCGTGCGCGCTCTGACGCCGGCCCTCACCGCCGCCGGTTACAGCGTCGAGACCGCGGCCACCGGCGAGTCCGCTCTTACCCAGATGGCCGGGAATCCCTGCGACGTGATGATCCTCGATCTCGGCCTGCCGGACATGGACGGCAAAGACGTCATCCGCCGGATGCGCGAGTGGTCGGAGGCGCCCATCATCGTTCTGTCGGCCCGGGATCTGGAAAGCGAAAAGATCATCGCACTCGACCTGGGCGCCGACGATTTCGTCAACAAGCCGGTGGGCGTCGGCGAGCTTCTTGCCCGCGTTCGCGCGTCCCTGCGCGGCCGCGAGCGCCGTTTCACCGCCCAGCCCAGTTTCAAGGCCGGCGACCTGGAGATCAACTTCCCCGCCCGCCGGGTGCTCGTGCAGGGCGACGAGGTTCGGCTGACGCCCCGTGAGTATGACCTGCTGCGCACCCTCGCCCGGCATGCCGGGCGCGTGGTCACCCATAAGCAGGTCATCGCCTCGGTCTGGGGCGCCGACGCCCAGGTGGACGCCCAGTTCGTCCGCGTGCTGGTGGCGCAGCTTCGCCAGAAGCTCGAGCTCGAGCCCTCCGCGCCACGGATCGTGCTGACCGAGCCTGGGGTCGGCTATCGCCTCAAGGCCGACGACGACGCGCAGGCCTGACGCGCGGAGCGCGTGGCAATCGCTGGCCGGGCAACCCGCAATCGCCTGCTGCGGCTGGACGCGTAGGCGCCTGAATCCACCCCCGGCAGTTCGCCGCGCTCGGTCGTTCAGGCGGGATGCGCTCAGCGCCTCTCGAAAGTTCATCGCCGGAGTTGCGGGAAGGATCCGGATCGTCACTGCGAGGTCATCTGGTTTTGCGAGGCTTAGGTCGTGTATCTGGGCGACTGCAGGAAGGCGAAGCCCCGGAGCAAGGTCTGGACCAATCGCTCCGCGGTGGCCGCATCGTCCTCCATGTGGACCACCGAGGCGATGCCGTGGCCGAGCACCCAGATGAGGCGCGCCACCTCCTCGATGCGGTCTGGAGGGACCCGGTCATC
>JBBREC010000142.1:0-9581 GCA_038203295.1 Caulobacterales bacterium
TGCCGCCTTACTCTCCCGACCTCAATCCCATCGAGCTGGCCTTCTCAAAGCTCAAGGCGCTGCTGCGCAAAGCCGCCGAGCGAACCGTCGGCGCGCTCTGGGATCGCATCGGACAGGTCCTCGACGCCTTCACACCAAAGGTGTGCGCCAACTACTTCCGCCATGATGGATATGCGTCAACTTGACCGCCGAATGCTCTAGAACTTGCCCTTCAGCTCGACGCCCCAGGTGCGGGGATCGTTCACGAAGCCGGTCAGGTTGTTGAAGTCGATGCCGCCTTCGAGGCTCTTGTCGTTGAAGATGTTGCGGCCGAAGACGGCGGCCTCCCACTTGCCGGCCGTGGCCTGGTAGCCAAGGCGCAGGCCCGTTTCGATCAGCTTGTCGTCGGTGAACTCGGCGGACTTGTAGAGGAAGAAGTTGATCTTCGAACGGTAGGCCGTGTCGGTGAAGATGAAGAACTCACCGTCGCCGTACGGCAGGGCATAGCGGGTGGTGTAGTTGAAGATCCAGCGCGGGGCGTTGGGCAGGGAATTGCCGTCGATCCGCACCGTGCCGGGCAGCGGGCCGGCCGGGCTCTGCACCGTGCAGCCGCCGCCGCAGGGGGCGGTCAGCAGGGTCGGGTCGTCGATCTTGGTGTGATTGTACGAGAACCCAGCGGTCATCTGGGCGTGCTCGAAGGGCCGGGCCTCGGCATTGAACTCGAAGCCGTAGCCTTCGGCCTTGTCAGCGTTGAGCAAGCGCGCGGCGTTGATCCCGCCGCCCACCGCGGTCAACTGCAGGTCGTTGACCTTGTAGTAGAAGACGTCGGCGTCCATCCGCAGGCGGCGGTCGAAAGCGTAGGTCTTCAGACCCGCCTCGTAGGACATCAGCGTCTCTTTCTTGGCGACCGATAGCGTGTCGGCGAACACCAGGCGGCCCTGGATCGACGGCGCGCGATAGCCCTTCGACACGCGGGCGTAGAGGTTCATGTCGTCGGTCGCCCGGTAGGTGGTGTTCAGGTTGAAGCTGACGTCGCTGCTGGAGGGCCTGGCGGTCAGGCGCGCGGTGTTGGGCGCCCCGAACGGCGAGCGCAGGCGTTGCGCCACGAAGTCCTTGTCGTCGTTGGAGTAGCGGATGCCGCCGCCGACGGTCCAGGCGTCAGAGACCTTGTAGTCGGCGTTGCCGAACAGGGCGTAGGAGGTCGTCTTTTGGTGCTGGAAGGCGTAGCCGTCGAGGGCGCCGCCGGCGAGGGTGTTGTAGTCGAAGCTGTCGATCTTCACATCTTCGAAGAAGTAGAAGCCGCCGACCGTGTAGCTCAGCGCGCCGCTGGTTCCGGCCAGCCGCAATTCCTGGCTGAGCTGCTGGTGATAGGGCATCCCATCGGCGCTTTCCGACGGGAAGGGGATGAAGCCTGGACCGGACGGCGGGGCGAACACGGCGCCGAACCCGCCGTCGATATCGCCGTGGCTCAGCGTCTTGACGTGCTCGTAGCCGGTGATCGAGGTCAGCACGGGACCGCCGAAGTCATAGGTCATCTTCAGGCTGGCGCCGGTTCCCTTGACCTTCTGGAACGAGCGGGGCTGGGCGTCCTGAAAGATCACGCCGCGGTCGAAGCCGGCGACGAAATCGTTCGTGCCCTTCTTGATGATGTTGGCGCGGAAGATCTGCGGCGTGCCGTCCAGATGGAAGTAGTGGACGTTGGCCAGCGCGCTGAACTGGGCGTTCGGGGTGAACAGCAGCCGGCCGCGCAGCGCATATTCGTCATAGCCGCCGGTGGCGTTGTTCTTCTTGGTGAAGCCGTTGTCGATCCAGTCGTCCCGGCGCTGGTAGAGGGCCGAGACCCGGCCTGACAGAACGTCCGGCATGATCGCGCCGCCGACCGCGCCTTCGAGGTTCATGGTGCCGAAGGTCCCGTAGGAGCCGGAGGCGTAGCCATGGGTCTCCTGGGTCGGCTTGGCGCTGTCGAACTTCAGCACACCGGCCGGGGTGTTGCGGCCGAAGAGGGTGCCCTGCGGCCCGCGCAGGGCTTCCACCTGGTCGATGTCGAAGAGCGGCATGCCCTTCAGGATCGGGCTTTCCAGCACCACCTCGTCATAGACGAACGAGACCGGCTGCGAGGCGTTGAGGTCGAAGTCGGTGTTGCCCAGGCCGCGGATGTAGGGCCGCGGGAAGGTCCGGCCGAAGCTGGACTCCAGGATCACGCTGGGCACCCGGCCCGACAGCACCCGGATGTCGCCGCCGGAGGAGCGAATGACCGCCAGCTTCTCGCCGCCGATCGCGGTCACCGAGACCGGCACGTCGTTGATGTTCTCGGTCTTCTTCTGGGCGGTGACGATCACCTCGTCGACCTGGGTGGCGGCCTCCGTGGCGAAGGCGGGCGCGGCGATCGCGCTGGCCAGGACGGCGACGGCCGCGCCCATGGCGAGCGCGGCGCGGCGCGAGGTGAAGTTGGTCATCTGGAGATCCCCTGCGATTCGGTCATGGACCGACGTTTCGCAAAAGTTACACCATCATGGCGTGTCTTCGGGGCAACGGTGACGCTCTCGTCATTCTGCTGTCGCCAGATCGTAGGGCGAATGACGCGAAACAGGGCGGCGCGCCCACAGAAAAGCCGCCCGCCGCGCGGCGGACGGCTCTTTGCTCGGATCAGTCCGTGTGGATCAGATGGCCGCGGTCGCCATCCGGCGGCGCGAGCGCAGCATCACGCCGGACAGGCCGAAGCCCAGGATCAGCAGGCCCCAGGTCGCCGGTTCCGGAACGCCGCCCGGTTCGCCCACGGCGATCGAATCGAAGATGCCGGCCTCGAAATCGCCGCCGGAGAAGGCGCCGTACAGGGTCACCTGCACCCGCACCTCGTCAAAGCCGCCGCCCGAGAAGCCGTAGTAGCGGGAACCGCCATGGTATGCGGGGACGGGTCCCGCAACGCCCGTCTGCACAACGGAGCCGTTGTTCACGAGTTGGTAGTTGAGCGAACCGCCGCCATCAATGAACCCGCTGAACGCCAGGAACTGAATTGCAGAGAAATCCGCGAGGCTGGCCAGGGTGATGCGGGTATAGCCCGTGCCGCCGCCGTTCTTGTACCAGCTGTAGTTCCCCACGCGCGCATCGGAGTCCGTCCAGATCCCGTCGTCGCCGATATGCTGGACCGTGATTCCGTCTTCCGTGTACGGGCCCAGGAAGTCTCCGGGGTGCGACCCGATGCCTTCAAAGCCGTTGAAGCTGGTCGGCGAGCCGATGAAATGCGTGGTCTCGACGACAGCGGCCCGGGCCGACCCCGCGGCGATGAGCAGCACGGCGGCCGAAGTGGCCACAAAGAGCGCGTTGAATTTCAATGAATTGCCCCCAGCAAATCGAAAAAGGAAATGTCGATCTCACTTAGGAACCGTCGTGAAGAGTCGTAAACGCGATTCGCCTCATGCGTGCCGACGCATGTATTGGATGTATTCGTTAAATATTGAACGTCTCAGATACTGCGTTTTGGCGAAAATTAGGTATTGTACTATTTCTACAGTGCAAAACTATTGGCGTTCGCCGTGGCAAGGAGTCTGTCGGCCAAAGAAAAACCGCCCGCCTTGCGGCGGACGGTTTCTTGTTCAGTTCAGACCGTCTGGATCAGACGGCGGCGATGGCCATCCGGCGGCGCGAGCGGAGCGCCACGCCGGACAGGCCGAAGCCAAGGATCATCAGGCCCCAGGTCGCCGGTTCCGGCACCGCGCCGCCGTCGGCGCGGAAGGCGTAGTTGCGGTATTGAGTACCGTCTCCCTCGCACGCAGCGCCCCCGTTGCCGTAGCGGTTGAAGCAGGTGTGGTCGAGAACGTAGGCCGAGTAGGACGGGCCGCCATACGGATCGTTATAGCCGGTCCCGTTCGTCAGGCTGTAGCTCTCGGATTGCGGGTTGGACAGGTACTGTGTGTCGCCCCATCCATCCAGGAAGGCTAGGTGGTCTATGTTCAGCGGGTCGTTGTCGATCGTGGAGATCGCATAGTCGCCGGCTGCCCCACCAAACAAAAAGGCGGCGGCGTCCTGCCCGGAATAGACCGAGGGATTGCTGGTCCACACCGGCCCGTCACCGACAAGCCATGAACCGACGAAGGTATAAATGGTCGCGCTCGCAGCCGAGGCGCTGACAGCCGCCATCGCGGCACCGATAAGAATGTTGCGAATTTTCACTTTAGGTTCCCCACAGCCCGTCAGTCCTGACGTGATAGACCAACTGTTAAGTCGAACATGGGTCGCCGTAAACGGGACTCTCCTGTGCCGTGTTTATATAAAACTTATATAGTCAGAATTCGACAGTCCGACTAGACGTCGACTTCGGCATCCAGCGCGTTTTCCTGGATGCACTCCCGGCGCAGTTCGACAAGGCCGTCCGTCGCGCAGGTGAACATGTCATCAATGTACGCCCCGCCTCCCGCGCGGCGCTCGCCCAGGTCAACGGTGTCGGCGAGGGCAAGCTGGCCAGCTACGGCGAGGCGGTGATGGACGTGGTGCGGGCCTTCAACAGCGAGATCCTCGCCTCGCGGCCGAAAAATGTCGTCATCCCACGGTCAGCCAAGTGCGGATCAGGCGGACCCAGAATGACGCTGCAGGATTGACGCAGTCGGCCTGGGTCACCCCGGATCAACTCGCAGACGACTGGAGGATGACGAACGTTGGATCGGCTCGGCGAGCCTGGAACCTGCCCTTCAGCGCGCCCAAAGAAAAAGCCGCCCGCCTTGCGGCGGACGGCTTCTTGTTCAGTTCAGACCGTCTGGATCAGACGGCGGCGATGGCCATCCGGCGGCGCGAGCGGAGCGCCACGCCGGACAGGCCGAAGCCCATGATCATCAGGCCCCAGGTCGCCGGTTCCGGCACTGCGCCGCTCGGGGTGTTGAGGCGGATTTCGTTGACACCGTAGGTATCTCCACCGGAAATTCGGAAGGAGGCGATGCCCGCAGTGGCGATCGAGAAGGTCGTCCGACCATAGGTCCCCAACGGGTTCCCGTTGGTCACCGACGAGAGTAGAACATTGTTGATGTCAAAAACGGACAGAGTGAGAGATCCATCGCTTGAGTAACCAGCTTCAGCGTACAAATAGTCGGTCGTACCTTGATTATGGGTACCCACTTGCACAATCCGACCGTCTACGTCCGTCAGGAGATCGCAATCTCCTGCGTTGTTGATGCCGCAAAACCCGTAAGCGTCGCCATCGTTGAAATAGCCTTCGGTATTGCCAAAGGTGAAGTCGACCCCGTAGCCAATATAGTTGTCGGCCAATGCGCCGCCAATCGCCAATGCCCCGAACGGCGACGTCTCCGTGACAGTGCCCGGGCTGTTCGGATTGAAGGTGATCAGTGCGGCGTTCGCCGCGCCTGCGCCGACCAGAACTGCGGCGACCGAAGCTGCGGCCAAGATATTTTGAATTTTCACTTTAGGTTCCCCACGGCCCATCAATCCTGACGTTATGAACCAAGGGTTAAGGAGAACAACCGCCGCCGTAAACCGAACTCCCCTCACGCGTGTTTATAACAAACTTATGCGGTCAGGTCTGCGGTAGACTAACTACACGTCGACTTCGGCATCCAAGGCGTTCTCCTGGATGAATTCCCGGCGGGGCTCGACCAAGTCGCCCATCAGGCGGGTGAACATGTCGTCGGCGTCGTCGCCGTGGTTCACCTTCACCTGCAGCAGGGTGCGGGCGTTGGCGTCCAGGGTGGTCTCCCACAGTTGGTCGGCGTTCATCTCGCCAAGGCCCTTGTAGCGCTGCACCGACAGGCCGCGACGGCCGTTGTCCATCACCGCGTTGACGAGATCGATCGGGCCCCGCACGACGGTGGCGCGGTCGCGGCGGGTGAAGGTGGCGCGGCCGGCGAAGATCTCGGCCAGGTCCTTCGAGCGTTCCGCCAGGCGCCGAGCATCCGCGGCGTGCAGCAGCAGCTCGTCCAGCACGATGCGCTCGGAGACCCCGCGCTTCACGCGCGAGAAGACGAAGCTGTTCTGTTCGCCGGGCTCGCCCGTCCACTGGCCGTCGCCTTCCTCGGCGTAGAGGTCGAGGCGCGCGGCCGCGGCGGCGGGATCGCCGCCGGCCAGCAGGCCCGCCAGCGCCGCCTGCTCGATGGCGAAGGCCGGAGCCCGCGCCGCCAGCCGCTCGACATTGGCCTTCGCCCCACGCGCCGTCTGTACCATGGCCAGGAGGTCCGCGCCGGTGATGCGTTCGCCGCTGGACAGGTCGAGCGTGGCCCCGTCGACGCCCTCGTCGATCAGGTAGATTTCCAGCTCGGCGTCGTCCTTTAGGTAACGCACCGACTTGCCCTTGGACGCCTTATAGAGCGGCGGCTGGGCGATATAGAGATAGCCGCGCTCGATCACCTCCGGCATCTGCCGGTAGAAGAAGGTGAGCAGCAGGGTGCGGATGTGCGCGCCGTCGACGTCGGCGTCGGTCATCAGCACGATCTTGTGGTAGCGCAGCTTCTCGATGTTGAAGTCGTCGCGGCCGATGCCGGCGCCCAGAGCGGTGATCAGGGTGCCGATCTGTTCGGACCCCAGCATCTTGTCGAAGCGGGCGCGCTCGACGTTGAGGATCTTGCCCCTGAGCGGCAGGATCGCCTGGTTCTCGCGGTTGCGGGCCTGCTTGGCCGAGCCGCCGGCGGAATCCCCCTCGACGATGAAGATCTCCGACTTGGCCGGGTCCTTCTCCGAACAGTCGGCGAGCTTGCCGGGGAGCGACGAGATATCCAGCGCCGATTTGCGCCGGGTCAGTTCCCGGGCCTTGCGGGCGGCCTCCCGCGCGGCGGCGGCCTCGGCGATCTTCTGCACGATCATGCGCGCTTCGATCGGGTGCTCCTCGAACCAGGAGCCGAGCCCCTCGCCCACCAGGCCCTCGACGGCCGGGCGGACCTCGGAGGAGACCAGCTTGTCCTTGGTCTGCGACGAGAATTTTGGGTCCGGCACCTTGACCGACAGCACGCAGGTCAGGCCCTCGCGGGCGTCCTCGCCACCGACCGAGACCTTCTCGCGCTTCGCCGTACCGCTCGACTCCGAATAGCCGGTGATGATCCGGGTCAGCGCCGAGCGGAAGGCCGCCAGGTGGGTGCCGCCATCCCGCTGCGGGATGTTGTTCGTGAAGCAGAGCACGTTCTCGTGGTAGCCGTCGTTCCACCAGAGCGAGAGGTCGATCTCGACGTTCTCGCGCTTGCCGCGGATCACGATCGGGGCCTTGAGCAGGGGCGTCTTGGCCTTGTCGAGGTGGCGCACGAAGGCCTCGACGCCGCCCTCGTAGTGCATGATCTCTTCGGTGGGCTCGGGCCCGCGGTGATCCTTCAGCCAGATCGTCACGCCGGAGTTGAGGAACGCCAGTTCGCGCAGGCGGTGCTCCAGGGTCTTCAGGTCGAAGTCGATGAAGGCGAAGGTTTCCAGCGACGGCAGGAAGGTGACTTCGGTGCCGGAGAGCGGCAGGCCGTTGTCGCGCATCGGCGCATCGCCGGTCTCGATCAGCGGCGAGACGGAATCGCCGTGCCGGAACTCCATCTCGTAGGACTTGCCGCCGCGATAGATCTTCAGCTTCAGGGAGGACGACAGGGCGTTGACGACCGAGACGCCGACCCCGTGCAGGCCGCCGGAAACCTTGTAGGAATTCTGGTCGAATTTCCCGCCGGCGTGCAGCTGGGTCATGATGACCTCGGCTGCGGAGATGCCCTCGCCCTCGTGGATGTCCACCGGGATGCCGCGCCCGTCATCGGTGACGGTGACCGAGCCGTCGGCGTTGAGGATCACCTCGACGCGGCTGGCCCAGCCGGCCAGGGTCTCATCGATGGCGTTGTCGACCACCTCATAGACCATGTGGTGCAGGCCCGAGCCATCGTCGGTGTCGCCGATATACATCCCCGGCCGCTTGCGCACGGCGTCCAGGCCCTTGAGAACCTTGATGCTTTCCGCGCCGTAGTCGTCCTGCCCGTTGTTCTCGGGAGTGGGACCGTCGCCGGACATCTGCGGGCCGCCGGCGACGGGTTCGGGGGTGTCGTTCTCTTCGCTCATTTGTCGTCCGATGGGCGCTCTTCAGGAGAGGCGGACCATGTGATCCAAGCGCCGGATTGGCGGGCCAGGGGGCCAGCAGAATATACTGACCTCTATATAGGGTTCGAAGCTGATTCTGCACGCTTTTCGCCGGGCCCTGGCGGACTGGAACCCATTGCGAACCGCCAGCGGGAGGCGTCCCGCTGCGCGACCCGATTTCACGTCGCGTCCGTCAGCTCCGCGCCCTCCACCCGCACGCCCTGAGCCCGGCCCTTCAGGGCCTCGAATAGCACCTCGTCCGTACCCGTCAGGAACGCCTGCAGGCCCAGCGCCTCGATCTCGTCGAAGAGGGCGCCGCGGCGGCGCGCATCGAGGTGGGCGGCGACTTCGTCGAGCAGGAGGATCGGGCTGGGCGAGGTTTCGGCGCGGGCCAGGCGCGCGGCCTGGGCCAGGACAAGATTGAGGATCAGGGCCTTCTGTTCGCCGGTGGAGCACTCGGCGGCCGGGCGGTCCTTTTCGACGTGGAGCACGGCGAGGTCGCCGCGATGCGGGCCGGTGAGCGCGCGGCCCGCCGAGGCGTCGCGCGGGCGGGCGGCGGCGAGCGCGGCGGCCAGCCTGGCCTCGATGTCGGCGATTTCGGCTCCAGCAAGTGCAAGTTGCTCCCACTCGCCGGTGAGATTGAGCCTGGCCTGAGGGAAGGGCCGCTCGCCCCGGCTGTCGATCTCGGCCTGCAGCGCGGTGAGCGTGGTCGCGCGGGCCTCGGCCATCAGGGCTCCGGCTTCGGCCAGGCGGGCCTCCAAAGCGTCGAGCCAGCCCGCGTCGGGCGGGCCGGTCTCGTCGGTCAGCAGGCGCATGCGCTCGCGGCTGGCCTTCTCATAGGCCTGGGCATGGGCGGCGTGGCGCGGGATGGCGGCGAACACCAGCCGGTCGAAGAAGCGGCGGCGATCACTGGCGCCCTCCAGGAACAGACGGTCCTGCGCCGGCGTCAGCCAGACCTGACGCAGATGGTCGGCGAGGCGGCCGGGGGGCGTGGTCTCGCCCTCGATGCGGACGGCGCGCCGCGCGGCTCCGGGCTCACCGACTCCCGTCCCGGCTTTGGTCTCCCCGCCGTTGGCGGAGATCACCGCGGCCACGGCCCAGGCGCGCCCGACCGGCTCGCCCGGCAGGCGGCGGCCGACCTCGGCGAGGCTCGATCCGCGCAGGCCCCGGCCCGGCGTGAACAGGCTGACGGCCTCCAGAAGGTTGGTCTTGCCCGCCCCGTTCGGCCCCACGAGGTAGACCGGGCGTCCATCCAGCACGAGGTCGGCCCGCGCATAGGAGCGGAAGTCGGTCAGGGTCAGGCGGGAGAGGGCCGTGGCGGTCACGGCCGGTGTTTAGCGGGTTTCGCGATGCCGCGCGAAGGCGCTTTGCCTCAGTCCGGGACGACGCCCGAAACAATCACGAACTCGCCGGGGACGGCATAGGCCGCGCCGCGCCGCCAGGATTCGAGGGACCACAGGTAGGCCTGGCGGACGCGGGCGCGCGTCGCCTGGTCGAAGTGGGACCACGCGAGCGCTGCAGGCCCACCGATGAAGCCCGCGTCGCAGGCCGCGTCCGCGTCGGCATAGTCA
>JBBREC010000143.1:0-9505 GCA_038203295.1 Caulobacterales bacterium
CCATCAGCGCGGTGGCGGCCTTGCGGCGCGCGTCGGCCTTGGAGAAGCCCTTGTACTTCAGGATGATCTCGACCTGCTGCAGGGCGGTCAGCGCCGGGAAAAGGTTGAAGCCCTGAAAGATGAAGCCGCAGTGGTCGAGGCGGAAACGGTCAATGCGGCCAGGGCGGTAGTCCCAGATGTCCTCGCCCATGGCGTTGACCGAGCCGCCGTCGGGCTTCAGCAGCCCCGAGAGCGAGGCGACGAGCGTCGACTTGCCCGAGCCCGAAGGACCCATGACCATGGTGACTTCGCCGTGCAGCGCCTCAAAGTCCACCGACTTCAGGACGTCGATGTGGCTCCGGCCGGTCTTGAAGCGCTTGGAAAGGCCGCGGGCGGCGATTGCGTGTTGCGTGCTCATCGGAGGAGGTCCGCCGGTTGGCTTTTTTTGAGGATGCCCAGGGACAGAAGCCCAGAGGCGATGGAGATAACGATCAGCAGGCCGGAGACGCCTGTCACCCAGGGGATCGGGAAGCCCATCGGCAGGCCATTGGCCTTGGCCAGCAGGAAGACGCCGAAGGTAAAGAGGGCCGTGGCGATCAGGCCCACGAGGCCGACCCAGACCGACAGCTCCAGAACGATCCAGCGCAGTGACCCCATGGAGACGCCCAGCGCCCGCAGGCTGGCGAACTCCTTGATCGAGGACAGGATGGCGCCGCGCAGGGTCTGGGAGGTGATGCCCACCCCAATCAGGAAACCCAGGAAGACCGAGAAGGTCAGGAAGATGCCGATGATCTGCTCGCCCATGATCGCGCTCTCGTTGGCCTTGGAGAGGTCCTCACGGGTCCAGGCCTTGTAAGCGCCCTTGGAGACGGCGTTGAGCTGGTCACGGACGGCCTGGGAGCTGGCCGGGTCCTTGATGCGCACCATCAGGGGACCGGTCTTGCCGTCCTTGGTGTTGAGACCGAGCAGCCGCAGCGTGTCGCGCGACATGGTGATGGAGGCGTTGTTGACGTCTGGGTAGCCGTGGAGGATGCCACGGATCCAGACGGTCTTGCCGTTCAGCGACGCCTTGTCGCCCAGCTTCACGCCAAGGCGCGACAGCTGACTCTCGTCGATGACCACCACATAGGGCTCGAGCAGCGCGACGCGAATCTCCTCGGAGAAGTCCACCGGCAGGGTCGCGGCGTCGGCGCGCGTGTCGACCATGTTGACGTTGACGAAGGTGGTGACCTGCTTCTCGCCGGGCGCGGGCGTGTTCATCCAGCGGCCGCCGTCGTTGTCCATGCTGGCGACCTCGATCACCTCGGGGTTCAGGTAGACGAGGGGCTGGATGCGGCCGGGCAGCGAGCCGCCGCCGGAGTTGATCAGGCTCTCCATCTTCGAGGGCAGGATCATGATGCTGGCGCGGCTGCGGTCGATGGTGGCGGTCGCGCCCTGCACGATGCCGATGAACATCCCGACCTGGGCCAGGATCAGCAGGCCCGAGAAGGCGAGCGCCACGACGGCGGCTGTATAGCGGCGCCATTCGTAGAGCAGAGTGGCTAAGGCCAGCGACATTGGATCTGACACCCCTTCCGGTTGAGCGGAGATGTCGCGTGGCAGGCCAGGGAACCAGTTAAATCCCGGTAAGGCGTCGCCGCCGGGGGTTCTTTGACACCAAACGAAGCGCTCATTTGTGAAGAGGCGCGAGGGGGATCGCTCAGATGCGGCGGGTCCGATTAAACCTTTGTAACATGGACGGTCGCGGCAGAATTCGGGGTCACTGGAGCGCCAATGGGCGGGGCTGAACTTGCACGCCCGCCGCTTCTGCCGCTCTATCGGCGGGCTGCAGGACAGCGGCGGGCGGGGCAAACGATGTTTCGAGTTGAGAACGCGCAGAGCCTGGTCGGCATCCTGCTGGCCATAGGCCTTTGCTGGGCGATCTCGGAGGACCGTCGACGGTTCCCCTGGAAGCTGGCGGTCGGCGCGATCCTGGTCCAGGCGGCCCTGGTGCTGGCGCTGTTCGGCCTGCCGGTGCTGCGCGCTGGCCTGGCGGGCGTCGGCCAGGGCGTCGAGGGCCTTTCGAACAGCACACAGGCCGGCGTGGCTTTTGTCTTCGGCTTCCTGGCGGGGGGCGAGAACCAGCCCTACGCGCTGACCAATCCGGCCTCGATGTTTGTGTTCGCCTTCCGGGTCCTGCCGGTGATCCTGGTGGTCTGCGCACTGGCGGCCCTGCTGTGGCACTGGCGCATCCTGAAGTGGATCACCCAGGGCTTCGGCATGATCTTCGAAAAAACCATGGGCCTGCGCGGGCCGCCGGCGCTGGCCACCGCCGCCACCGTCTTCATGGGTCAGGTGGAAGGCCCGATCTTTATCCGCAGCTACCTGCCGCACCTGTCGCGCTCCGAACTGTTCATGCTGATCGCGGTCGGCATGGCCTGCGTCTCGGGCTCGACCATGGTGGCCTATGCAACGATCCTGAAGGATGTGCTGCCCAACGCCGCGGCCCATGTACTCACCGCCTCGATAATCTCGGCGCCCGCGGGCATCCTGCTGGCCCGCATCCTCGTGCCCCGCGTCCCCGAGGAAGAGCAGAACCCGGAACACGATCCGGCGGCCGACAAGGTCTATGAGAGCTCGGTCGACGCCCTGATCAAGGGCACGTCGGACGGCCTGTCGATCGTGCTGAACGTCGCCGCCACCCTGATCGTGTTCGTCGCCCTGGTGGCCATGGTCAACGGCATCCTCGGGGCCCTGGGCGACGTGGCCGGGGCGCCGATCTCGGTGGAGCGTATCCTGGGCATGGTCTTCGCCCCGCTCGCCTGGTCGCTGGGGATCCGCTGGGAGGACGCCTCGACGGCGGGCTCGCTGCTTGGCGTGAAGCTGGTGCTGACCGAGTTCACCGCCTTCATCCGCATGGGCGCCATGCCGGCCGGGGCCATCGACGACCGGACGCGGGTGATCATGACCTATGCGCTCTGCGGCTTCGCCAACATCGCCTCGGTGGGGATCAACGTGGCTGGCTACTCCGTGCTGGTCCCCGAGCGGCGCCAGGAGATCATGGGCATGGTCTGGAAGGCGATGTTCGCCGGCTTCATGGCCACCTGCCTGACCGCCTCGGTGGTGGGCGCCATGCCGTCCAGCCTGTTCGGGAACTAGGGAGCCCCTCCATGAAACTCTACGACACCCCGCTCGCGCCCAACCCACGCCGGGTGCGCTGGTTCATGGCCGAGAAGGCCATCGACGACATCGAGGTGGTCACGCTCAACCTGATGGAAGGCCAGCACAAGACGCCGGAATATCTGCGCAAGGCGGGGCTCGCCAACGTGCCGATGCTGGAGCTGGACGACGGGACCTGCATCACCGAGTCGGTCGCCATCTGCCGCTATCTCGAGAGCCGCTATCCCGAGCCGAACATGTTCGGCGCCAAGCCGCAGGAAACCGCGGTGATCGAGATGTGGATGCGGCGCGGCGAGATGATGGTCTCGCTGCCGTTCATGCACATGGTGCGCCATTCGCACCCGGCGATGGCGGCGCTGGAAAGGCAGAGCCCCGAGGTCGCCGAGCGCAACCGGGCGGGCGGGCTGCAGGGCCTGAAGATGCTCGACCGCCAGCTGGCCGACCACGCATGGCTGGCCGGCGACCGCATCACTATCGCCGACATCGTGACGTTCTCGGGGCTCGACTTCGGCCGCATGGTCAAGTTCAGCGCGCCGGAGGAACTGACCCATGTCGCGCGCTGGGCCCAGGCCATGCGCGAGCGGCCGGCCGCCAAGGCCGGCATGCCGCAGCGGGCCGCGTAGGGGCAGGCTGCGCGCCCGCACCGTTGCTCAGTCTTCGTCGAGGAACTTCCAGGTGTCGGCGCCATCGAAGGGCCGTACGCGGATCTTGTCCCAGTCGAGACCGTCGATGCCGCGGGCGTTGAGCGCCATGCGCTCCTGGGCTCCGTCGAGGCTCTGCCAGTGGGTGGTGACGCCGCAGGCCCGGCAGCGGTGGAACGCCAGCATCCGGTCGCCCCAGACGTAGGGCTGAGTCGAGCCTGGCCGGGGCATTCCGACGTCACGAGGCGCGTAGTAGGCCCAGCGCGCACCCAGCCGCCGGCAGATCGAGCAGTTGCACTCCGTAACGGCGGTCGGTGCGGCGGGCGCCGTCAGGCGGACGGCCCCGCAGTGGCAGGCGGCTTCGATCATGGCTCCTCCCGGAAGCTCCTGGCCTGCATGGGGCCCTGCCGCAGCGCTCCTGTCTAGTGCGTTGATCGATCAGGGTTTCAGGCGGGGGGCAGCGGGAAGACGATGAAGTCGGGGTGCGCGTCGCGTTTCGGCGTATCGCCCATCGCGTGGACGGCGGCCTGCAGCTTCAGCAGTTCGGCGTAGGGCAGCTCAAGGGCGTGTTCGTCAGGATGGGTGCGCGCCCCGTCGCGGTAGTCCTTGCCGGCCTCGCGGGTCATTTCGATGTGGGCGCCCATGACGTGGCTGACGCGGCGGGTCTTGGCGAAGGCCACGACCCGGTCGAGGCTGGCGCGGTAGTCGGCGAAGGCGCCGTCGGGGATGTAGAGGCGCCCCGGATAGAGGGTGTCGCCGGCGATCAGCCAGCGGGTCTTCGGATCGAACACCATGATGTGCGTGGGATGGTGGCCGGGCGTTGGGATCACCTGTAGCGCGCGGCCGCCCAGGTCGAAGGCCGCGACGCCGTTGGGCCAGTCGGCGATCTGGAAGAAGGCGGCGACCTCCGCGGGCGTCAGGCCGACGACCGTGGTGTCCGGCCGGTCCTTGAACTCCGAGTCGCCCATCCGGTGGTCGCCGTGGCTGTGGGAGTGGGCGACCACCAGCGGGATCGAGGCCCGTTGGTGCTCGGCCAGCCACTGGGCGATGGCGGCGTCTACGGTGGGTCGGATCTGCAGGCCGCCGGCGCCGGTGTCGATCAGCAGCGCCCGGTCCTTGCCGAACAGCAGGTAGAGGAAGGGCGCCTCGAAGTTGGTCTTCACCGACTGGCGGATGACGTAGGTGTCGCGGTCGAACCTCTGGGTCTGGGTCTGCGCCTCCGAGGCTGTGGTCCCGTCGATCCAGGGGGCGAACATCGGCCTGGCCAAGGCGGCGCCGGGCAGGGACAGGAGCAGGGCCGCGGCCAGGTTGGCCAGGCGGCTCACTTCCGGCCGGTCTTCTTCAGCACCGAGGAGAAGCTCATCATCGGCTCGCCGCCCTGGGTCGCATTGGAGATGATTCCGCGCACGAAGATCATGCTGCGGCCGGCCTTCACGACTTCGCCGCGGCATTCCACTAGCTCGCCGACCCGTGCGGTGCCCACGAACTCACCGTTGAACGTTGCGGTGACGCTGGGTCCAGTCCCCAGCGCTTCGCGGGCGATCCAGAAGAGCGAGAAGTCGGCGAAGGTCATGACGCAGCCGCCATGCATGAACATGCCGCCGTTCATATGCTTGGTCTCGGCGCGGAAGGCGCAGACCCGCGCGCCGGTCTCGTCGATCCGGCAATAGAAGGTCCCGGCCAGGTCCTCGAACGGATCGCCGCCGGGATAGTAGGACCAACCGGCCCACTCGCCCTGGGTCGCCACCTTGAGCTTCGATGCGTAGTTGTTCTCGACTTCGCCGCCGTCCATGTCCGCAATCTGTCCAAGCTGCCTGGGGTCAGACCCTAGAAGCATGCGGGCGCGGGATGGGGAAGGGGTTGCTGATCGCCCTCCGCCTGCGCGAACGGTTTGCTCCGGACGGTTTCAAACCCTAGTTTGCCGTGGCTCCACTCCCTGCAGGATACCTTCATGAAACGCGCCGCCATCGTCTCGCCCATCCGCACCGGGGTCGGCAAATATCTGGGCGCCCTTTCGGATATGACCGCAGGCGACCTGGGGGCGGTGATCCTGAAGGCGCTGGTCGAGCGAACCGGTATCGATCCCGGCAAGATCGACGACGTGATCTTCGCGCAGGGCTATGCCTCCGGCGAAGCGCCCTGCATCGCGCGCTATTCGGCGCTGGCGGCGGGCTTTCCGATCGAGGTCCCCGGCTATCAGCTCGACCGCCGCTGCGGCTCGGGCCTGCAGGCGATCATCGACGCGGCGATGATGGTGCAGACCGGCGTGGCCGACGTCGTGGTCGCTGGCGGCGTCGAGAGCATGAGCAACGTCGAGTACTACACCAACGATATGCGCAAGGGCGCGCGGGCGGGCTCGGTGACCCTGCACGACCGCCTGGCGCGCGGCCGGATGATGAGCCAGCCCATCGAGCGGTTCGGGGTGATCTCCGGCATGATCGAGACCGCCGACAACCTGGCGCGCGACTACCAGATCAGCCGCGAGGACGCCGACGCCTACGCCGCCGAGAGCCACAGGCGCGCCGCTGCGGCCTGGGCCGACGGCAAGTTCGACGACGAGGTGGTGCCGGTCTCCATCGCCCAGAAGAAGGGCGACCCGATCATCTTCCGGAGCGACGAGGGGATCCGGGCGGACGCCACCGCCGAGAGCCTGGGCAAGCTGCGCGCCATCGAGAAGGACGGCGTGGTGACCGCCGGCAACGCCAGCCAGCAGAACGATGCGGCCGCGGCCTGCCTGGTGGTGTCGGAGGACAAGCTGGCCGAGCTGAACCTTGACCCCATGGGCTGGTTCGTCAGCTGGGCAGCAGCAGGCTGCGAGCCGTCGCGAATGGGCATCGGGCCGGTGCCGGCCGTGCAGCGGCTGTTCGATCGCACGGGCCTGGGCTGGGACGACATCGACCTCGTCGAGCTGAACGAGGCCTTCGCGCCGCAGGTGCTGGCGGTCCTCAAGGGCTGGGGCTGGGACGAGCGCGACCGGCTGAACGTCAACGGCTCCGGCATCAGCCTTGGCCACCCGATCGGAGCCACCGGCGGGCGGATCCTCGCCAACTTGTTGCGCGAGCTGCAGCGCCGCGACGGCAAGTACGGTCTTGAGACGATGTGCATCGGCGGCGGCCAGGGCATCGCCGCGATCTTCGAGCGGGCGTAGGCGTCATGGCTCTGGATCTGGAAACCCGCGAACAGCTGATCGACACGGTCCGTCGGTTCGTCACCGAACGGCTGCGGCCGCTGGAGGCCAAGGTCTCCGAGGACGACGCCATCCCGGACGACGTGCTGGAGGAGATGAAGGCGTTGGGCCTCTATGGGCTGTCGATTCCAGAGGAATACGGCGGCCTCGACCTTTCCATGGAGGACGAGTGCCTGGTGGCGGTAGAGCTGGGCCGCACCAGCCCAGCGTTCCGCTCGGCCTTCGGCACCAATGTCGGCATCGGCAGCCAGGGGCTGGTGATGTTCGGAAGCGACGAGCAGAAGCAAAAGTACCTGCCGGGCATTGCGTCGGGCGAGATCATTACCTCGTTCGCGCTCACCGAGCCGGAGGCGGGGTCGGACAGCGCCAACGTCCAGACCCGCGCTATCCTCGACGGCGATTGCTACGTGCTGAACGGGACCAAGCGCTACATCACCAACGCCAACAAGGCCGACCTCTTCACGGTGATGGCCCGCAGCGATCCCTCCAAACCCGGCGCCGGCGGGGTCTCGGCCTTCCTGGTGGAGCGCAGCCTGCCTGGCGTCAGTATCGGCAAGCCCGAGAAGAAGATGGGCCAGCAGGGCGCGCACATCTGCGACGTGATCTTCGACAATGTCCGCGTGCCGGTGGCCAACCGGCTGGGGCGCGAGGGCGAGGGTTTCAAGGTCGCCATGCAGGTGCTGGACCGCGGCCGGCTGCACATCTCGGCGGTCTGCGTCGGCGTGGCCGAACGGCTAATCCGCGACAGCGTCGAATACGCCAGTGGCCGCAAGCAGTTCGGCCAGAACCTCAGCCAGTTCCAGCTGGTGCAGGGCATGATCGCGGACTGCAAGACTGAGAGCCTGGCCGCCAAGGCGCTGACCTTGGAAACCGCCCGCAAGCGCGACGCCGGCGAGAGCGTCACCATGGAGGCGGCCGCCGCCAAGTACTTCGCCTCCGAGATGGTGGGCCGCGTGGCCGACAAGGCGGTGCAGATCTTCGGCGGCGCCGGCTATATCGCCGAATATGGCGTGGAGCGGTTCTATCGCGACGTGCGCATTTTCCGCATCTACGAGGGCACCAGCCAGATCCAGCAGGTGGTCATCGCCCGCGAAACCCTGAAGCGAGGCGGCTAGATGAGTGCTGAAATCGAGGCGGCGATCCTCGATCTGCTGGCGGCCAAGATCGCGCCGGGCAAGTCGATCTCGCCGGAAGACGTCGCCCGCAAGGTCGATCCCGAGGCCTGGCGCCGCGTGCTCGGCCATGTGCGCGCGGTCGCCCGCGGCTTGGCGCGGCAGGGCCAGATCGTGGTCCTGCGCCACAACAAGCCCGCTGATCCGGATGACTTCAAAGGCGTCTATCGCCTGCGCCTGCCGCTGCCCGACGATCCGGTGCGCATCGTCGAGGTCGACGACGATTTGGCGGAAGGCGACGGCGAATAGGGCGATGACGCGTCTGGCCGCCGTCCTCGTCGCCGTCCTGATACTGGCTGGTTGCACACCGCTGATGGTTCAACAGGCCGGCCAACCGCCGCTGGGATTCTCAGGACCGCACCTGGAACGCGACGCGGTGGTCAGCTTCGACGGGGCGCGGCTGGCGCTGCGGGAATGGGACGCCCCCGGCGAGCCGTGGGCCGTCGTCGTCGCCCTGCATGGGATGAACGACTATTCCAACGCCTTCCATTTCGCCGGCGCCGCCTGGGCGGCCGAGGGCGTGACGACCTACGCCTTCGACCAGCGCGGCTTCGGCGCCTCGCCGGGTCGGGGCGTCTGGGCGGGCGATGAACTGATGGTCGAGGACCTGCGGACGGTCGCAGCGCTGGTACGCCAAAGGCACCCGAAGGCGATCCTGGTGGTGGCGGGCGAAAGCATGGGCGGCGCGGTCGCCGCCGAGGCGTTCGCATCCGACCGGCCGCCCGTCGCCGACCGGCTGGTGCTGATGTCGCCTGCGGTATGGGGCTGGAAGGAGCAGCCGATTCCCAACAAGACTTTGCTGTGGTTCGCCGCCAACTTCACAGGCCCGAAGGTCTACACGCCGCCGCGCTGGCTCACCTCGAAGGTCAGCCCCACCGACAACCGCGATGAACTGAGGGCCATGGGCCGTGACCCGCTGATGATCTGGGGCGCGCGATCGGACACCATCTACGGCCTGGTGTCGATGATGGGCCGGGCGTCGGACGCCGTGGGACGGTCGCGCCTGCCAACCGCCTATTTCTACGGAGCCCGCGACCAGATCATTCCGAAGGCCGCCGCGGTGAAGGCCGCCGCCCAGCTGCCGCCCGGACAGCGCAGCGCCTACTACGCCCAGGGCTGGCACCTGCTGACCCGCGACCGCCAGCGTCCGGTGGTGATCGGCGACATCCTGGCCTTCATTCGCGATCCGGTCGCGCCGTTCCCGTCCAACCCGCCGCCGATCCCGCGAAAAGCGCCGAAGGAGAGCGCCTCGCAGGCCGCCGCGGGGTTGTGAGGCGGCGTGTCCGGGCGTAGAGGCAGGCGCAATTCCTTCCCCACCATCTTGCGAAGTCCCAGGCATGACCTTGTTCGATTCCCCCGCTTTTGAG
>JBBREC010000144.1:0-9093 GCA_038203295.1 Caulobacterales bacterium
AAGAAAAGAGCGGCCGGGCCGGAGCCCGCCGCTCGTAGGCGCCTTACAGCGCTAACGGACGATGTTGAGGGGAATATAGAGGGTCAGGCGGGGTTTGTCAGCCCTTTCGACTCAGGGCGTCCGCAAGCTTCGGCTACGCTATTGTGAAGCTCGCTCGACGGACATCATGAACGATCAGCTGAATATCGTTGTCGCAATCGCAATTCCCCTCGCCCTCCTAGGCTGGGGCTATGGCCTGCCCGTCTGGCAAGCGTCGATTACGCCAAGTCATGACATCCCTCGCATCAAGCGATCGCTGGATGGCCAAGCTCACCGTGTCACACGGATTCATCGACGGGGAAGCGATTGGGAAATGCACCGGCGCGGCGCGACGAGTTATCGCGTGTATGCCGTCGAGATCGAGTATCCCGACAAAACGCGCTCGACCCGGCTGATCGCCTTGCAACCAAGCTTGCTGGGTGACGATCGCTTGTACGAATACAGGAAAGGCGTGCGCTGCTGGCTGGGAGACGACATCTGACGCGATCGTGAGATTTACGCCGCCCACCTCTCCTTTTCTAGCTCGTCATCCCCCGGCTTGTCCGGGGGATCCATGAACACCGGAGACGGTGATTGCCAAGATCGGTTCCGCCGCATTCCATCCTGCATCGCGGAGATCATGGGTCGCCCGGATAAACCGGGCGATGACGAGCGGAGGGGCGGGGTGTGTGCCGCAGAGCGCGGGACGATGGGATCATCGCCGCCCTCGCCCTTGCTCGTCATCCTCCGGCTTGTCCGGGGAATCCATGAACACGGGAGACGGCGGTTGCCAAAGGCGACGCCACTGCATTCCATCCTGCATCACGGAGATCATGGGTCGCCCGGATAAACCGGGCGATGACGAACTTATGTTGGAGGATCAGGAGGTGGCGGTGAACGCGGTCTACATCATGGCTAGCCGGAAGCACGGGACGCTCTACGTCGGCGTGACCAGCGAGCTGTTGAACCGTGCGGCCCAGCACCGCGATGGCGCAACTGGGGGCTTCACCCGGCAGTACGGCGTCAAACGTCTTGTCTGGTACGAGTGGCACGACGGGATCGAGGCCGCGATCCACCGCGAGAAGCGGCTGTAGAAGTACAAGCGCGAGTGGAAGATCAACCTGATCGAGCGAGACAATCCGAACTGGGACGATCTCTTCCCGCAGTTCTTCGTCGAGCAGGGGCCGCTATCGCATCTGCAGCCGCCCGAGCCGTCGATGTGATCGGCCTCAGCTCGCCAATCCTTGACAGGGCCGCAGCGTGGTGTTCTTCTTTTGTTCATGCCCGACCGCGGCAGTTATATACTTGACGGAACAGCCCGATGCGCCCCACTGATTCGAGGCGTGACAGGCCGGTAAAGCCAAGGAGATAGCTGCCCTCAATGTCGAGGACAGATGGGCCAAGAGCCCGCCAAGGATGATCTGGACGCTACCACTCAGATGATTGAGGCGGGACTGGTGGAGCTTTGGGTTGGCGTAACCCTGGATGACCGTCTGGAGGCGGATAGGCTAGTGGTTGCTCGAATATACCGAGCCATGCGGGTTGCATCGGCGACGCCTTCGCAAGCTCCGTCATCGTAAAGACGGTGATCAACCGCCCCACGAAGTCGCACTTCACGTCGAAATCCTCCAAAACTTCGACAGTAATTTCCGGCGTGTTTTCGTCAGCGATCCAAAAGTTCGGCGGAGTCAGCACCAGATCGGTCACGAGAGCGCCGTCATCACTGACGAGGATGTTCGCCGATTGGTGCCAGTGAACTATCTCATTTCGTCGCCCGTCCATCGGCTTCAGCATCGCGATAAGGGAATTGAAAAATAGCCGGTGATCGCCGCCGTGCTTCATCCTCATAAGCTTGTCGAGGATCGCCAGCCGCGAGTTGGAGTTGGTCAGTCGGAAAAATATTGTTCCGGCCACTTGGTGGTTTGTGTCGCTGAGGTGCGCGAACAGGAGGCACAGCGATTGCTCCAAATTCGCGTAGCTTTGGATTGCTATGGATCTGGCAACCAAAAGTCGCGCGTCGCTCGCTCCACGCATAACCTCGCCAAGGTTGATGTTCACACCCGGTGCCTCGCTCATGACCGATAAGCCCCCTACCGATGAACCTGGCGCTCAAGAGCGCTTTGATCGTGGCGTGGCGAACGCGCTGCGGACGCCACCCAGGCCGCACGCTCCAGCTAAGCCCAAACCCGCGAAAAAGGGCTAGGCGTTTCCCTCAGTGTCGCGGAGCGTCGCTGCGGCCAACAACCCTTGAAGATCGCTGATTAGCTTCACCAGCCCATCCTCGGGGAGTGTGACCTTGATGACGTTGTCGAGAGCCGCCGCCTTTAGCGCTGCATCCTCCCTTTGGAGCAGGATCGCAAACCTACCATTCTGGCCGCCTACGCACACGACGCGCCGGGATCGGAAATGGACGACCGACGCGTTGAACATGAGTGCGATGTCGGGCGGAATTTTCTCAGGTGACCAGCTCATCGTCATCTCCGATGCGGGTGTTCGGTTTTACGCGGACTACCCACACGCCCTGGACGGCGAGGGGCGGGACACTTGGATCACACCTTCGCCTTGCGGAGTCGAATCAGCTTCCGCGCCTTCTGCTTACGCGTTCGCGCCTGCACTAGGCCGCCGATAGGTCAGGCGCTTACCGGTCGGGGCGTTGAGCATCATGTTGGTGCGGGTTTCGTCGTCCACGCCCAGACCCAAGCGGTTCGAGTAGCGGAAATCGAACTCGGCAAGGTAGCGCGAGAGGTGCGCTTCCGAGACGTGGTGGTAGGTGCCGATCACGCCGCGCTTCAGGATCGAGAAGTAGTTCTCGACCGTGTTGGAGTGGTGGCGACCCTCGCGGACATACTCGCCAGCGGAGTGGTCGACAGCGCTGAACGCGGCGAACTCCTTGCCGATGCCGGGGTACATGCGGGCGCCGTCCGTCATTAGGTGGCTCTTGCGGCTGGCGTTGGTCACGATGACCGAGCGGAGCGTCTTCGACGTGACGTTAGCGACGTGGAAGGAACGGGCCGAACCGTCGCGCTCGACCAGGGTCACAACGGCCTGCTTACCGCCGAGGTGGTCCTTGTGCTGGTTACGCTTCTTGGAGTGCTTGTTGTATTCCTTGCCGCCCACGTAGGTCTCATCGGCTTCGATGATTTTGCCTTCGCCGCCCATGGGCTCGGGAGCATCGAGGCGCATGGCTTCGCGGATGCGGTGGGCCATGAACCACGCCGACTTGTAGGTGATCCCGAGCGAGCGGTGGAGCTGGTGAGCTGAGACGCCCTTCTTCGCCGACGCCATGAGGCGGAACGCGAGCATCCACTTGGCGAGGCCGATGTGGCTGCGCTCGAACACGGTGCCGACAGTGACGGTGAACTTGGTGCGGCAAGCCTTGCAGATGTACGTGCCGGGCTTGGTGCTAGCGCCCTTCAGTTCAGTGACCTTCTCGCACTCACCGCAATGCGGGCAGTACGCGCCATCGGGCCAGCGTTGCGCCTCAAGGTGAAGGCGGGCGGCTTCGTCGTCGTGGAAGATTTTGGCGGTCAAGTTCATGGGGTTGTTCCTTCCCCACCTTTATCGCCGCTCTAGCTTGTTCCGTCAAGTATATAACTGCCCCGACCGCAACGACATCGATGACCGCCGCGTCCGCCGCCTGAGGGCGCTTGCCGAACTCGGCATGGAGAAGGCGCGTGCGCTTCAAAAGCAGATGCTGGCGGCCGAGGTCTTCGAGGTCGCGGCCCTGGCCCTGGAGTTCGAGCGAGCGGCGCGGACGGTGCGCCAGGCCATCGCCGCCGAGGCCGAGCTTGAGCGGCGCCGTCGGCTCGCGCTTCGTCGGGCGCAGGACCGGATCCGCCCGCCGCGCGCCCTTATCCCCGAGCCCGCGAACCGCACGATCCACTGATCGTCGCGCCGCCTTTACTCCGCCGCTGTCTTCGCCCACAGAGCTTCCACCTCATTTGTGTGCACTGCAACAGGGCCCCTCCCCATGGACCTCTCCAAGATCCCCGTCGGCGTGAACCCGCCCTATGACGTCAACGCCATCATCGAGATCCCGCAGGGCGGCGAGCCGGTGAAGTATGAGATCGACAAGGAATCGGGCGCGCTGTTCGTCGACCGCTTCCTGCACACCGCGATGTTCTATCCGGGCAACTACGGCTTCATCCCGCACACGCTCGCCGACGACGGCGACCCGATGGACATCATCGTGGTGGGCCAGACGCCGGTGGTGCCCGGCGCAATCATCCGGGCGCGGCCGATCGGCTGCCTGATGATGACCGATGAGGCCGGGGGCGACGAGAAGGTGCTGGCCGTGCCGGTGGACGCGCTGCACCCGTTCTATACCGGCGTGGATTCCTGGCGCTCGCTGCCAAAGATCCTCACCGAGCAGATCGCCCACTTCTTCCAGCACTACAAGGATCTGGAGAAGGGCAAGTCGGTGACCATCGCCGGCTGGGCCGACCCCGAGCAGACCGCCGACCTGATCCGCGCCTCCATCGACCGCTACAAGGCGGCGGCCTGAAGATGCTCCCCTCAGGGGGAGCTGTCAGCGAAGCTGACTGAGGGGGTTGGAGCCCACTGGGCCGCCCGCCGTGGACGAAACCCCCTCCGTCTCGCCGCGTATCCGCGCCGAGCCACCTCCCCCTCATCGCGCTGCACGCTGGGGCGAGGATCTAGAGTCTTACGAAGTCGAGGAACACCGGGGCGCAGTCGCCGAGGCGTTTTTCCTCGTAGCGGGTGGTGATGTGGTCGGCGGGCGGGATGCGCCAGTCGGCGGCCTGTTGCGCGGTCCAGCGGAACGCCGAATTGGCGCGGATCAGCTCCAGGCTCCAGTCCACATAGTGCGACACGTCGCTGGCGAAGCGCAGGCGGCCGCCCGGCCGCAGCAGGCGGGCGAGCTCGGTCACCATGTCCGGCTGGACGATCCGGCGTTTGTGATGGCGGGTCTTGGGCCAGGGGTCGGGGAAGAGGACGTACACCCGGTCAAGGCAGGCGTCCGGCATCCGGGCGGTCAGCTCGCGCACGTCGCCGTCGTGAACGCGGACGTTGGTCAGGTGGGCCTCGTCGATATGGCGCACGGCGCTGGCGACGCCGTTCTGGAACGGCTCGGCCCCCACGATCAGGACGTCGGGATGCAGGGCGGCCTGGGCGGCCATGTGCTCGCCGCCGCCAAAGCCGATCTCCAGCCAGGCTTCCGTCGCGCCGGGCATCAGCGCGCGCGGATCGAACGGCGCGGTCGGCGGGCGCAGGCCCGGCAGCAGGCTTTCCACCAGCGCGGCCTGGCGCGGCTTGATCGGGCGCGACTTAATGCGACCGTAGGAGCGCAGCAGCGGATGGTCTTCGGACATGGGCGGGGTCCTTAGACCGTCGCGGACCCCGCGTGAATTGCTGCTATGCAGTCGGGCAACGCGCAGAGACGTGGCGCCGCACATTGGGGAGTTCGCGTGAAACACAATTTAGGGATCGCCGTCTGCTCGGCGCTGATGCTGCTGGGGACCTGCGCGCAGGCCGCCGACAAGCCCTCCGCCGCGATCCTGGCCGCCGTGGCCGACGCCGGCCGGCCCGCCGTGGACGCCTATCGCGACGACCGGCGCCATCCCGCCGAGACCGTGGCGTTCGCCGGCGTGAAGCCCGGCATGACCGTGGCCGAACTCATCCCTGGAAATGGATACTACACGCGCATCCTGGCGAGGGCGGTGGGGCCGAAGGGACACATCTACACCGTGCCGTTCGGCGAGCCGCGGGCGTCCTATTCCAAGGCCATCGCCACCGATCCGGCCTACGCCAATGTAACCATGATCGCGGGCGCGCCACTGACCATCGGCGTTCCGGCGCCGGTGGACCTGGTCTGGACAACCCAGAACTATCACGACATCCGCCAGGGGCGCGCGCTGCTGAACAGGGCGGTGTTCGCCGCGCTGAAGCCGGGCGGGACCTATTTCATCGTCGACCATTCGGCGGTCGCGGGAGCTGGCGAGGACGTGCTGTTGTCCCTGCACCGGATCGACGAGGACCTGGTCAAGCGCGAGGTGCTGGCCGCCGGCTTCCTGCTGGACGCGGAGAGCGACATCCTGCGCAACCCCGCCGACAAGCGCAGCCAGATGGTCTTCGACCGCGAGGTCAACCGCAACACCGACCAGTTCGTCCTGAAGTTCCGGAAGCCCGCCCAATGAGCCCGATCCGTATGGTCCTGACCGCGCTGGCCTGCGCAGCGCTGGCCGGAGCCGCCGCCGCGAAAGAACCGACGCTGGCCGAGAAGTTGAAAGCCTCCGAGGCGGCCCGCGCGCTGGCGGAGACAAAGCTCGCCAGCGAGATCGAGCGCTCGGACGCGCAGGTCTATCTGATGCGGCTGGAGCTGTCGGTCACCAAGCGCCAGCTCGCCGCAACGCTGGCCAAGTGCGGGGCCGCCTGCGCGCCGGATAATTAGCCGGAGCTCAGGTCAGCTGCGCGCCCTGAAAGCCCAGAGCGCCGCGCCGACCGCAACCGCGATCCAGACCACGACGACCGTGAGGGCCGCGACCTTGCTGATCGGCCGGGCCGCCGCCGCTTCCGCCGCGACGCGATGGTCGGCGAGCACCTGCGGCGGGATCAGCCGCAGCACGAGCCAAAGACCCGCCGGCACCAGGATCAGGTCGTCGAGATAACCGAGCACCGGAATGAAATCCGGAATCAGGTCGATGGGCGAGAAGGCGTATCCGGCAACGGCCAGGGCCAGCGCCTTGGCGTACCAGGGCGTCCGCGGATCGCGTGCGCAAAGCCACACGGCGTGGGCGTCGCGCTTGAGGGCGCGCGCCCAGTCGCGGAGCAACCTAGGCCAGGCTCTTCAGGGCGTCGGCCAGGTCGGTCTTTTCCCAGGAGAAGCCGCCTTCGTTGTCGGGCTGGCGGCCGAAATGGCCGTAGGCGGCAGTGCGGGCGTAGATCGGCTTGTTGAGGCCCAGGTGCTCGCGGATGGACCTCGGCGTGGCGCCGCCGATCATCTCGGGCAACGCCAGCTCCAGCTTGGCCGGATCGATCTCGCCGGTGTTGTGCAGGTCCACATAGAAGCTCAGCGGGTCGGCGACGCCGATCGCATAGCTGATCTGGATGGTGCACTTGCGCGCCAGGCCGGCAGCCACGACGTTCTTGGCCAGGTAGCGGCAGGCGTAGGCCGCCGAGCGGTCGACCTTGGTCGGGTCTTTGCCGGAGAAGGCGCCGCCGCCGTGCGGGGCCGCGCCGCCGTAGGTGTCGACAATGATCTTGCGGCCGGTGAGGCCCGCGTCGCCGTCCGGCCCGCCGATCTCGAAGCGGCCGGTCGGGTTCACGTGCCACTTGGTCTTCCGGGTGATCAGGCCGGGGGGGAAGACCGCTTCCACGTAGGGCCGGATGGCGGCTTCGATGCGCTTGGGCGTGGCCATGTGCAGGCCGATGCGCTTCTTGTGTTGGGTCGACACAACGATCTGCAGGACCTCGACCGGGCGGCCGTCCTCATAGCGCAGGGTGACCTGGCTCTTGGCGTCGGGCTCGAGCACCGCGCACTCGCCGGAGTGACGCACCTCGGCAAGCCTGTGCAGGATCTCGTGGCTGTACTGCAGGGTGGCCGGCATCAGCTGCGGGGTCTCGTCGCAGGCGTAGCCAAACATGATCCCCTGGTCGCCCGCGCCCTCCTCCTTCTTGTCCGAGGCGTCGACGCCCTGGGCGATATGGGCGGACTGCGGGTGAAGGTGGCAGGCGTACTTTGCCTTGGCCCAGTGGAAGCCCCTCTGCTCGTAGCCGATGTCCTTGACCGCCTGACGGACCTTTTCCTCGAGGCCGCGGACGATGTCCTTGGTGAGCTGCTTGTTGTCGTTCTTGGAGGCGCCCGGGCTGCCCGCGCGGACTTCGCCGGCGAGCACGATGCGGTTGGTGGTGACCAGGGTCTCGCAGGCGACGCGCGCTTCCGGCGAGACGCTCAGGAAGGCGTCGACGACGGTGTCGGAGATACGGTCCGCGACCTTGTCCGGGTGACCTTCGGAGACACTCTCCGAGGTGAAGATGTAGCTGGAACGGCTCAAGGCAGGGCTCCGAGAAAATAGACCAGGACGCCGGCATCGGACGGCGGCGCCCTATTGGGAGCGGAAGCCTATAAAGAAATCTTTATGTGATGCCAAGCCGTGGCGTTTAGCCGTCGGAATCTTCCGCCATCACCCGCACGAGATCGAGAATTTTACGCCGCAGCCGGCCTTGGGCGATCTTCGGGAACGACGAGGCCAGCTCCAGGCCCTCCGGCGTCATCAGGAAATCCTGCACCGTCTCGCGCGGCAGGTTCGAACCCGGAGGCTCGGGCTTGTCGCTGAGCCCCTCGTAGAAATAGGAGATCGAGGTGGAGAGCGCCCGGGCCATTTCCCACAGCTTCGAGGCGCTCACCCGGTTGGCGGCGCGCTCGTATTTCTGCACCTGCTGAAAGGTCAGTCCGATGGACTCGGCCAAACGCTCCTGGCTGATCCCCAACTCCTTGCGACGCATGCGAATCCTGAGGCCGACGTGGCGGTCGATGGGGTTCGGCGCCCGATCTAAGTCAACAAGCTTGTCCATGGCCCAACACCCTTAGTGAAGCATAGGCGCGGAAGGAATAGGGCGCGGCTGCGTCATGTAATCGCGGTCACCGAACGCGATAGCGCATGGCGACGGTTGCCGAAAGCAGCAACAGGATCGCGAAGTAAATATCCCCGGCCCGCGAAAATGGCGTGGGCGCCGCCGCCGCGGGAAGCGCCGCGTCGATGACCCCGGTGGCCCCCAGCCCCAGCCGGGCGCCGGGCATGGTACGTCCGTAGGCGTCGATGACCGCGGAGACTCCGGTGGGGGTGGCGCGCACGATCGGCAGGCCCTCCTCGATGGCGCGGTAGCTGGCGATGTTCAGGTGCTGCAGGGGACCGCTGGTCATGCCGAACCAGCTGTCGTTGGAGACATTGAGGATCCAGGCGGGGCGCCGCCCGGCCCGGCGGCTGGCCTCGCGGGTGAACCCGGGAAAGAGCGCCTCATAGCAGATCAGCGGCTGCAGGGCCGGCACGCCGGCCGGCGCGATCGGCCCTGGCGCAGCGCCGGCTGTGAAGTCGTCGGGCATGTGCACCAGGCTCC
>JBBREC010000145.1:0-9053 GCA_038203295.1 Caulobacterales bacterium
GCGTTTCGCCCGGGTCATGCCGCGAACCTCGAACATGTCGCGGAAATCGGCGTCGAACTCGAAGGTCAGCGGGATGATCACCTCATCGCGGCTGTAATTCACCAGGCAGACGCGCTCGTAGAGCCTCTGGTCCCACAGGAAGCGCTTGCGTTCCATGTGCAGCACGCCCGGCGGCGCCACGGGTCCGCCGGGGAACGGCAGGCGTTGGTTGGCGGAGTGCGAGGTGAAGAACACGTTGTCCCGCCCGATCGCGGCCGAGAGCAGAGCCGGTGCGTGCGAGCCGAGCAGCAACCGGAAATGCGACAGGATGCGGGTGTCGTCATGGAACAGGCCGTCGCCCTCGCCCAGCACGTCGCCGAAGGCGTCGGCCACCAGGAAGATGTCCTTGTCCTTCAGGGCGTAGAGGCGCCCCGGCGCGCGGCTTTCGCCGGTCACGCCAAGGATCGCCGGGGCCTCCGGGGACGGCGCGAGGTCGTCCATGCCTCACCTCATTCCGCGGCCAGACCGACGGAGGTCTGGCGGGCCGCTGACAACTGCCGCCCATAGAGATCGAGATAGCGATGCGCCATGGCCGTGGCGGAAAACCGTTGCTCGAAGCGCTGACGGATGGCGCGCCGGTCCAGCTGGGAAAGACGCGCCACGGCGGCGACCGCCGCATCCTCGTCGCGCACGATGAACCCGGTCAGACCCTCCTCGACCACCTCGGGCACCGAGCCGCAGGCGTAGGCGATCACCGGCGCGCCGCAGGCCATGGCCTCGATCATGACGAGCCCGAACGGCTCTGGCCAGTCGATGGGAAACAGCAGCGCCTCGGCGCCGCCGAGGAACGCTGATTTCTGGTGATCTCCGATTTCGCCGATGAACTCGATGAGCGGGTGGTCCAGCAGGGGTGCGATCTTCGTTTCGAAATAGGCTCTGTCCGCGGCGTCGACCTTGGCGGCCATCTTCAGCCTGTGCCCCGAGGCGATGGCGATGGCGATGGCGCGGTCCGGGCGCTTCTCAGGCGAGATGCGGCCGAGGAAGGCGAGGTAGCCATGGGCCTGCGGCTGGAACTCATAGAGCGAGGCGCTCATCCCGTGCTGAACGGTGGCGGCCCAGTTGGCGAAGGGCAGTGGCTTTCGCTGGTCATCGCTGATCGAGACCAGCGGGAACTGCGGCCAGCGCTGGTAGACACTCGCAAGGTCCTTCAGATCGAGGCGGCCGTGCAGCGTGGTCACGGTCTTCCCTGCCAGGGTGTCGAAGAACGGAAAGTGGATCATGTCGGTGTGGAAGTGGATCACATCGAATTCGTCGGCGCGGCGCCGCACCTCTGAAAGCATCGACAGGTGGGCGGCGAGGTCCGACTTCAGCGGCGCCGGGTCCAGCCGAATCGCCTGGTCGCGAACCGCCACCAAGCGGGCCTTGGTCTGTGCATCGGCGCTGGCGAAGAGAGTGACGTCGTGGCCGAGCTCGACGAGCGCATCGGTCAGATGGGCCACGACCCGCTCCGTACCGCCATAGAACTTCGGCGGAACGGCCTCGTAAAGCGGGGTGACCTGCGCGATCTTCATGGCGTGACTCTCATTTGCGGCGGCGCGAACGGCGCGCAAGGGGGGCCGCCCCAGGACAACCTGAGGTGATACGGGTTCAACCGGGGGAAGGTTCCGGCCGCCGGCTCAAAAACCCGCCCGATGCCGATCCTCCGCAGCCGCGGCGCTGCGACTGCGTTATGACGGGCAGGAATGCTCGAGATCTTCCCAGGTTCAGCGGAAATGGCCGACGCCGCTGCGGCCGCCGTCGCGATGCAGCTGGCGGCCGGGCTGTTGGCGCGCGGTCGCGCCTCGCTGGTGGCGACCGGCGGCCGTTCGCCAGGTGCGGTCTATGACCGGCTGAAGGACTGCGACCTCGACTGGGCCCATGTGGCCGTCACCCTGTCGGACGAGCGGCACGTGGCCGTCGACAGCCTCAACGCCAATGTCCGCCAGCTGCGCGAGCGACTGTTTGTGGGGCCGGCGGCGAAGGCCCGGTACCTGCCGTTGACCGACTATGCGGAACCGGCGCTGCAAGTGCTGATGCCATTCGACGCCGTGCTGCTGGGCATGGGCGAGGACGGCCACATCGCCTCGCTGATCCCGGGCAGCCCGGTGATGGCCGAGGCGATGGATCCTGACGGCAAGGCTCTGGTCGCGGAATCGCCGGAAGGCTTCGGATCGCCGCCGATCGCCCGCATCACGCTCACCCTTGCCGCTCTGTTGCGGAGCCGGGCCATCTTCCTCTTGATCGCCGGGGAGGCTAAGCGGCAGGTGGTCGCAGACGCCCTGGCCGGCGCCGACCTGCCTGTTCGCTCGATCGTCGACCAGGACCAGGTTCCGGTCAGGATTTTCTGGACGCCAGATTACTGAGGTTAAGCCCATGCATCCGGTCACGGCGGAAGTCACCGAACGCATCATCGCCCGCAGCCGCGACAGCCGCGCCGATTACCTGGCCCGCATCGAGGCGGCTCGCCATGCCGGGACCGGGCGGGGCAAGCTGTCCTGCGCCAACTGGGCCCACGCCTTCGCTGCGGAGAGCGACGGGGACAAGCTCCGCATGCGCGATCCCACCGCGCCCAACGTCGCCATCGTCAGCGCCTACAACGACATGCTTTCGGCCCACCAGCCACTGGAGCGCTATCCCGCGATCATCAAGCGCGCGGCCCGCGAGGCCGGCGGCACGGCTCAGTACGCCGGCGGCGTGCCGGCCATGTGCGACGGGGTCACCCAGGGCCGTCCCGGCATGGAGCTGTCGCTGTTCTCCCGCGACGTGATCGCCATGGCGACGGCGGTGGCTTTGACCCACGACGCTTTCGACGCGGCCCTGATGCTTGGCATCTGCGACAAGATCGTCCCGGGCCTGACCATGGGCGCGCTGAGCTTCGGCCATCTGCCGACCATCTTCGTGCCGGCGGGGCCCATGACGTCTGGCATATCCAACTCGGAGAAGGCCCGGGTGCGCGGGCTATACGCCCAGGGCAAGGCCACGCGGGAAGAGCTGCTCGACAGCGAGATGAAGTCCTACCACGGCCCGGGCACCTGCACCTTCTACGGCACCGCCAACTCCAACCAGATGATGATGGAGATGATGGGCCTGCACCTGCCGGGCTCGGCCTTTGTGAATCCCAACACCCCGCTGCGCGACGCCCTGGTGGCCGCTGCGCCGAAGCGGGCCATTGAGATCCGCGACGGATCCAACGACTACACCCCCATGGGCCATGTGGTGGACGCCAGGAGCCTGGTGAACGCGCTGGCGGGCCTGCTGGCCACTGGCGGGTCGACCAACCACACGCTGCACCTGATCGCCATGGGCCGGGCGGCGGGCGTGCACCTCACCTGGGAGGATTTCGATGACCTCTCGAAAGTCACGCCGCTGATCGCCAAGGTCTATCCGAACGGGTCCGAGGACGTGAACGCCTTCCATGCGGCCGGCGGCATGGCCTTCGTGATCCGCGAGTTGCTGGATGCAGGCCTCGTGCACGACGATGTCCTGACGGTCGCCGGTCCTGGCCTGCGCCGCTATCAGCAGGAGCCGTTCCTCGATCGTGATGCGCTCGTCTGGCGCGAGGGGACCGCGACGTCGCTCAACCTCGACATCCTGCGGCCGGTGTCCGATCCTTTCCAGAGCCATGGCGGGATGCGCCTGCTCCGGGGCCCGCTCGGCCGCTCGGTGATGAAGACCTCGGCGGTGAAGGATGTGAACCTGGCGATCGAGGCGCCCGCGGTGGTGTTCGAGGACCAGGAGGCCCTGCAGGAGGCCTTCCGGCGCGGTGAGCTCGACAGGGATTTCATCGCGGTGGTCCGATTCCAGGGCCCGAAGGCCAATGGCATGCCGGAGTTGCACAATCTCACCCCGCCGCTGGGCGTGTTGCTGGACAAGGGCTTCAAGGTCGCGCTGGTGACCGACGGGCGGATGTCGGGCGCTTCGGGCAAGGTGCCGGCCGCCATCCATGTGACGCCGGAAGCCGCCAACGGCGGGCCGTTGGCCTACGTCCGCGACGGCGACGTCATCCGCGTCGACGCCAACACCGGAGAGCTCACCATCAAGGTCGATCCCACCGAACTGATGAAACGCCAGGCCGCCGTCTGCCCAACCTCCGGTGCGGGTTATGGCCGCGAGCTGTTCGGCATGATGCGCCGTGCCGCCGGTCCCGCCGACGCCGGCGCCTGCACCCTTTACGAGGTCGTATAAGTGAAGCCACAGCATGTCGGACTGGTGGGCGACGTCGGCGGGACCAACGCCCGCTTCGCTCTGGTGGACACCGAGGGCCGAATCCGCAACCTCCACGTCTTCGAGGCCAAGAACTACGCCTCGTTGACTGACGTGATCGCCGACTATCTGAAGCGCACGGTTGGCGCGCGCCGGCCGCCCCGCGCGGTGATCGCGGTGGCCGGTCCCGTGCTGGACGGCGAGATCGAGTTCACCAACCTCCACTGGCAGGTGTCGGAGGGCGACATCCTGTCGGCGTTCGAGTTCGAGGCCGTGAAGCTGATCAACGATTTCGCTGGCCAGGCGCTGGCCTGCCCGCTGCTCACCGCTGACGACCTGCGCCCGCTAGGCCCAAAGCTGCGCGGCGGCTCGGACTGTCCCATGGTCGTCCTGGGCGCCGGCACCGGCTTTGGCGTGGCGGGCCTCGCCCGCGGCGACCGTGGCGACCTGGCGCTGGCCACCGAGGGCGGGCACGCCGCCTTCGCCCCCTCGGACGATGTGGAGTACGCCGCCTGGAAGCGCCTTAAGGCGCAGCATGGCCGGGTCTCGATCGAGCGGTTGCTGTCCGGCCAGGGACTCTACGACCTCTACCTGACTCTGGCCGAGATGCAGGGTCAGCACCCGTTCCTCGCCGACCAGCGCAAGGTCATGGAGGCGGGCGGAGCCGGCGATGAGCTGGCCGCCGAGACGCTCGACCGGTTCTGCGGCATTCTGGGCTCGGTGGCGGGCGACCTGGCCCTGAGCTTCGGCGCGCGCGGCGGGGTGTTCATCTCCGGCGGCATCGCGCCGCGCATGGCCGAGCGGCTGGCCAACGGGACCTTCCGCGAGCGCTTCGAGGACAAGGGCCGGCTGAAACCCTACCTGGAGCAGATTCCCACCTCGCTGGTGCTCCACCCATATCCCGCCATCATCGGCGCGGCGCGGGAACTGGAGACCATGGAGCGCCTATGACGACCGATGACATCATGAAGCTGGCCCCGGTGATCCCGGTGCTGGTCATCGAGGACATCGCCCATGCCGTGCCGCTTGGCCGCGCCCTCGCGGCCGGGGGCCTGCCGGTACTGGAGATCACCCTGCGCACGCCGGTCGCCATGCAATGTATCGAGCGGATGGCGGGCGAGATCGAGGGCGCTGTGGTGGGCGCCGGGACGGTGCTGACCTCCGCCATGCGCCAGGCCGTCGCCGACGTCGGCGGCAAGTTCGCGGTCAGCCCCGGGCTGATCGAGGGCGAGACGGAGGAAGGTCCCGTTCCGCTCCTGCCCGGGATCGCCACGGCCACCGAGCTGATGGCGGGACTCTCCGCCGGCTTCACCCGGTTCAAGCTGTTTCCGGCCAATGTCGTTGGCGGCGTTGACGCGCTGAAGGCCTTTGCTGGCCCGTTTCAGCAAGCACGATTCTGCCCGACCGGCGGGGTGAGCGCGAAAAACGCCCCGGACTATCTGGCCCTGCCGAACGTGATCTGCGTCGGCGGCAGCTGGGTCGCGCCGGCCGACGCCGTGCGCGCCGGCGACTGGGGCCGGATCACAGCGCTCGCCCGCGAGGCCGCGGGGTTCGTTCGACTATAGTTTGAACACGAACTAAATGTGTTCTAAATGGAACTATCTTCCCGTGAAGTTCCCCACACGGCGCTCGGCGACCGAGCGGACGCCTTCCTTGAAGTCCTCGGTGGCGCGCAGGATGGTCTGTTGCTGATGCTCGTGACCGGTCTGGGCGAGGACGGCTGCGGCGAGGTCGCCGCGCAGGGTCCTGCGAGTGGCGACGACGGCGAGCGGCGCGTTCTCGGCGATCTCGGACGCCAGGCGCAGCGCCGCCTCGCGCAGGTCCTCGAGCGGCGCGACCTCGTCGACGAGGCCCCAGGGAAGGCCTTCCTCGGCCTTCACCCGCCGGCCGGTCAGGTGCATCAGCTGAGCCTTTTGATGGCCGATCAGCCGGGGCAGGGTGTGGGTGAGACCAAAGCCCGGGTGGAAGCCCAGCTTGACGAAGTTCGAGACGAACCGGGCGTCGGGCGAGGCCACCCGGAAGTCCGCCACCAGCGCCAGGCCGAGGCCCGCGCCCACCGCCGCGCCCTGTACCGCCGCCACGATGGGCTTGTCGGTGGAGAACAGACGCACCGCCTCGACATAGAGCGCCGAGATGCCGCCCATGCCGGAGGCCACGGCGTCGCCCGGGGTCACGAAATCCGCGCCGACGCAGAAGTTCTTGCCGGCCGCCTGCAGCACCACGGCCCGCAGGTTCACCTCATCGTCGACGGCGTCCAGCGCGTCGGCCAGGTCGCGCATCAGCTCGACCGAGACGTGGTTGTTCGCCGGCCGGTCGATGGTCACCACCGCCACATGGCCGGCCGCGGCCACAGTTACATGTTCGCCAAAGCCCGTTTTCATCGTCTCGTCCCCAGAAGATTGCGGGCCACCACCCATTTGTGGACCTCGGTGGGCCCGTCGTAGATCCGCATCACGCGCAGCTTGTTGGCCATCGCCTGCAACGGCAGTTCCTTGGTCATGCCCATGGCCCCGAAGGTCTGCATGGCGTGGTCGACGACCTCCCAGGCCATCTCGGTGGCGTAGGCCTTGATCATCGAGATCTCCAGCCGCACGTCGCGCCCCTGATCCAGCTTCCAGGCGCAGTCGTAGGTCATCAGCCGGGCCGCGTGGATCCGCGTCGCCGCGTCGGCGATCCAGAACTGGATGGCCTGGCGTTCCGAAAGCGGCAGCCCGAAGGTTTTCCGCTGCGGCGCATATTCGATCATCATCTCCATGGCCCGCTGCGCCATGCCGATCGACCAGGAGGCCATCTCGATCCGGCGCGTGCCAAGTCTCAGCTGCATCGGCGCAAACCCGTTGCCCTCCTCGCCCAGCAGCTTCCAGCCCTCGACGCGGCAGCCCTCCAGCGCGATCTCGTAGGTGGCGGCGCCGCCGATCATCGGGATGCGCCGCAGCACGTTGAAGCCGGGCGTCCCCTTGTCGACCAGGAAGGCCGACATGCCGCCGCGCGCGCCCTTCTCCTTGTTGGTCACCGCCATGACGATGGTGAAGTCGGCTTCGGCGGCGCGGCTGATCCAGATCTTCCGGCCGTCCAGCACCCAGTCGTCGCCGTCGCGCACTGCCCGCGTGGTCATCCCCGCCGGATCGGCGCCGGCGCCGGGCTCGGAGATCCCGATGGCCGAGATCGTCTCGCCGCGCACGTAGGGCTCAAGGTAGGCCTTGCGCTGCGGCTCGTTCACCGTCGCCATCAGCATCCGCAGGTTCGGGCTGTCCGGCGGCAGGGTATAGGGGGTGATGGTCTTGCCCAGCTCCTCGTTGACGCCGACCATGGCCACGGCCGGCAGGTCCGAGCCGCCGATGTCCTCCGGCGCATCCAGGCCCCAGAGGCCGAGCGCGCGGGAAACCTCGTCGAGCCGGGCGTGCTCCTTCGGGCCGACGCCCAGCGCGCCGCCCTCGGCCTCGCGGGCCAGGACGCCCTGCTCCAACGGCAGCAGTTCGTCGCGGACGAAGTTCGCCACCAAGTCCTTGAGCATCCGGTGCTCTTCGGCGATCTCGAAATCCATGGGCGTTCCCCTCGTGCCGCGTGCGCGATCTTTGTAGGGTGATCATAACGACCGGAAGCGGCGAGGGGAGTGCGAAGGTGGCGAAAACGAAGACGCTGGGGACGAAAGCGACGGGGCCGCTGGCCGGCATCCGCATTCTGGACCTGACCAGCGTGGTCAACGGGGCCTACGCGACCCAGATCCTGGCCGACCAGGGCGCCGACGTGATCAAGCTGGAGGACCCCGGCTCAGGGCGCGGCGCTGGCGGCGACATCATGCGCTGGGCTGGCCACGTGCCCGACGGCGCCCCGCGCGACATGGGACCGATCTTCCTGACCATCAACCGCAACAAGCGCTCGGTGGTGCTGGACCTGAAAGACCCCAAAGCCCAGCGGGCGATCAAGCGGCTGATCAAAAGCTGCGACGTCTTCGCAGCCTCCGTCCGCTACGAGGGGCTGAAGCGCCTGGGTCTGGGCTATGAGGACGTCAAGGCGATCCGGCCGGACATCGTCTATGTCCACGCCGCCGGCTATGGCTCTGAAGGGCCCTACGCCGGAGAGCCCGCGTACGACGACCTGATCCAGTCGGCCTCGGGCCTCGCCGACGTTCTGCCGCGTACGGACGGTAACGACACGCCAAGAATCCTGCCGACCCTGGTCGCCGACAAGGTCTCTGGCCTCTTCATGTCCCAAGCCATCACGGCGGCGCTGCTGCACCGCGCCCGCACGGGAGAGGGCCAGTTCGTCGAAGTGCCGATGCTGGAATGCGTCACCAGCTTCCTGATGGTCGAGCATCTCTACGACCACACCTTCGATCCGCCGCAGGGCCAGTACGGCTATCCACGGGTGGTCAATCCGCACCGCAAGCCGTTTAGGACCGCCGACGGCTATATCGGACTCCTGCCGTATACGGATAAACAGTGGGACCAGTTCTTTCAGGTGGCCGGCTGGGGCGAGACCATCGCCAACGATCCGCGCTTCGCCGACTACGCGGCGCGCGCGAAGCACACCCATGAGCTCTACGGCCTGGTGGAGACGGTGACGGGCTCGAAGACTACCGACGAGTGGTTGGCCCTGCTGAAGCCGCTGTCGATCCCGGTGGTCCGCACCAACCGGCTGGACGACCTGCAGACCGATCCGCATCTGGAGGCGGTCGGCCTGTTCGAGCGCTACGAACACCCGGACCTGGGCGGTTACCTGCAACTGCGGCCGCCGGTAAAATTCTCCGCCACGCCCTCCAATATCCGCCGCCATCCGCCAAGGCTCGGCCAGCACACGGACGAGATCCTGGCGGAGTGCGGGGCGGACGA
>JBBREC010000146.1:0-9040 GCA_038203295.1 Caulobacterales bacterium
AAACTCGGACTCTTATGTCCCGATCAATCCACTAGACCGTCTCGACGTCCAGATCCTTGGCGCCCTGCAGGAGAACAATCAGGCGACGGCCCAGGTCCTGGCCGAGCGCGTGCCGCTGTCGCCGTCGGCCATCCTGCGCCGCATCCGCAGTTACCGCGAGGATGGCGTGATCACCGCCGATGTCTCCATTATCGAACCGGCCCGGATCAACGAGCGGATTTCAGTGATCCTGATGGTTCAGCTTGAGCGCCATTCGCCCGCCGCGGTCGCCGAATTCCGCGCCCACCTCTGCCGCGCGCCGCAGGTGCAGATCTGCATGGAAATCTCCGGCGCCTATGACATCGCCTGCATCGCCATCTTTCGCGGGATGGACGAGTTCAACGGCTTCACCGACCTCAACATCGCCAGTCACGCCGCCGTGAGACGCTATGAGGCCAGCTTCGTGAAGAAACGGGTCAAGTTCACCACGGCCATTCCGCTCTGAAAAATCACACCACCCAATCACCTTTGACTACAGATTAGTCTAACGTGATTACTTCGCTATTTGTGTCCAATTCGAGACATGTGCGCGCCATAACCCTCGAGTTCCTGTTATCCGCGTTGACCATTTCCTACACACCTCAGTAACTCCACGTAACCGGGCTCTCCAGTTGGAGTCCCGGGACCTGATCTTTTGTGGGGAGCAGGCCGGTCCGGAGCGGACGCGGCCGCTGGAGGAGTTGACCTTGAAAATCCAAACCATGCGGGAGCGCCTGATGGCCTCCTCGATGATCTGCGGCGCCGCCCTGCTGGGGCTCGGCGCAACACAGGCCGGGGCGGCCGAAGCGGCCGGCAGCGAAGTCTCCGAGATTGTCGTCACCGGCACCCGGATCCCGACGCCGAACCTGACAAGCGTCAGCCCGGTCGTCGCCATCGGCGCCGCTGATATCAAGGCCCAGGGCATCACCCGGGTAGAGGACATCATCAACTCGCTGCCGCAGGCCTTCGCCGCCCAGGGCTCGAGCATCTCCAATGGCTCAAACGGGACCGCCTCTGTCGACCTGCGCGGCCTTGGCCCCTCGCGCACGCTCGTATTGATCGACGGCCGGCGTATGGGCGTCGGAAACCCTTCCTCGACGACCAATCCGGTCGCTGACCTGAACTTCATCCCGGCCGCGCTGGTGGAGCGGGTCGACGTGCTGACCGGCGGAGCGTCGGCGGTCTATGGCGCCGACGCCGTGGCGGGCGTCGTCAACTTCATCATGAACCAGAACTACGAGGGCGTGCGGATCGACGCGCAGTACTCGATCTACCAGCATGAAAACGGCAGCAACGTGCAGCAGGCGATCCGGGCAAAGGCCGCGACCGCCGGCGCCAACGCCGGCCAGTTCGCCCTGCCCAATAAGAACGTCCGCGACGGAGAGGCCTCGGAAATCACCCTGACCATGGGCGTCAACAGCGCCGACGGCCAGGGCAACATCACCGCCTATGCCAGCTACATCCAGAACAACCCGATCCTGCAGGGCAATCGCGACTATTCGACCTGCACGCTGAACTCGGGCGCTGACTTCCTCACCGCGGCGGCCTGTGGCGGTTCCGGCACCTCAACCCCGGCGCGGGTCGGCGGCTTCACTGTCCAGGGCAATACCTTCCGGACCCGCAACGCCGCCACGGACGTCTACAACTTCGGGCCTCCGAGTTACTACGTCCGTCCCGACGAGCGGTACCGCCTGGGCGCCTTCGGCCACTACAAGATTGCCGAGTGGGCCCAGGTCTACAGCCAGATCATGTTCATGGACGACCGCTCGGTCGCCCAGATCGCGCCCGGCGGCGTCTTCGCCGGCACCTTCTCGATCAACTGCGACAACGCCTTCATGACCGCGACCCAGCAGGCCCAGATCTGCCCCGCGACGCCGGGATCGGCGACCAACAACTTCACCGGCACGGTCGCCAAGCGGAACGTCGAAGGCGGCGGCCGCCAGTCGGACTTCCGCCATTCGTCCTACCGCTATGTGGTCGGCCTGAAGGGCGACCTGGGGGAGAACTGGAACTACGACAGTTACATGGCTTACAGCGCAACCCAGTTCAACGCGCGCCAGACAGCCTATTTTCTGAAGTCACGGATCGACAACGCCCTGGTCGCGCGCCGCAACGCGGCGGGCCAGATCGTCTGCGGAATCAACGCCGTCACGGTGACCGACGCCGCCTGCGTGCCCTACAACATCTTCCAGGAAGGCCAGGTCACCCAGGCGGCCCTGAACTACCTGCAGGTGCCGGCCTCGACCTTCGGCAACAGTTCCGAGCGGGTGGCCAATATCTCGGTGGGCGGCGACCTGACCCCCTATGGAATCAAGTCGCCCTGGGCCGCGAACGGCGTGGGCGTCGCCTTCGGCGCAGAATACCGGCGCGAGCACATCGACTTCAACGGTGATTTCGTCTCGGTGACACCGGGGGCGCTCAACGGTGGCGGCGCGGCTTCGACGCCGGTCAGCGCCAGCTTCGACGTCTACGAGATCTATGGCGAGACCCGCATCCCCATCGCGGCCGACCAGCCCTTCATCAAGTCGCTGCAGGTCGAGTTGGGCTACCGCTACTCGGACTATTCGTATGGCGTGAACACCAACACCTACAAACTGGCCGGCGATTGGGCGCCAACCGACGATGTCCGGTTACGCGCCAGCTATCAGCGCGCCGTACGCGCCCCGAACCTTGTTGAACTGTTCGGACCGCAGATCCACGCCCTCAACGGCAACACCGACCCCTGCGCCGGCCTCGCAAACACCCCGACGAATGCGGCGATCATCGCCCGCTGCGCCACCGTGCACGGCTACACCACCGCACAGGTGCTTTCCATCGAGGCCAACCCGGCCACCCAGTACTATGGCCTGGTCGGCGGTAACCCGAACCTGAAACCAGAACAATCCGACACCTTCTCGGTCGGGGCCGTCCTGACCCCGACCTTCCTGCCGGGCGCCAACTTCTCCATCGACTACTTCAACATCAAGGTGGACGACTACATCTCGGGGATCGGCGCCGATACGATCCTCAACAAGTGCTACATCCAGAACGACAACTCGTACTGCGGCTTGATCGTCCGGGACACGACCACCCGGACGCTATTCCTGAACTCCTCAGGCCCGACCGGCCACACCGTCAACTTGACGCAGAACACCGGTTCGCTGCGGACCGCCGGCATCGACATCAACGCCGGCTACCGCACCGACCTGTCGAACTTCGGGCTGCCTGAGATGGGCGGAATTTCCGTGAGCTTCGTCGGGACCTACCTCGACAAACTGGAAAGCGCGGTCCTGAAGGGCGACCCCTTCGTCGACTGCTCGGGTCTCTACGGACCACAGTGCGCGGGCCGGCCGGGTTCGGCCGTTCCGAATCCGAAGTGGCGCTCGAAAGGCCGCCTGACGTGGAACACGCCGTACTCCTACGGCTGGTTCGGGGGCCTGGGGCTGTCGGCCCAATGGCGCCACTTCTCGAAGGTGGACCTCGACACGACATCGAAGGATCCCGCGCTGAACAATCCGGCGGCGCAGCAACCCTCCGATATTCGCTTCAAGTCGATGGACTATTTCGACCTGCTGGCGACCTTCAAGATCAAGGACAACTACAATTTCCGCGCCGGCGTGAACAACGTGTTCGACAGGGACCCGCCGCTGGTCGGCCAGGGCAACTGTGTCGCCACATACTGCAACGGCAACACCTTCCCGCAGGTCTACGACGCTCTTGGGCGCTACCTGTTCGTGGGTGTAAGCGCCGACTTCTAGGCGCGCAGGGCCAGAAGAAGAGCCCGGGCGGCGGAGCGATCCGCCGCCCTTTTTCTATCGCTCGTCGTGAAGCCGCCGAAGCACGCTCGGCGCCAGGCCCGGCAGGTCCTCGGAGATCAGGCCGGGGCCGTGCAGTTCGGCCGCCTCGGCGTGAATCCAGGCCGCCGCGCAGGCCGCCTCGAAGCTCTCCATGCCCTGCGCCACCAGCCCGCCGATGAAGCCCGCGAGCACGTCGCCCGAACCGGCGGTGGCCAGCCAGTGCGACCCGTTGCCGTTCACCGCGCAGCGGCCGTCCGGCGCGGCGATCACGGTGTCGGAGCCCTTCAGCACCACGACCGCCCCCGCCCGCTCCGCAGCCCGCCGCGCGGCTGTGATCCGCTCGGGCGAGGCCGCCAGAAGTCCGGGGAACAGCCGCTCGAATTCACCCGGATGGGGCGTCAGCACATCATCCCTGTCGAGCACCGAGAACAGCTCTTCAGGGTCATCCCGGAAGATGGTGATGGCGTCCGCGTCCAGCACCAGGGCGGCGCCGGTGCGGGCCAGCGCCAGCACGTTCAGCAGGGTGGTGTCGGTGACCCCCGCCGCCGGACCGATCACCGCGGCGTCGACATCGCGGGCCGCGATCTCGAGTTCCAGATCGGTCTCGAAGGGCCGCAGCATCACCGCCTCGAGATGGGCCGCGTTCGACGCCAGCGCGTCCGGCGGCGACAGGATGGTCACCAGCCCCGCGCCGATCCGCAGGCCGCCCCGCGCTGACAGGCGGGCCGCGCCGGTGCTCCAGGCCTCGCCGCTGACAACGATCAGGCGTCCGCGGGCATGCTTGTGGGAAGCCGCGCCCGGCCAGGGGAACCGCGGCAGCCACAGTTCAGGTCCGTTCTCCACCGTCTCACTGGGCGTATCGCCAAGCCCGATGTCCGCGACCACCACTTCACCGCACCGCTCACGGCCAGGCTCCAGCAGGTGCCCCGGCTTCCTGGCGTGGAAGGTGACGGTCAGCGACGCACGGGCCGCCGGTCCGGCCGGCTGGCCCGTGTCGCCCGGTACGCCACTGGGGATGTCCACGGCGACGACACGGTCGGAGGCTTCGGCCATCCGCAACGCGGCCTGCGCCGCGGGGCCGCTCAGAGGTCTGGCAAGGCCCGCGCCGAACAGGGCGTCGATCCACAGGCCGGACTCCAGCGCGCCATCGAGCGGCTTCGTCGGTCCGGTCCAGCGCGAGGCCGCGGCCTGGGCGTCCTGGGTGGCGGGTTCGCCAAGGTTGCGCACCTCCACTGGCCAGCCCCGCTCGGCCAGCACCCGGGCGGCCACATAGCCGTCGCCGCCATTGTTGCCAGGACCGCAGAGCACCAGGGTGACCTGCGGCTCGAAACGGGCGCACACGGCGTCTGCGACCGCGGATCCGGCGCGCTCCATCAGCACAGTGGCAGGCGTGCCGGCCGCGATCGCCGCGGCGTCCGCCCGGCCCATTTCGGCGACGGTCAATATCGGGCGCGGAGTCAAACCTTCAGAGTCCCATGCTAAAGAACGCCTGTGGTCGCTTCGCGGCCTTTTTGCACCAGGATCAGGTTCGACCCGTCGGTCTCCAGAACGGTGATCGAGGTGTGGTCGGGCCGGAAATGCATCACCCGGTCATCGCCCAGCAGGTGCGACACCACCGCGTTGATCGCCACATAGTGCGAGAACACCGCTGTATCGCCCCGCGACCGCAGCGACGCCACCATCTCGCGGCGCCAGGCGTCATAGTCGAGGTCGCCCTCGATGTCGCCCCAGGTGCCCTCGAACACCTTGCGCAGCCAGCTCGGGCGTTCGGTGGGGTGCAGCGCCGCCGGGGTCGGGATCTCGCCGACCAGCGGATCGATCTCCACCTCGACGCCCAGCGCGGTCGCCGTCGGTTGTGCTGTCTCGTGGCATCGCCTCAGCGGCGAACTGACCACCCGCACCGGCCGCTCTCCAGCCGGGCGGCCCAACAGCCAGTCGCGGGCGGCCTCGGCCTGCGCCCGGCCGGTCTCGTCGAGACCCGGGTCGTCGTCGGCGTCGCCCCAGGTAGAGGCGGGCTTGCCGTGGCGGATCAGATAGAGGCGCGGCATGGGGTCAATCCGGAACAAAGGTGTTGATCTGGCCGTCCGCCGAGGTCGAGACGACGCCCGGCCGTCCGACCTGTTCGGTCGCTTCAAGCCCGGCCAGGGTCGCAGGGTCGCTTGGCGTCACGGCCACGAAACGGCGATCGTTGGCATCGCGCCCCACGACGATCCCCATGTACGGCCCCTCACGGCGGTGGACGACGGTGTAGGTCTCTATCCTGCCCGCGCCTTGCGGCTGTTCGATGACATCGGGATGCGGCAGGGCGTCGATCTGGCGCTGGATGACCTTGGGGTCTTCTCGTTCGAACGGCCCAGCGGGCCGCCGGGTCGAGTAGATCCCCGTCGACTGCTTGGTGAGGTACCAGCCGTTAGCTGTCACCAGGCCATAGGCGCCTGGCTTCGCCCGGAGCTTCTGGGCCATCACCGCGATGGAATGCATGACGTAGTTGTTCCCTGGCCCGCCGGCATAGGGCAGCCCGCCGGTTACGGTCAGCCCGCGCGGGTCATCCAGCGCCAGGCCCATCTCCTCGGCGCCGATTTCTACCGCCACCGGGAAGCAGGAATACAGATCAATGAGGTCGATCTGGTCGAGGCCGATCCCGGCCATCTCCAGCGCCCGCTTTCCGGTCATGCGCATGGCCGGGCTTGAGTGAAAATTCTGCCGGTCGATCGGATGCCAGAGGTCCGCGGCGTCGGCGCAGCCGTGAAGGTAGACCCACTGTTCCTCCGGCACGCCCAGTTCCCGGGCCTTGGCCTCGCTGGCCACGATCACGCCGGCCGACTGGTCGACCTCCATGATGGCGTTGAGCAGCTTCGGATAGGGATAGCCGATCATCCGGTTCTTTTCGGAGACCGTCACCAGATCCTCCGCCGATCGCTCCACCGGGAACCAGGCCTCGGGGTTGCGGGCGGCGACGCGGGTGAACGGCGCGAACAGCTTGCCGAGCCGCGCCTGGTGGTCGGGGAGCGAGCGCCCGTCGCGGGCCCGCAGCGCGTTCTCGAACAGCGGATAGATGTTGATCGGACGGTTCAGGGCGTGGCGCGCCTCGTAGGGGGTGACGCCGGGTCTGGGATCGCCGATGCGCTCAGGCTCCGGCAGGTCCTGGTCCTCATGCCAGTCGTCGAAGCCTAGCCCCTTGGTGAGCCGCTTCATCGCCGAGCCCAGGAATTCCGCGCCCACCGCCAGCCCAAGCTCGGTCTCTCCGCGGGCGATCCGCTCGGCCAGGATATTGACCAGTTGCTGGGGGGTGTTACCGCCCATGTGCGAATAGACCGACCAGGCGGGATTCGCCCCGAGAACCCTGGCGAGGCTCGCCGGCGGATTGCTGGAATGGGGGATCGTTCCGCGATTGGAACCTGGAGCGTCGATCGTGTACCCCGCCACAGCCAGGGCATCGATGGCCGCCAGCCCCCCTGCGCCGATGCCGGCGTCGGCCGCTGCGCGTTCCGCCGCAATCTTCAGCAGGGCGCCGGGCGATGGCGAGCTGCCGGGATCGCCCCGATAGGTGAATTGGCCCACTCCGATGAGAACTGGTATCGCGCTGCCCATGCTTCTGCTCAATCCCGACCTTGCTTCGTCGCGATCCTAGGGGCCAAAACGAGGGTCACAAGGCGATTCCCGTCATGACTTGTTTTTGATCTCCAGGCGCCCAATTCCTGAGCAACCGCCTCTTTGGCGCCCGGCCAACCCGCCGGGAGCCGGAGCCCGGCTTGTCCCCGCCGGGCCGATTGTGCTCGGTCCCAGACCACGGCCCGGGGGCGGGCGACCTTTCAGAGTGCCAAGTCCGCCATGAAGAAGATCGAAGCCATCATCAAGCCGTTCAAGCTGGACGAGGTGAAGGAAGCCCTGCAGGAGCTCGGCGTCCAGGGGATGACGGTCATCGAGGCCAAGGGCTACGGCCGCCAGAAGGGCCAGACGGAGCTTTACCGCGGCGCGGAGTACGTCGTGGACTTCCTGCCCAAGATCAAGATCGAGGTGGTCATCGCCGACGATCAGCTCGCCGCCGCCCTCGAAGCCATCGCTGCGTCCGCCCGCACTGGGCGCATCGGCGACGGCAAGATTTTCGTTTCAGAGATCATCGACGTCATGCGCATCCGGACGGGAGAAACCGGGCCTGACGCCGTCTAACATCCATCACCATCGAGACCGCTAAAAGGGGACTTTCCAAATGGCTACGACCGCCAAAGACATCCTGGCCCAGATCAAGGAAAAGGACGTCAAGTACGTCGACGTGCGCTTCACCGACATCCGCGGGAAGATGCAGCACGTGACCTTCGACATCGACCTGGTCGATGACGACTTCCTCACCGACGGCACCATGTTCGACGGTTCATCGATCGCCGGCTGGAAGGCCATCAACGAAAGCGACATGAAGCTGCGTCCGGACCTGGACTCCGCGATCATCGACCCCTTCTACCAGCAGACCACGATGGCGCTGTTCTGCGACGTGGTGAACCCGGACACCGGCACCCCCTACGACCGCGACCCGCGCTCGATCGCTAAGGCGGCGCTCAATTTCGTGAAGGCCTCGGGCATCGGCGACACGGTGTACTTCGGCCCGGAAGCCGAGTTCTTCATCTTCGACGACGTGAAGTGGTCCACCCAGCCGCACAACACCGGCTATTCGTATGACGCCTCCGAGCTGCCGATCAACTCGGACAAGGCCTACGAAGAGGGCAACATGGGGCATAGGCCGGGCCCCAAGGGCGGCTATTTCCCGGTGAACCCGGTCGACAGCGCCCAGGACCTGCGCGGTGAAATGCTGGCGGTCATGGGCGAGCTCGGCATGAAACCTGAAAAGCACCACCACGAAGTGGCGCCCGCCCAGCACGAGCTCGGCCTGAAGTTCGACACCATGATCATCATGGCCGACCGCCTGCAGCTCTATAAGTACGTCATTCAGAACGTCGCCCACGCCTACGGCAAGACGGCGACCTTCATGGCCAAGCCGATGTTCGGCGACAACGGGTCGGGCATGCACGTCCACCAGTCGATCTGGGGCGACGGCAAGCCGCTGTTCGCCGGCGATAAGTACGCCGGCCTGTCGCAGATGTGCCTCTGGTACATCGGCGGCATCATCAAGCACGCCAAGGCCATCAACGCCTTCTCGAAATCCAAGACTAACAGCTACAAGCGCCTGGTGCCCGGCTACGAAGCCCCGGTGAAGCTGGCCTACTCGGCCCGCAACCGCTCAGCCTCGATCC
>JBBREC010000147.1:0-8974 GCA_038203295.1 Caulobacterales bacterium
GATGCCCTCGGCAACGATCAGCTGCTTGCCCGCCGAGCCCTTCAGGCGGGCCAGGCGCTTCCGAAGGTCGTCGGGATCGTTGTGCCGGAAGCGGATGACTTCGGCGTGGCCCAGACGGGCCCCATCATAGAGGCTGGCGTGGCTGTCGGCGTCCAGCAGCAGGTGGTCGCCCCGACCCACCAGGGTCGACAGCAGGCCCAGATTAGCCTGATAGCCGGTGGTGAAGGTCATGGCGTGCTTGCGGCCATAGAACTTCGCGATGGCGCTCTCGAGCTCCAGGTGCCCCCCGAAGCTGCCATTGGCGATGCGCGACCCCGTGGTGCCGGTGCCATGAGCATGCACTGCGGCGCTGGAGGCCTCGATGCAGGACTCGTCGAAGGTCAGGCCCAGGTAGTTGTTGGTGCCGAGCAGCACGGTCGGGCGGCCGTTGACCACGCCTTCCGTGGGCGAGATCACCGCCTCGAACCGGACATTGAACGGGTCGGCGCCAGCGTCCCGGATCGCCTGGTAGCGCTGGCTGTAGTCCTGGTACTTGTCGAGAAGCCCCATGCCTACGCCCTCGCCCGTATTTCGTTGATCAAAGCCGCCAGATCGCCAACGGTCTCTACGTCCGCGAGGCGGTCGAGCGGGATGGAGAGCTCGAATACATCCTCGAGCTCCATCACGATATTCATCAAGGTCAGTGAATCCACGCCCAGGTCGCGGCCGATATCCGAATCAGCCGTCACCTCAAGGGGGCGCTGCATGACAATGCCCGCCGTTCGCCCGATCTGGCGGACCGTCAGATCGGTCACGGACTCCATCTGTACTACCCCCAAGATAACCTCGACTCTTTCTCGATCCGGAACGCTTCCGATGCTCGGGACCCCTATTGTGAAGTGGTTCGACCATATGTTCGCCCTAGAGCCAGCCCCGTGATCGATACCAATCGATCGTCTGCCGAAATCCCGACAGAAGGTCGTACTCAGGCGCCGGCGCGCTTTCGGCGCGCTCATTCGGTCGGACCCCCCAATCCAAATGTGTCAGTTCATTGACCTTACCGAATGTAAGCACGGAGGCCCTTGGACGCCAGTTATTCGCGAATTCGTCAATCAACGCCATGGCATAAAGAGCCGCAGGGGGGATGCGCACAAGCCGTGGGCGTCGTCCAAGGGCATCTGCAGCGGTCTGCATGATCTCGCGCCAGCGGTAGCCCTCCGGACGACCGTCACAGAGCGTAATTATATTTGAAGTCGGCGACTCAAGCAGCGCCGCGATTTGGCGGGCTGCATCCTCAACATGGATCAGCGCGGTCCGGGCTTCGGGCGCGAGAACGGGCAGGAACGGGCCCGACTTCGCCAGTTGGAAGAGCCGCAGGGTCTCGCGATCGCCGGGGCCATAGATCGCCGGTGGGCGGACTACCCCCAGGCGCGGCCCCAGCACCACCCGCGCCGCCTCTTCCCCGGCCCGCTTGCTGGCCCCGTACGGAGAAAGCTGCGGCTCGCGGGCCGCGAGGCTGGAAATCTGGATCATATGCGCTGAGGTCGCCAGAACGGCCTGGGCGACGTTGCGCCCGCCCTCGACATTCACCCGGTCAAGGTCCGCCCGGCCACCGCCGATCTGTCCGGCGACATTGATCACGAGGTCCACGCCCTCGCACAGCCGTCCGAGCGCGGCGTGATCGAACAGGTCGCCACGCACCACCTCCGGCGCAAGGCCGCTCCAGAAGACGCTGACCGGATCGCGGCGCGCCAGGATACGCACACGCCAACCGGCGTCGGCCAGTGCGCGGACCACGTGCTGGCCCAGGAATCCGGTGGCGCCGGTTACCGCGGCCAGGCCCCGGGCGGGGTTCACGCCCCGGCGCGCTCCAGCTCGTAGCCGCCGGCCAAATAGGCCGCTCGCGCCTTGGACCGGCTGAGCTTGCCGGATGAGGTCTGCGGCAGGGCATGGGCGCCGACCAGCCGCACCAGCGCCTCGACGCTGTGCCGCTGGCGCAGGATCGCCTCGACTTCCGTCTTCAGGGCTTCGCGAACAGCGGGGTCGCCGGACCGGGCCTGGACCAGCACCACGATCTGTTCGTCCTCGATTCCGGGAACCGAAAAGGCGGCCACATCGCCGCTGCGCACCGCCGCCAGCTCGGCCTCGCAGGTCCATTCCAGGTCCTGCGGCCAGATGTTGCGGCCGTTCTGGATAATCAGGTCCTTGCTGCGCCCGGTCAGCACGATCTCGCCGCCATCCAGGAAGCCAATGTCGCCGGTGTCGAGCCAGCCATCGGCGGACAGCACGCGTGCGGTCTCTTCCGGCTGGCAGAAATAGCCTTTCATCAGGCTGGGGCCGCTGGCGAACACGCGGCCGGCGCTGCGTTCGGGCAGTACGGCGCCGTCCTCGCCTCGCACTTCCAGCCTGTGGCCCGGCAGCGCCGGGCCGCAGCGCGCGAAGTCGCGTGCGCGGCTCGAACCGGTCGCCGTCACGGCCAGGTTCTCGCGTTCAAGCCGGGTGATATCGAGCGTCTCGACGCCAAGGCCCTGGCCTAGCGGGGCCATGGTCAGCGCCAGTGTCGCCTCGGCCATGCCGTAGCTGGCGACATAGGCCTTGTCCGAGAAGCCGGCCGAGGCGAACCGCGCCGCGAAATCCTTCAGCGGACCCGTGCGGATCATGTCGCCGCCCAGGCCGGCGATGCGCCAGCCGGAGAGGTTCAGGCCCTCGATCCCCGCCGCTTCGGCGCGCCGCGCGCAAAGCTCGAAGCCGAAGGTCGGGCTGTAGGAAATGGTCGCGCCATTGCGCCCGATCAGGTCGAGCCAGAGAAGCGGGCGGCGCACGAAGGCCCCCGTGGGCAGGAGGTCCACCGACATCTGGCAAGTGAGCGGGCTCAGCAGGAAGCCAACCAGCCCCATGTCGTGGAACAAAGGCAGCCACGAGATCGCCCGATCGGCTGCCTTCACCTGCAGGCCGTGGCGGGTGATCGCCTGGGCGTTGGCCATCAGGGCGCGGTGCGTCACCAAGACTCCGGTCGGGAAGCGGGTGCTGCCTGAGGAAAACTGCAGGTAGCATGGGTCGTCCTCGCCGATCGCTGGCAGCGCGGCGCCGGCCGGTTCCGGCAGGTCATCCAGCGACCCTACGAACCGCATGCCCTGGGGCGGGATCTCGGCCATCCAGGCGACGATGGTGGCCGGGCCCAGCAGCGCGCAGGCGTCGGCGGCCTGCAGCATGCGCCCGACCTGGGCCACATAGGCTTCACGGCCGCCCAGCGGGGCGGGCAGGGGCAAGGTGGCGGGTGTCAGGCCAGCGTACTGGCAGGCGAAGAAAGCCCGGATGAAGGCGCCGTCGGTCTCGGCGATCAGGCCGATTCGCTCACCGGGTGCGAGTCCGGCCGCAAGCAGCCGCTCGGCGATCACCAGGGCCTCCTCGCGCAGTCGCCTGTACGAAAGCGCCTCCACCACCTCGCCGCGAAGCGAAAGCAGGGTCACGCCGGTCTCGCCGCCAGCGGCGAAATCCAGGGCTTCGGTCAGGGTGGCGAAGTCGGCGAGCCGGATGGCGCGGTCGGCTGCGGTCGGAAGGATCATCACGCGCCGCCCTTCGCCCGAAGGGGGGTATTTACGCAAGCCATTTCCTGCGGCGTAACCAGCGCCGTGCGCCGCGAGCGGCGGCCCAGCATGAACAGCATCCCCACCGCGAGCGCCGCCATGGCCGCCGCCAGGGCGGTTGCGGCGCCGATGTTTCCGAACATCTCGATCATAGAAGGCAAGGCTGCCAGCAGGGCCGCCACCGCCACCTCCCGGTTGTCGACTGCGCGGTCCACGACACTAGTGGCTCTTGAGTTGGGTGCGGACGCCGCCTTTGAACACCAGCCGGTCGCCCTTGTCGGTGACGCTGTAGCTGTCGGACTTCACGGCGCCGGTCGGGCCCTGGCCCTGGATTCCCCCCCCCACCACCTTGCCGGTGGAGGTATCGATCACCGCGGTGTTCGCCACGAAATGGAAGCCGCCGGCTTCCTCGACCTGCACGTCGCCCTCCAGCGTCAGGGCCTGGGTGTCCTCACGGAACACGCCGCGCCGGGAAATGGTGTGGGCGCCCGCCTCGCCCTGGCGGGTCACCGTCACCACGGGCCTCTCCAGGAGAATCCGCGCGTCGTCACTGGGGTCGCGTACGCCGGACTGTGCGGTCAACAGGTAGTGGCTGCCGTCGCGGCCCTCGCCGCTGAACTGTGGATTGACCATCCGGACGGCGCCTTCCGAGGTTGCCGGCGCGGAGGCCTCCGCCGACTGCAGGCTGCGCCACCCGGCCTGGCCCACGACCGCCACCAGCGCTATGGCAGCCGCGAACGGCAGGGTGCGGCGCAGGAATTTCACCCACACGAGCCGACGCGCGCGGTGTTGCGGGGTCATCGTGCGGGAGATGTGGGTGGTCAAGGCAGGTCTTCCGTCGGCCGCTCAGGGTCCAGCCGCGCAGGCAATAGCTGCGAATGGGCCGACAGTCTCGCAAGACCTTGCCGAAATTGGGACCGACGGCGGCGCGCCCCGGCTCAGGGGACGTGCCAGCCGTAGCTCCAGGAGCGCTGGGTCATGGTGATCGCCTTGGGATCGACCGCCGCGCCCTGCCGCTCCAGGATGTCGGCCAGGCTGTTGGTCTCCTCGATGAGTTTCAGGCCCCACGGCGTGAAGGTCTGGTCGTTGAAGACGTGCTCGGACAGCAGCGGATTGGTCAGCGCCTGAGAAAAGGCGTCCACCGCGACCATGGTCAGCAGCAACCCCGGCAGCGGCGATTTCTTGACCCGGTCCTCGGAGAAAAGGCCGGGGTAGAACTCCACGTCGTCGACCGTCGGATAGAGGCCGGAGAGAATCTTCACGATCTGCGGGTCGCTGGAGATTTCCGTGAAGCTCTTGACCCGATCCATACCGAACTGGTGACGATAGTCGTTGTAGCTGGCCAGCTGATTTGTGCGGGCCTGCATGACGGCCAGGTGCTCGACGATCATCAGCGCGTCGGCGGTGTTCAGCGCCCCGAGCTCGGCGGCGGGCTGCGCGGCGGCGGCGGTGAACGCACGGGCCAGGCCGACCCGGGTCAGGGGCAGGTTGTTCAGCGGGAATTTCCACAGGCTGATCGGACCGTCGGCCCAGTCGATGGTGTCCGGCATCAGCGAGTGCCATCGGTAGACAAGGCTGAACTCGGCAGTGATCCAGTTGGGCCGATTCCAGCTCGCGTCCCAGGCCACCGAAGGGTCGGCCAGCAGGTTGAACGGCGCCGGACTGATGTGATTGATGTACTGCTCGACCACGATCTTGATGAACATCGGGATCATGATGTTGCGGGCGACCTGGAATACCCGCTCATCGTCCCAGCCGCTGTTCTGCGTTTCCAGCACGCCGGCGATCCGGTTGTGCTCACGCAGGAACAGGGCGTTCATCATCGATACGAACGGCGTAGCGTTGGCCCGGTCGCCGCCCACGGCGAACAGGCTGGCCAGGTGCTCGGGTGAAGGCTCCGGCGCGCCAGGGGGTCCCAGCAACGGCTTGTCGAGGCCCGCGAAGGTCGGGTTCATCGCGCTGCCGTCGGGCAGGTAGAGGAACTGCGGCCACTCCTCTCCGTCGATGATCTGGCTCTTCAGCCGACCGCGCCGACCCACCGTCTCGCTGCCTTCGCGCAGGATTGTCGTGTGGGCCTCGGTACGGCCGTAGAGCGGGCAGAGGTCGATTTCGTGGTTCGAGGAGGTGCGGCCGCGCATGCCTTCATGCGGATCGGTGCGGATGAAGCCGTCGGTCAGGTACTGGGCGAAGGCCGGGAACAGGCAGGTGGATTTCTCGGAGAGCACCTGTTTGCCGGTGGGCCGGGCGAACAGCGTCTTGACCTGATCGGGGTCCGGCTGGGCGCCTGGGGCCGTGGCCGGCAGGTGACGGCCCTGATAGGTCCTGTCGGTCAGACTCTTCCAGGAGGTGTATGTCGAGGCCGTGCTCCACGGATGGGGCCGGTTGCGGGTCTTGTGCACGATCTGGTTGATGATCAGCCGGGACAACGCCCTGTCCGCCCAGCCGGTCTTGTTGATCGCGCCGCCGACGATCGCGCCGAGTTCGTCAAACAGTGAGTCGCCCATGGGAGCTCCGTTTTGCGTTGGGCTAGAGCCCGGACGGGTCTGTGGTCTGAAAGCCTGAGGGTTCGACGCGCGGCGCGTGGTTCAGCTCGTGCCGAAGCCGCGAGACGGTCTCGTAGACCGTGCGGCGGACCCGGTTGATCCCGCCGAGCGGACGATGCGCCGCCAGCCCGTGCCAGGGCGTGAAGGAAAGATTTTCGCCGAATGCGATCCGCTCCAGCGCGTCCAGCCGCTGGCGCGGAAGGGTCAGTCTGGCGACGGGGACAAAGGGCGCGTCGGTCTCGGACCACGCGACGGTGGGATCTTCGACCGGCATCCCGGTAAGTTGGGTGCGCACCTGGACGCAGAGGTCGAACGCTGCTTCGGCGACCTCCAGCCCGCGGCTCAGGTTATCACGCAGGAAGTTCTCGGCCGTTCGGTCCTGAAAGGCCGACGCCGGGCCGACCGGTTTTGCCGAGATCTTGCAGGGGACGTCGTCCAGCAGAAGCGGCGTCATGCTCCAGTAGCGGCTGCTCAGGGGGTTGGAGACCACCTGGCTGGTGATCGCGCGCGCCATCTTCAGTTCGTGCAGGCGGAACCGGAAGGGATTCAGGCCGGGTAAGAAGAAACTCAGCGGATTGCCGGCGGAGGCGGTCTGGAAATCCACGTAGTCGGCGGCGTTGCGGACAAAGAACGCAGGGGCGTTGATCATCACGAAGTCCTGCGAGCCTGAGGGGCTGCCGGGCACGCCCATGACCTTGATCGCCATGCCGCGGCCATCGCCGACGGCGTCGCCCTGAGGTTTCTCGGCGCCATTGGAAAATCGCACCCAAGCCTCGTAGGTCGCGGGTCGGGTGAATAGGCCTACGGCAAGCGCGGGTGGCAGGTCGGGGAAGACGCGCAAATGGGCCTTCGCGCAGCCATGCGCCTTCGGATGCGCGTCCCGATGCGCCGGGCCGCGGCCGGCGGAGGCGCGGACGCGGGCCTCGATGGCCCTGACGATGGTCGTGATCGCCGCAGGCTCGCCGGTCGGAATCTGCTCAAGGGGCGGGGTTCCCGAACCCAGGTCGGATATCAGCTGCGACATTGATAAGGGATCGCCGGTCATCTTCGAGCTCCCCCCGGGCTTGGGCTAAACTCTTGGTCGCGCACGCCGGTAAGTCAACCAGAGAGGGAGTTCGCGGAGTCGGTCCAGATCGCGTAGTCAGGAGCCGTGGCGAACGGCTTGCCGCCATCGCCACTTTGCGTTTTCGCAAACGCCCGGCGAATTACACCCGGTGCGGAATGACCACCGGCAGGGTCTCGTAGCCTTTCACGAAGATCGAGTGTGTGCGCAGCGGCTCGCCGACCAGTTCGATGATCGGGAAACGCTTCATGATCTCTTCCCAGATGATCGTCAGCTGCAACTCGGCCAGTCGATTGCCGACGCAGCGATGGATGCCGAAGCCGAAGGACATGTGCTGTCGCGGGCGCGCGCGGTCGATCACGTAGCTGTTCGGGTCCTCGATCATCTCGTCGTCGCGGTTTCCCGAGACGTACCACATGACGACCTTTTGCCCGGCCTTGATGGTCTTGCCGCCGAGCTCGAAGTCACGGGTCGCGGTGCGGCGCATGTGGGCAAGCGGGGTCTGCCAGCGGATGGTCTCCGAGACCATCGAGGGGATCAGCGCCGGGTTGTCGCGCAGCATCCGGTACTGCGCCGGGTTCTTGTTAAGGGCGTAGACCGAGCCGCTGATCGTGTTCCGCGTGGTGTCGTTGCCTCCGATGATCAGCAGCACCACGTTGCCGTGGAACTCGTGCATCTCCATGTCGCGGGTCTCGGCCCCATGGGCCAGCATGGACACCAGGTCGCCGGTCGGATCGGTGTTCACCCGCTCGTTCCATAGGCCGGTGAACCGGTCGAAGCAGGCCTGGGCCTCCTCCAGTTTGTGGGCCCAGCTCTTCGCCGGCCCGTGGCCCGGGGCGTTGGTGAACATGTCCGACCAGAAGGTCAGCTCGCGGCGCTTGGCCTGGGGGTAGTCGAACAGGGTGGCCAGGGTCATGGCCGTCAGTTCCTTGGAGACCAGCTCGACCCAGTCGAACTCTTCGCCGATCGGCAGGCTGTCCAGGATCTTGCCGGCCTCGCTGCGGATGAGCGGGGCCATGGCCTGCAGGTTGTGCGGAGCGACGGCGGGGCTCACCGCCTTGCGCTGCACGTCGTGGCCGGGCGGGTCCATGGAGATGAAACTGGAGCCGCGCGGGCGCTTGTCGGCCTCGATCTTGGCCTCCAGCGTCTGCAGCACGATGCCGTCGGCGGAGGAGAAGACCTGGTGGTTGGTGTCCACCGCCATGATGTCCTGGTAGCGGCTGATCGACCAGAAGCCGGGATAGACGTCGTTGGCCGGCGACCAGTGGATCGGCGCTTCCTTCCGCAGCCGGTCGAACACCGGCCATATGGCGTCGGCCACGAACAGCTTGGCCTGCGCCGGGTTCAGCGCCTCGATCGGCGTCGCCCAAACCTCGGCGGCGCTCGCCGCCATGAAGTCGACGGATCCGTCGTCCATGGCCATTCTCCCTTATTGTTCCCCGGATGGGGCCTATCCAAACGCCGTTCTGCAAGCCCTGTTTGGCCCGTTCGAGCGAGAGAGGGAAGTTGACGCCCTCGTCACTTTTGGGCATCGGAGACGTATGAGCGACGCGGGCCAGCATGTGGTGATCGTCGGCGCCGGCCACGCGGGGGGCACTGCGGCCGCGCTGCTGCGCCAGTATGGCCATACGGGACCGATCACCCTGGTGGGCGAGGAGCCGATCCCGCCGTACCAGCGCCCGCCCCTGTCCAAGGCCTGGCTGAAGGGCGAGGCCGATGCCGATTCGCTGGCCCTCCAGCCGGTGGAATTCTACGCCGAGGCCGACCTCGACTTCCGCGCCTCGACCACTGCGACGAAGCTG
>JBBREC010000148.1:0-8923 GCA_038203295.1 Caulobacterales bacterium
GCGATCGCGATCTCGATCGGCCTGCAATACGGCGTGCCGCTGGACGAGTTCGTTGACGCCTTCGTCTTCACCCGCTTCGAGCCGGCGGGGCCGGTGACCGGCAACGATACGGTGAAGTCGGCGACTTCGATCCTGGACTACCTCTTCCGCGAACTTGGCGTGTCCTATCTGGGACGCACGGACCTGGAGACCGGCGACCCCGGCGAACTAAACGCCGACGGGCTGGGCCGGGGCAAGGCCGACGCCCTGGACGCCGACGAGCCGCAGCCGGCCTCGCGCTTCATCTCCAGGGGCTTTTCGCGCGGCGCGGCGCCCGACAACCTGGTCTTCCTGCCCAGCGCCAACCGGATGTCCGGACCCGCTGCGCTGGAAGCCGCCGACGTCTGCGCGGCCTGCGGTGACGTGGCCGTGGTCCGCAAGGGATCGTCGCTGATCTGTGAGACCTGTGGCGCGCGCGCAGGGCGCTTTGGCGAGGACATCGGCGCCTGAAATCGGCGCGCGGCCTTGCATAAGCCCTTAACAATTACCGCGAATTAAGTGGCGCGGCGCCGGCATGCAGCCCACATCAGAGGCTGTAGCAAGGACCTGTTTCGCGTGACGACGCCCTTCGACCGCACCCTGATCGTCCTGGCCGCGCTCACCGCGCTGGCCCTGGCCGCGCCCAGCGCGGTGTTCGCCGCCGCCGGCGACAAGGAAGTGCCCCGGATGAATTCCTTCGGCGGCGTCTGCACCAAATGCGAACTCTCGGGTCGTAAACTGGCCGGCGCGCACTTCATCGGCGCGAATTTCTCAGGCTCCGCCCTGGTGGGCTCGGACCTTCGCGAGGCCCGTTTCATGGCCTCAAGCTTTTCAGGCGCCGACCTTTCCCGCGCGGACCTGTCGGATTCCGAGATCGTCGGCGCCGATTTCACGGGCGCGAATCTCAACCATGCCCGGCTGCGGTCTACCGAGGCGCGCGGCGTGCTGTTCACGGGCGCAAACCTCAGCAACGCTGACTTCGGCGGCTCCGAGGCGCAGGGCGGCATCTTCGTCAAAGCCATCCTGGTCGGCACGGTCTTCCGCTCGACGGAGCTTCAGGGCGCGACCTTTGCCAGGGCAGAGGCGCGCGGCGCGGACTTCCGCGATGCGGACCTGACTGGCGCGGTGATGGTCGGGGGCCAGTTCGACAAGGCTTCGTTCCGTAACGCCGACCTCAGCCGCGCCGTGATGACCGGCGGAAGCTTCGACGGCGCGGACTTCAAGGACGCGGACCTGTCGGGCGCGATCCTGGCAGGCGTCGATCTGGTCCGCGCGCGCGGCCTCGAGCAGGACCAGATCGACGACGCCTGCACCGACTCCAAGACGCGGCTGCCGAGCAACCTTATCCAGCGCGGCTGCGGAATCCGCATGATCCGCCAGTCCGGCGCGCCGCGCATCGAGATTCACATGCGGCGGAAGGCGCTCCCGGCGCCGGCTGCTTCACCGGCCCCACCGGCCCCACCGTCGCCGCGATATCTGATCGCCCTGCCCCGCTAGACGCGGTCGGCGCCTAGATTTTTATGGGCGGCGCCAGGCGGATGTGCAGTTCTTTCAACTGCTTCTCGGACACGTCAGAGGGCGCGTTCATCATCAGATCCTGACCCTGCTGGTTGAGCGGGAAGGCGATGACCTCGCGGATCGCCGTCTCGCCCGCCAGCAGCATGACGATACGGTCGATCCCGGGCGCCAGGCCCCCGTGCGGCGGCGCGCCGTGGCGGAACGCGTTCAGCATGCCGCCGAACTGTTCCTCGACGACGTTCGGTCCGTAACCCGCGATCTCGAAGGCCCGCAGCATGATCTCCGGCAGGTGGTTTCGAACCGCGCCGGAGCACAGTTCGTAGCCGTTGCAGACGATGTCGTACTGGTAGGCCAGGACGTCGAGGGGATCCTTGGTGTTCAAGGCCTCCAGTTCGCCCTGCGGCATCGAGAACGGGTTGTGGCTGAAGTCGACGTGGTTGGTCTCTTCGTTCATCTCGAACATCGGGAAGTCGACGATCCAGACAAACTCGAAGCGGTTCTCATCGACGAGCTTCAGGTCGGTCCCAACTTTGGTGCGCGCGGCGCCGGCGAACTTGACGAAGGTCTTGGGATCTCCGGCCACGAAAAAGGCCGCGTCGCCCGCGCCTAGGCCCAACTGGCCCATGACCACGGCGGTCTGCTCAGGCCCAAGGTTCTTGGCGATCGGGCCGCCCCAGCCGCCCTGGTCCTCGCTCCAGAAGATGTAGCCGAGGCCCGGCTGGCCCTCGCCCTGCGCCCAGCTGTTCATGCGGTCACAGAAGGCGCGGCTGCCGCCCTTCGGCGCGGGGATCCCCCACACCGCGTGCTTGCTGTCTTCCAGGATGCGCGCGAAGAGGCCGAAGCCGCCGCCGCGGAACGGGTCGGAGACGTCCTGCATGACGATGGGGTTGCGCAGGTCCGGCTTGTCCGTGCCGTACTTGGCCATGCATTCGAGGTACGGAACGCGCGGGAACGGGTACGGCGTCACCGGCTTGCCGTCGGAGAATTCCTCGAAGACCCCATGCATGACGGGCTCGATGGCGGCGAACACGTCTTCTTGGGTGACGAAGCTCATCTCGACGTCGAGCTGGTAGAATTCCAGGCTGCGGTCGGCGCGCAGGTCCTCGTCGCGGAAACACGGCGCGATCTGGAAATAGCGGTCAAAGCCCGAGACCATCAGCAGTTGCTTGAACTGCTGCGGCGCCTGCGGCAGCGCGTAGAACTTCGACGGATGCAGGCGCGAGGGCACCAGGAAATCGCGCGCGCCCTCAGGGCTCGAGGCCGTCAGAATCGGCGTCTGGTACTCCAGGAACCCTTGCCCGATCATGCGGTTGCGGATCGACTGGATGACCTTGGAACGCAGCACGATGTTGCGGTGAAGGGTCTCGCGGCGCAGGTCGAGGTGGCGGTTCTTCAGCCGGATTTCTTCCGGATAGTCGGGCTCGCCAAAGACCGGAAGGGGCAGCTCGGAGGCCTCCGAAAGGATCGCAACGTCGGTCACCCGGATCTCGATCTCGCCGGTGGGCAGGCCCGGATTCACCGTCTCGGGCGAACGGGCCACCACTTCGCCGTCGATGCGGATCACGCTCTCGGCGCGCACCCGCTCAACGAGATTGAAGCCCGGCGTCTCCGGGTGCAGCCCCAGCTGGGTCAGGCCATAGTGATCGCGCAGGTCCACGAACATCAGTCCGCCGTGGTCGCGCTTGCGATGAATCCAGCCAGACAGGCGAACCGTCTGGCCGGTGTCGGCGGCGCGGAGCGCGCCGCAGGTGTGGGTGCGGTAGGCGTGCATTTTGTCAGCGAATTCGGGTGATTTGCGAGGCGCGGAAGGGCGCATGGCGCCCCCCGAAAGTCAACCCGCGCCCCACCCTGTACGCCCTACTTCTCCGGATGGATCAGCGCCTGGTAGGTCAGCGTTCTCGCCTGTGTTCCCAGGTCGTCGCCGCCGGTGCCGCCCAGGCGCTGGATCATGCCGACGAAAATGATGTCGTTGGTGGGATCAACCCAGAACCAAGTCCCGGCCGCCCCGCCCCAGCTCATCGTGCCGTTGCCCTGCAGGGTGCCCGCGGCGCGTGCGTCCTTCACCACCATGAAATCGAGGCCGAAGCCGACCGCCTCGTTGAAGCGCGCGCCGCCGGTGCCATTGGTGTTCAGCAGTACGTCCTTCGGGATCACGTTGGTCCCCATCAGCTCGACGGAGGCTGGCGACAGGAGCCGGACGCCGTCCAGCACACCCTTGTTCAGGATCATCTGGCTGAAGCGGGCGTAGTCCATGGTGCTGGAAACTAGACCGCCGCCGCCGGATTCCATGGCCGGGGGCTTGGTGAAGTCTGGCATGCGGCCGCCGAACAGCTCGGTCGGCTCGACGATCTTTCCGGCCTCCTTGTCGTAGACATAGACGCTTGCCAGGCGGTCGGCTTTGGCCGCGCCCGTGGCGAAGGCGGTGTCGTTCATTTTCAGCGGCTTGAAGACCCGCTCGGCCAGGAAATCACCGAACTTCTGGCCCGTCAGCTTCTCGACGATGTAGCCCTGGATATCGACGACCGAGGAATAGGACCAGTTCGTGCCGGGCTGGTACATCAACGGAATGGTCGCGGTGCGGTCGATCATCTCGTGCAGGCTGGTGGCTCCCAACACCTTCTTCTCGCGATAGAGTTTGTCCACCGGATGATCGTCGCCGAGGCCATACCCGAAGCCGGCGGTGTGGCTCATGATCTCGCGCATGGTGGGCGGACGCTTCATGTCCTCCACCTCGGTGATCTTGCCGTCCTTGTCGGCCTTGACCATGACCTTGAGGTTCTTGAATTCCGGCACGTATCGGGTGACCGGATCATCCAGTCGCCACTTGCCTTCCTCGAACAGGATCATCATCGCCACGCCGGTGATCGGCTTTGACATCGAATAGATGCGGAAGAGCGCGTCCTTCTGCATCGGCTTGCCGGTCTCGAGGCTGGCCTTCCCGTAGGTCCTGAAAGCGACGACCTTGCCGTGGCGGGCCAGCAGCGTGGTCATGCCCGGCACGCGACCGTCGGTCACCACCTTGGCCATGGCGTCGTCCAGCTTCTTCAGCCGCGCGCTGTCGAAACCCACCGCTTCAGGGCTGACAGCCGGCGCCAGTGCTCCAGCGGGCGCGGCCTTGTCGGCGGCGAAGGCGCCCGGCGCCGCGGACAGCAGGACAGCACTCAGGGCTGCGGCGAAATAGGCGCGACGAGTCAGCATGAAAATCTCCCCCTCTTTATGCCCTGGAGCTTACGGTCCTTCGGCGCCGGCGCAACCCCGACGGGCGCGGGGCGGCGCGCCAGTTCGCGTGCACTGAAACACTCCGCAACTTTTACGGCAGCGATTTGCGAACATTGTTCCAATGAACCTCTCGGAATCGGGAGGATGACTCGCCTGTGGCGCGTTGCGCGTTGTGGGACCGGCGGCCAGGGTCTAGGTTAGGGAGTTGTTAATCACGGTCTTTGGGGAGAAATTCCTGTGCCAAATCTGGTGAATGGCCTGGGCGGGCCCGCCGGGTTCGGCGAGGGCGTCCTTGGCCGGAACGACGACAACTCGACTGGCGCAATCGACATCAGATCGATATTTGGTCCCAGCGGGGTCAATTTCTTCGGCACGCAGTACACGAGCCTCTTTGTCAACAATAACGGCAACCTGACTTTCGGGAACCCGACCTACCAATACACGCCACAGCCGATCGGCGCCAATCTCGGCTTCCCGATCATCGCGGCCCTCTGGACCGACATCGACACGCGGTTCGCGCCGCCCCTAATGGGACCGGGAGCGCAGCTCTCTCCAGGCGGCACGTCGACGGGCACCAATCTCGTCTATTATGACGTTGACCCGATTACGCACACCTTCACCGCCACCTGGGACGACGTCGACTTCTACTCCGTTCAGCAAGGCCACCCGGCCGCGTTCCAGATCCAATTGATCCAGGTGGGCGAGGGTGATTTCGACATCGTTTTCAACTACGAGAACGTTCAGGTCGACGGTCGTAACTACGTAAACACTTCCCGGGCCGGTTATTCGCCAGGCCAGGGCCAGGCGGGCGGATTTGAAATCGCCACGTCCGGCACGGCTCAGATGCAGAGCATCGACACCATCCCAGGCAACACCGGGGTGAATGGCTACTACATTTTCCACGTCATCGGTGGCCAGGTGTTCGGCGGCGGCCAGGGCGGTGGCGGCGGCCAGGTTCCCGACGTCGTGCATCCGGTCACCTTCGGACTTGCCGGCCTCGAACCCCATCGCGAGGGCGATGAGGGCGTCACCCCCTACGTCGCCCTGATCACCCGCAGCGGCGCCGACCTGTCGTCAGGTTCGACGGTGCACTGGGAGATCCAGACCCAGGACCTCACCGATCTCGTAGCAGGCCAGCCGCTGAGCGGCGACGTGTCCTTCGCGCCCGGCCAGACGGTGGCGAGCGTCGACATCGGCGTGCAGGGCGACCATATTTTCGAGGGCGACGACTGGTTCCAGTTCCTGGTGACCTCGGTCACCCACGGCGACACGACCTGGGATCCCGGCCTCATCGGCACGGCGATCATCCGCAACGACGACTCCCCGGTGGCCTTCTCCGGCCCGGTGATGCGTCCCGAGGGCGCGACCGGCGCATCGCCATTTGAGTTCATGGTTGTGCGCACCGGCGACGCCGCCGCGCAGATCACCCTCACCTGGAACCTGGAGCTGAACGGCAGCGCCAACAGCCAGGACCTCTCGCCAGGCCAGGCGCTGACCGGTTCCCTCACCCTGGCCCCCGGCGCCACCGAGGGCTTGATCACCATCAACGTGAACGGCGACGTCCTGCCGGAGCTCGACGAGACCTTCACGCTCCGACTGACCCAAGCGGTCTCGAACGGCGCCACCACGGTGCTCGACGTGTTCACGACCGCGACGATCCTTGACGACGACGTGCGCGCGACCTTGCTGGTTTCCAGCCCCAGTTCGACGGTGCTGCCCGAGGGCGACATCGGCCAGACGGCTTTCAATTTCAACATCATGCGGGTCGGCGACCTGACCGTCGCGGCGCAGATCCCTTACACTATCAGCCTGCCGACGGTCGGCGGGACCAGTTTCGCCGAGATCCAGACGCCAGTGACCGGGTTCGTCGATTTCGCTGTCGGCGCGACGCAGGCGACCCTGACCGTACTGATCGCCGCCGACACCACCGCCGAGGACAACGAGAGCTTCATCGTCACTTTGGGCGGCGGCCAGGGCTTCAATACCCTGGTGGTCAACGGCCTGGTCCTCAACGACGACAAGTTCGCCGCGAGCGTGGCGGCGCCGGCGACCTCGGCGGCGGCTTTCCTTGACGCCGACGTCTCGTCCTTCATCAGCCATCTCACCGGGGGGAGCAGCCTGTGGACCGACGGGGGGATGATATAACCCCGCGCGTCCGCCATCGTGGCGACCGCGACTTGCGATTGCGGTTGGTAGCCGGCTGCGCGCTTGCCGGCATAGGGCTGACGCCCGGGCTGGCGCATGCACAGCTGGCCTACGTTCCGGCGACGACGGTGTTCAGCGTCGGCGGCACGGCGCCAACGGTCGGTCAGACGGCGCACACGACCGATGTGACGCTGAGCGCCCAGCGCACGATCCTGAACTGGTCGTCCTACAACCTTACCGCCGACCAGACGGTGATCTACCGCTTCCAGGACGCGAGCGGGATCGTACTGAACCGGATCACCGGCCAGGCGGTGGTGGACGGGACCGTCGAGGCCCTGGTGGGGGCCCAGCGCGGCGCCGGGAACGTCTGGTTCGCAGCGCCTGGCGGCGTGATCTTCGGCCCGACTGCGCGGGTCAACGTCGGCGGCCTGCTGGCGACCTCGGCAGCGGTGACACAGGGCGGCTTCCTTGATGCCGCCAACACCAGCGTCGGCTTCACCGGCGCGGGCTCAGGACAGGTCCTCGTCCGCTCCGGCGCGCAGCTGCGCTCCAGCGGCGGCGGCCTCGCGCTCATCGCCGGCAGCGTCGCCACCGAGGACGGCTCGACCACCACCAGCGGCTCGACTGTGCTGATGGGCGCGGCCAACGATTTCACTGTGCGGTTCGGGACCCAGGCCGGCGACCTCGACCTGCTCGACTTCGTGATCCCGGCCGGCGGCGGGACCGCCTCGGCCACCCCGTTGACGGTCTCCGGCCAGACGGTGGGCGCCGATGTCATCCTGGCCGTGGTCAACCGCGCCGAGGTGGCCAGCGCCGTGATCAGCGCGCCGGGCCTGATCGCCGCGCAGTCCGCCGCCGCGGACAAGGGCGACGTGATCCTGAGCGCGGGTGTCAGCATCCTCAACCGCCAGCCCGGGCCGACGCGGCTCAACGCCACGACCGCGACCACGGCCAACTTCGGCGTCGTTTCGGCCCAACGTGACCTGCTGGGCGGCTTCGCGCAGCCGACGACGCTGGTCGGCGCGCAGCTCTCGGCCGGGCGCGACCTGGGCGTCTCGGCGGCCAGCCACGACTACGTCGCCCTGAATGCCGGACGGTTGCTGGCGCTGGACGCTACGGGCGCGATCACCCTGCGCAACGGCGCCTCATCTGGCGCGGCGGCGAGCTTCCGCACCGCTGGTGCGTTGACGGTCGGTGCGGGCGCCGGCGCGGCGACGGCGGCGATCAACGCAGCGGGCCGGCTTAACATCGACACCGGCACGCTCAACGTACCGCGCCTCAATTCCGGCCGCAGCATCGTGGCGACCGCCTCAGGCGCGAACGGGGCCGCGGGCGCCAACGGCGCGGCGGGCGTGGCGGCGATGAACGTCGGCCTGGCGCTGGCCGGCGACGACATCTCGCTCACCGCCACCAACGCCTCGGGCTCGGTCGCCCTGGGATCAGCGCAGATCACCGGGGCCGGGGCCGACGAGGCGCCCGCGGGCCGCACCCTGACCCTGGCGGCGCGGGGCGCGAACGGCGACGTGACCTATGGCGTCGCCGCCGGTTCGCTGCTCGGCGGGGCGACCAGCGTCTTCGTCACCGCCGGTCACGACGCCACGATCAGCGTGCTCGGGCTGCTGAGCCTCGGCGCCAGCTCGGCGGGCAACCGGTTCACGATCCGGGCGAGCGACCTCGACCTGACCGGTGCGATCACCGCCACGACCCTGCGCATCGAGTCGCTGGCCGGCGCCTTCACCCTGGGCGGTGGGAGCGGCGGCGCGGCGGGTGGCGGGGCGATCGGTCCCGACGGGCTGCGGCTGACCGAGGCCGAATTCCAGCGTATCAAGGTGACCGGCGAGGCCGACTTCTACGCCGGGGTACCGGACGGTGCGGCGCGCGGCGACCTGGTGGTGCTCAACCTGGCGGTCAACCCGGCCAACATGCCCCGGCTGTTGCTGGCGGCGGGCCAGGGGAACGACCTGGCGATCACCGGCAACCTCGCGCCGACGGAGAGCGGCGGCGTGGTCCAGCTCGGCGATAC
>JBBREC010000149.1:0-8897 GCA_038203295.1 Caulobacterales bacterium
GCCGAAGCCGTCGGCCGGCCGCTCGGCGACGACGTCTTCCTGGCCCGCCTGGAGCGCGCCTCCGGCCGCACCCTCAAGCCGGCAAAGCGAGGGCCGAAGAGGGAGGGAGAGCCGGAGTAAGGTGCACTGTCACCGTAATCCCGGCGCCGGCGGCGCTCTCGGGATCGCTAAGGGCAACGCCCTTGGCTCAAGTCCGCAGGATTTGAAGGTGTCGGGCAGAGCCTGACCGCGAGGGTCGGGTGGGTGTAGCCCACGCGACCCGTATATGCGCCATTGTCCACAATCTCGATTTTGGGGGCGCATCCGGACCAGGCCGGCGGGGTGTCGGGGCGGAGCCTGACCGCATCGTTGGTGGGCGTAGCCCAACCAATGAGGATATGCGCCATTGTCTGCAACTTCAGCCAAGCTTGAGACCGCAGGCTTCTCGACCGAACGATCTTCAAGGGCTGGGGAACACGCCCATAGCCAAGCCGGATCAGGGGCCGAGTCGGATAGCTGAGCAATGGTCTGGAGATCAGCCGCGTAGTGATCCGCCGCCACGAAGGCTATCCTGCCCTCGACCCTCAAGACCTCAGATCGCACCGTGGCGTAGGGCTCCGCCGCGCGGTTGGCAGAGGTGCATCGACCAGAATGTGCAGATCGATTTGTGCTGGCCACCCAGGTGAATAATCAGATCTATTTCTTAGAATGTTCAATTTCACTGGCCTTGGCCCGACAAATTCTGAGCACCGAATCCGGATCAAAACCTTTCTCGGATACCGTGTTTCCATCCTGGTCCCTCGCGACAACCTCGTAGACTCCAGCCGAAACTTCATCGGTGTGGAAGGACCATCCCGGCAAATCGGAAAATTTGGTCATTTGGTTGTCTCCTTCAGGAAGCCTCGATCAATTAGCTTTTGTAGGCCCGCAGGAGCTCGATATTGCGTACCCAATCCTGTCTCGCCATACCATGGGGCGACGGTGCCCGATTTTACATGGAATGGCTTCACGACTTCGAATGTCCGTAGCGGCTGAGACGCTGTTGCAGGCGGCAACGATCGTGCGCTAAGCGGCGTCCCTGCTGGTGAGAAAAACTTCGATTTCTCATAGCCGCCGTATCGATCGATAACTTGGCCTGGCTCTAATCTAATTTTGGTCGACGCCCCCAAGAAACCGTTGTTGGCGGGGAAGCCCATTGCGCCTGCCCCAGCGACCCCCTTCAGCGCGCCCAGCCCACCAAGAGCGATACCCCCGGCGAGGACGAACCCGCTGCCGCCGGCCGGGGCCTTCTCCGGAGCCCATAACCTTGGCCCCTCCATCTTGTCAGCGATGTAGCCGGCCGCCTGGTCCTTGAAGGCGTCAAGGACCATGCCGCCAAGATATTTGGCCGGCGCGACAACGGCGAACGCCGCGTCAGCCAGCGTCAATGCGATCCCGACGCCGGGATTCTTCTGAATGAATTGGCCGACGCCTTGCTTAAGCTCGTTGCCCTTCTCACCCACCCAAATGCCGGCGTTGTCGATCGTCGAACCGAACAGATAGTCCCGGTCAGCCGTGACGACTATGTCATCCGCTTGCACCGGAGGGCCGCTCGGATTGGTGTGACTCAGGAAGGCGGCAACCTCAGGATCGCTGCTGTTCGCTCCAAGCAGGGTGCGGGCTGACTGGTTGAAATTCGCTCGGGCGTCCGCGCGTCCAGGATGGTTCGCGGCAGCAAGGCCAGCCTTTCTGTAGGCCGCGACCTCGGGCGTATCCCCGAACTGATCTTCGAACTTGTCCGCGCTCTGTTCAACGCCGGCACGACGAAGGTCTCTTTCAGCCGCCCGCTGCTGGATTCCCCCCGCGATGGCGTTGCCGATGGTACTGCCGATCAGGGTGGGGAACTCGCGACCCGGCGCGGCTGGAAGTGGGACGCGTGACGACCGGCGCAGCACGGCCCGCGCGCATGTAGCTTACTGCCTTAGTTCTTCGATGAAGCTATTCAGAACTGACTGAAGGTCGGAATAGGCTCGATGCGTGGCCAGATGAGACGCTACTTCCGCCGCGATCACCCCCGGGGATTTTGCATCCTCCAGCGTAGCCGCGGCCCAGCCCCGACCGGGATGGATCGTGTCCCAAGGCGCTCGCTTGTTCGCGCGAGTGGTCGCCGCGTCGCCGTGCTTCCCTAGTCCGTAGAGAATAGCCGTCTCGTTGTTCCACAGCGGTTTGAACAAGGGCGCTCCGCATCAATTACGGGGACACTATACTTAATTCACCTGCAGCCCCGCCCGCTACGAACGCTTGTGACGAATTAAGTATAGTGTCCCCGTAATTAATAGTGTCCCCGTAATTGGACACTACCCCGGGATAGGGCGGCTCTGACTCTAAACCGCCGCTCTGCTCCCCCCGCTACATAACCCGATCCACCAGCATCTTCTTCACTTCCGCGATGGCCTTCGCCGGGTTGAGCCCCTTCGGGCAGACCTGGGCGCAGTTCATGATGGTGTGGCAGCGGTAGAGCTTGAAGGGGTCTTCCAGTTCGTCCAGACGGTCGCCGGTGGCCTCGTCGCGGCTGTCGATCAGCCAGCGGTAGGCGTGCAGCAGGGTCGCGGGGCCCAGGTATTTCTCGCCGTTCCACCAGTAGCTGGGGCATGACGTCGTGCAGCAGGCGCACAGGATGCACTCATAGAGCCCGTCCAGCTTCTCGCGGTCCTGCGGGCTCTGGATCCAGTCCTTCTCCGGCTGCGGCGTGTCGGTGTGCAGCCAGGGCTCGATCGAGGCGTACTGGGCGTAGAACATCGTCAGGTCCGGGATCAGGTCCTTGATGATCGGCATCGAGGGCAGCGGGCTGACCTGGCAGTCCTTGCCCGGCGTGTCCGCCCAGCCGTGGGTGCAGGCCAGCGTGTTGCGCCCGCCGATGTTCATGGCGCACGACCCGCACACCCCCTCGCGGCACGACCGCCGGAACGCCAGCGTCGGGTCCACCGTCGACTTGATGTGGATCAGCACGTCCAGCACCATCGGCCCGCAGGCGTCGACGTCGACGTCATAGGTGTCCCACCGCGGGTTCTCGTTCCCCTCCGGCTCATAGCGGTAGACCTTGAAGGTCTTAACCTTCGTGGCCCCCTCGGGCGCCGGGAAGTGGCGGCCCGCCTTGACCTGGGAGTTCTTCGGAAGCGTGAGTTCGACCATCAGAAGGGTCCTTGAACGAGGCGGGTGTTGGCGTGGCGGAGACGGCGCATCATGCGCTGGCCTTGCGGCCCAGCAGGATGACGCCGTGGTGGCCGCCGTGGTCGGTGGCGACGAGGCTGAGTTCGTCGATCCCGGCGCGGTTGATCAGCCGCACCACGGCGGAGAGGTCGTAGTCGTACATGTGGATCGCGCCGGGCTTCAGCCGCGCGAGGCGCCAGCGGTGGATCAGTGGCCGCGCCAGTTTGCGCCAGCCCGTGGGCGGCTTCGGCTGCAGATGGGCCTCGCGCCAGAGGGTCAGCTGCAGCGAGATCAGGCCGCCGGACGCCAGCCGGGCCAGCAGATCCTCCAGCAGGGTGAGGCCGCGGGCCGGCGGGATGTGCTGGAAGACGATGAAGCTGTTGATCCAGTCGAAGGGGCCGTCCGGCAGGGCGTCGACGTAGGTTGCGCGGCCCTGGCGCTTGCGGGCCTGCGCCAGCATGCCGGGCGAGATGTCGAAGCCGGTGACGGTCTTGGCGTGGGCGGCCATGGCCTCGGTGAGCCGGCCGGCGCCGCAGCCGAAGTCCAGCGCCCGGCCGCCGGGGGGCTTGCCCGTGGCGACCTTCAGTCTACGGACGATGTCGGTGACGTAGTCTCCGCCCGAGGCGTAGAAGGCCTCGAGATTGGCCGGCGTCAGGTTCTCGGTGCGGTAGTCGGGGTGTGTGAGCACGCCCCAATAGGGCTGGCTGGCGCCCAGTTCGCGCCAGTCCGCATCGGTGTCGCGCTCTGCTGCCACGGCCGGCACGCCAGCGCCCTAGTAGACCCGCGCCTTGGGCGGGATATAGGCGATGTCGTTGGTCATGGTGAAGTCGTGGACCGGGCGGTAGTCGAACTTCACCTTACCCGTCGCGTCGTCAAACCAGGTCAGCGTGTGCTTCATCCAGGTCTTGTCGTCGCGGTTGGCGAAGTCCTCGCGGGCGTGGGCGCCGCGGCTCTCGGTGCGATTGGCCGCGCCTGCCACCGTCACGACCGCCTGGCCGATCAGGTTGTCGAGCTCGAGCGTCTCCATCAGGTCGGTGTTCCAGATCATGCCGCGGTCGGTGACGGCGAGATCGCGGCGCTTCTTCTGGACGGCCTCCATCCGCTTGACGCCGGAGACCAGGCTCTTGCCGTCGCGGAACACCGCGGCGTCCTCCTGCATGGCGTGCTGCATCTCCAGCCGCAGCGCCGCGGTGGTGGTCTTGCCGGCGGCGTTCCTCAGCCGGTCGAAGCGCGCCAGGTGGCTGGCGGTCATCGCATCGGTTAATTCCGGCTGTTTGGCCCCGGCCGTGATAGTCTCTGCCGCTCGCAACGCCGCCGACCGTCCGAACACCACCAGGTCGATCAGGCTGTTGGAGCCCAGCCGGTTGGCCCCGTGGACCGAGACGCACGCCGCCTCGCCGACGGCCATGAGGCCCGGGACCACCTTGTCCGGGTCCTTGCCGGCCTTGGTGACGACCTCGGAGTAGAAGTTCGTGGGAATGCCGCCCATATTGTAGTGCACCGTCGGCAGCACCGGGATCGGCTCCTTGGTCACGTCGACGCCGGCGAAGATTTTTGCGCTCTCCGAAATGCCGGGGAGCCGCTCGGCCAGGACCTTCGGGTCCAGGTGGTCGAGGTGCAGGTTGATGTGGTCCTTCTTCGGACCGACGCCGCGGCCCTCGCGGATCTCGATGGTCATGGCGCGGCTGACCATGTCGCGCGGCGCCAGGTCCTTCACGGAGGGCGCATAGCGCTCCATGAACCGCTCGCCCTCGGAGTTGGTCAGGTACCCGCCCTCGCCCCGCGCGCCCTCGGTGATCAGGCAGCCGGCGCCGTAGATGCCGGTGGGGTGGAACTGCACGAACTCCATGTCCTGCAGCGGCAGACCGGCCCGAAGCGCCATGCCGCCGCCGTCGCCGGTGCAGGTGTGCGCGCTGGTGCAGGAGAAGTAGGCGCGGCCATAGCCGCCGGTGGCCATGATCACCATCTGCGCCTGGAAGCGGTGCAGGGTGCCGTCGTCCAGCTTCCACGCGGTCACGCCGCGGCAGACTCCTTCGTCCATGATCAGGTCGAGGGCGAAGTACTCGATGAAGAACTCGGTCTCCTGCGCCAGGGCCTGGCCGTACATGGTGTGCAGCATGGCGTGGCCGGTGCGGTCGGCCGCCGCGCAGGTGCGCTGGATCGGCGCCTCACCGAAGTTGCGGGTCATGCCGCCGAAGGCGCGCTGGTAGATCTTGCCCTCGTCGGTCCGCGAGAACGGCACCCCCCAGTGCTCGAGCTCATAGACGGCGGCCGGCGCGTTCCTGACCAGGTATTCGATGGCGTCCTGATCGCCCAGCCAGTCCGACCCCTTGACGGTGTCGTACATGTGCCAGCGCCAATCATCCTCGCCCATGTTGCCCAGGGATGCCGAAATCCCTCCTTGGGCAGCAACCGTGTGCGATCGGGTCGGGAAGACCTTGGAAATGCAGGCCGTCTTCAGGCCCGCCGCGGCGCAGCCCAGTGCGGCGCGAAGGCCGGAGCCGCCGGCGCCCACCACGACGACGTCATACTTGTGATCGATGAATTGATAGGTGGCCATCGCTCAGTAGGCTCCGCCGCCGAGGGCGACCTTGAGGATCGAGAACACCGCCAGCGCGCCGGACAGGCCGCAGACGAAGAGGCTCAGGAGGGTGAGGCCCATCTTGCTGAGGGGCTTGTGAATGTAGTCCTCGATGACCACCCGCATGCCGGCGTGCATGTGCCAGAAGCTGATCACCAGCGTCAGCACAATCAGCACCGCATTGAGCGGGTTTGAGATCCAGCCGACTGCGAAGTCGTAGTCGTGGGCGGCCAGCCGCAGGACGCCAAACACCATCCAGAGCGTCAGCGGGACAAGCGCAATGGCGGCGACGCGCTCCGAGATCCAGTGGCCCACGCCATGCTTCGCGGAGCCGAGGCCCCGGGCGCGGGAAAGCGGAGTGCGATATCCCGAGGTCATCCGAGCGCTCCGGTCATGGCGGCGATGGCCCAGATGGCTAGGGTCGCGGCGAAGGTGAAGGCGAAGACCACGATGGACGAGGCGTTGGCGGACTTGATGTCCAGGCCCTTTCCGGTGTCCCAGACCAGGTGCCGGACGCCATTGGCCAGGTGGTAGAAGAACGCGGCTGTCAGACCGAACATCACCAGCTTGCCAAGGCCCGAGCCCAGCAGCGCCTTGAACTGGCCGTAGCCCTCGGGGCCGCTCGCCAGCGAAATCGCCCAGGCCGCGGCGATCAGCCCGCCGGCATAGAGCCCGACGCCAGTCGCCCGGTGCAGGATCGAAGTCCACATGGTGATGTGCCAGCGCCAGAGCAGCGGCGAACCCAGGCCACCGGTCACCAGGTGCGGCGATTTCGGCCGTTCTCGAAGTGGCGCCTTCGTGGTGTCGGTCATCTCGGCAGTCTCCCCCGAAGCGCGTCGTGACGCCTCGCTTTTAAGCGCCGGGCTAGGGGTGTCAACGAAGGGCGGGCGAAGGCCGCGCCGCCGTCGCGATCTCCCGTCGCCCACCTTCGGCTGAAGCGAAGTTTCTAAGTGAATTGTTGCTGACGCAATGCGTCGTTCCTGTAGTCTTCCTTCGTGAAAGGCGAAGGATGAAGTTCGATCTCACCGACCTGCGGCTCTTCTGCGAAATCGTCGACGCCGGCTCGATCACCGCCGGCGCGCAAAAGAGCGCGCTGGCGCTGGCGGCGGCCTCGACGCGCGTCCGCGGCATGGAGCAGAGCCTGGGTGCGGCCCTGCTCGTCCGTTCGCGCCAAGGCGTGACTCCGACGCCTGCCGGCCTGACCCTGCTGCGCCACGCCCGGACCATTCTGGCGCAGGGCGCTCGGCTGCGCGAGGACCTAGGGGCTTATGCCGACGGCGCCTCTGGCGAAGTGCGCCTTCTGGCCAACACCAACGCCCTGACGGAATTCCTGCCCGAGGCGCTGAGCCTGTTCCTTGCAGACCACCCGCACGTCAGCGTCGATCTCGAGGAGCGGCTATCCGACGAGATCGTGCGGCTGGTGGCAGAAGGCGCCGCTGACATCGGCATCGTTGCGGGGACCGTCGATGTGGGCGCGCTGGCCACTTACCCATTCCGCTCCGACCGCTTCGTGGTCGTGACCGCAGCGGACCATCCGCTGGCCGGCCGGCCAGACGTTAGCTTCGCCCAGGTGCTGGACTACGACTTCGTGGGCCTGGATCGCACCAGTTCGCTGCAGCGATTCCTGGGCGTCAAGGCGGCGCGCGAGGGCCGGTCACTGCGGCTTCGGGTCCAGCTGCGCAGCTTCGACGCGGTGTGCCGGCTTGTGGAATGCGGTGTCGGCGTCGGCGTTGTGCCCGCCACCACCGCGGCGAGGGCGGCCCGGACCATGAAGCTCGGGGTCGCCGACCTCACCGACGACTGGGCCATCCGCGATCTGACCATTGTCGTGCGCTCAGAAGGCGAACTTCGACCCTACGCCCGAGCCCTGGTAGAAAGCCTTCGGGCCTGAGCCTCAGGCCGACCGCGCCATCCCGGCGACCAGCCGCGTAAGGTTGGCTTCAGCCCGCGGGCGGGCGTCGTTGAGACGCTGGGTGACGAGGGCGTCCCCCGAACCCAGGGCCTGCCCGGCGTCGCCTCGCAAACCCGCGCCCGACAGCCGGTGTTCCGAGATCCAGTGTCGGAGCGCCGGTTCAGCCGCCCAGCGCCGACCGGCGTGAAGATCCGCCAGCGTCGCCTGAAGCCAGTCGGTGTCCGCCTCCGTCACCGTCACCGGCGTACATAGGCTGTTCTTCACTACATCCTCCTCGCCGGTCGCCTCGATGTGCGCGATCAGGGCAGCGCTAAGGCAGATGAGACCGGCGCGCACCATCTGGACGGTAATGCGGTCCCGCTCAAAAATGGGCGTCGGCGGGCGTACCCGCAGCGCCCTGGCCGTACAATCAACGTAGAGGCTTCGGGGCGCGCTCGCGACACTCCCTTCGGCCAGGACGACCCGGTCCCGCTCAATCCGCCGTACATGGCCCATCCGGACCACATCGCCGATCGTCCCAAGCGCGTCGGCCTCGCCCTTGGAGATCGTGGCGCCACGGTACATGGAAGGCCGCACCGAGCGGTCGATCCGCAGGAGCTGGCCCGCCTGCTCCAGGCGTTCGAACAGGTCCGGGATGGTGTCGGCGTCGGCCGCAGCCTCAAGCATCTTCGCCTGCGCGGCCGCCATGCGGCCGGCGAACGCGGCGCCGGGCTGGGTGGTGTCGCGGTCGATCAGCCATGAATCCCGCGGTACGATCCAGCGGATCGCCGATGGTTCGACGCCCATCTGCAGAAGCCAGACCCCGACGTCCATCCCGGTCTTGCCGCCGCCGACGATGACGAAGCTTTTGTGATCTAGGGCTTTGTGCGGCAACTCATTGGGGGTCGCCACCCGCACGCCATCGGCGACCTCGAACGAACGGACATGGGTCGAGGGCACCGAGGTGTCGAAATAGGTCGCGTCCACGACCCGCCGACGGACCTCGACCTGCTGCGTCCCCCCGGTCATGAGCGACACGAACCGACCGTCGCCGCCATAGTCACACATTGGGAAGTAGCGCACGCGCCCGGAGGGCAGGAACCGCTCGCGCATGAGCGCGTCGAAGTAGCTCGAGATTTCCGGGCCGGACGACATCTCGTAGTAGCCCTTGTTGAAGCCCGCCGCCTCGATGCGGTTGCTTCCAAGCTGACGCGACCCCACGCCATAGAAGGCGGCCGGCTGGTGCAGGCGGACGAA
>JBBREC010000150.1:0-8808 GCA_038203295.1 Caulobacterales bacterium
GGCGACCAGGTAGCGATCCGCGGGCGGTTCGAGTTCTTCCCCAAGGAAGGCCCATCACGCGTAATCGACGAGGTCGCCTGGCAGACCTGGCGCGGCGAGAAGATCGTCCGGGAGACCTTCTTCTACGACCCCCGCCCGCCCACGAACTGAGCTTCCTCCCATTCTCCGGTCTCCGGAGAGCCGAAGCCCTAACCTCGCCCATCCCGGTTCGCCGGGGTGGGCGCCTTTTTATTCCGGCAGCGCCTCGATAATCACGAAGGCCTGGGCATAGGGATGGTCGTCGGTGAGTGAGAGATGGATCACGGCCCGGTGGCCGGCCGGCGTCATCTCCTGCAGCCGCGCCATCGCTCCGCCGGTCAACGCCATGGTCGGCTGGCCGGAGCGCATATTGACCACGCCCATGTCGCGCCAGAAGACGCCGCGCCGCATGCCGGTGCCGAGCGCCTTGGCGCAGGCCTCCTTGGCGGCGAACCGCTTCGCGTAGCTGGAGGCGCGGTCCGGCTTGCGCTCCGAGCGGCTCCGTTCGATCTCGGTGAAGATGCGGTTGGTGAAGCGCTCCCCGTGCCGCTCCAGGGTCTTGGCGACCCGGCGGATGTCGGAGAGGTCCGAGCCGAGACCGATGATCACGCCGCCAACTCTGCGCGCGCCGCGTCCATCAACGTGCGCATTCGCTGGATGGCGGGGCCTAGGCCGGTGAAGATCGCCTCGCCGATCAGGAAGTGGCCGATATTGAGTTCCGCGAGCTGCGGGATCGCGGCGATCGGTTTGACCGTCTCGAAGTCGATGCCGTGGCCGGCATGGACCTCCAGTCCCATGGCCTGCGCCGACTCCGAGGTGGCGCGCAGGGCGGCCAGCAACCGATCCGCCTCGCCATGGCGCTCACGCACAGCATCGCAATAGGCGCCGGTATGAAGTTCGATCACCTGGGCGCCCATGTCCCTGGACGCCCGCGCTTGCTCCGGATCGGCGTCGATGAAGCAGGAAACGCGGATGCCGGCGTCCACCAGCCGGCGCACGACCGGGGCGATGGCGTTGTGGCCGCCGGCGACGTCCAATCCGCCCTCGGTGGTCCGTTCCTCTCGGCGCTCAGGCACCAGGCAAGCGGCGTGCGGCAGATGGGAGATGGCGATGGCCTCCATCTCGGCGGTCACGGCCATCTCGAAGTTCAGCGGCCGGCCGCGCTTGCGGGTGATCACCGCCAACGCCTCGATATCTCTGTCGGAGATGTGGCGGCGATCCTCTCGCAGGTGGGCGGTGATTCCATCAGCGCCAGCGGCGATGGCCATCTCGGCGGCGCGCACCGGGTCGGGATAGGTCGAGCCTCGGGCGTTCCGGATCGTCGCAACGTGGTCGATGTTCACGCCCAGTCGCAGAGGTCTCACGCGCGCAACCTCTTGCTGCCCGGCTCTTCAGCGGGGAGAGCCGCCAACTCAGGCGGGAGTTCATTGGCGGCGTAGGACGGCACGTCGACGGTGGCCAGGGCCACCAGCGGCCAGCCCACATCGGCCTTGCCGCCGGAGCGATCGACGATGCAGGCGCAGCACAGAACCTTGCCGCCCGCGGCCTCGATGGGCTCGACCGCCTCGCGGAACGAGCCGCCCGTGGTGATCACGTCCTCGACCACCACGACCTTGGCGCCCGGCGCGATGGTGAAGGCGCGGCGGAGTTTGAACTTGCCGTCCTCGCGCTCGACATAGATCGACGGGACGTCCAGCCAGCGGGCGACCTCATATCCCGGAATGATCGCGCCGACCGCGGGCGCCACGATCACGTCGGGCTTGCCGAACTGCGCGACGATCTTCTCCGCCAGCGCCTTGCAAAGCCGCGCGGTGCGCTCGGGATACTGGAAGACCAGGTTCTTCTGCAGAAACATCGGGCTGTGGCGCCCCGAGGCCAGGATGAAGTGGCCTTCGCGCAGCGCGCCCGCGCCGCGGAATTCCTCGAGGACGTCTTCGGTGTTCATGCAGGGCCTCCTGCCTTGCGGATTACCGAACCCCTGCCAAGCTGTCATCGACCAATTCGCGCGGGGCCCGCAGACCGGTGAAACTCTTCCAGACCTACGACTCGCCCTTTCCCACCCGCGTGCGCCTTCTGCTGTACGCCAAGGGGATCGAGGTGGAGATCGTGCAGCCGCCCGGGTTCCACGCCTCCAGCGAGACCAAGGAGGAGTATCTCAAGATCAACCCCATCGGCCGGGTGCCGACGCTGGTCCTGGATGACGGCCGCGCCCTGCCGGAGTCGGAGGTGATCTGCGAGTATCTGGAGGACGCCTAACCGGTCCCATCGCTCAGGCCCGACGACCCCTGGGCCCGGGCGCGCATGCGGCTGCTGGCGCGGATCTGCGATTTCTATGTGGTGATGGCCATGGTTCCGCTGTTCGCCCTGGCCGGCCGCTCGCGACGCCATTGGGAGCCGGAGGTCGTGGCTGCGGCCACAGCCAAGCTCGCCGAGGCCCTGGGCTATCTGGAGGACTTCATAGGCGAGGACGGCTATGCGGTGGGCGGCTCGCTCACCCAGGCCGACGGCGCCATCGCGCCCCAAATCGTGCTGTCCAGCGAGTGGATTCCGGCGTTGTTCGGCACGCCTGATCCGCTCCTGACCCTGCCGAAACTGGCCGCCTACTGGCGGGCCATCCAGACCGACGCCATCGCCGCGCGGGTGATCGCCGAGACCCGCGACGCCATCGCCCAGCAACAGGCCGCCGCCAAGGCGCGCGCGAGCGCCGGGCGAGCAGTCCGTTGACCCAAGCCTACCAGGCCCAGCTCCAGTCCGAGGCGGCGGGACGGCACCCGCCGTCGGCCCATCCGGTCCAGCCGCGCCCCCGAACGACCTTGCCGGCCTTGGCCCCGGTGGGCTCGCCATCGGCCAAGACAACCGCGCCGTTGACCAGCACGTGGCTCACGCCGACGGCGAACTGCTTGGGCGTCTCATAGGTCCCTCGATCGGCGACCGTGGCGGGATCAAAGACAACGACATCGGCGAAGTAGCCTGCCTTCAGCAGGCCACGATCCTTGAGGCCAAGGTTCTTGGCCGGCAGGGCTGACAGACGATGGACTGCGCTCTGCAGGGTCGTGGTCCTCTCCTCCCGAACATACTTGCCCAGCAGGCGCGCGACATTGCCGTAGGCGCGGGGATGGGTGCTGGACTTCATGAAGACGCCTTCGGGCGCCTGGGCCGAGGCGTCGGACCCGAAGCTCATCCACGGCAGGGCAACCTCCTTGCGGACGTTCTCCTCGCTCATCAGGAAATAAACCACCTGCACACGGCTGCCGTCCTCGATGACCAGGTCGATGGCCGCGTCCTCGGGGCTGACGCCGCGCATCTTCGCCACCTCGGCCAGGGTCTTGCCGGTCAGGGGCTTGAGTTTCGGATTGCGAAACCCGACCAGCAGCGTCCCTTCCGCCCCGGCGAAACGGTAGAGGTTCTCGAACGCCGGGCTGTCGACGCGCATCTCGGCGATGACTTCCCGGCGGGTCTGGGGGTCCTTCAGCCGCTTGATCCAGGCCTCGCGCCCGCCGGCCTGCACCCAGGGCGGCATGGCGGCGTCCAGCCCGGTAGAGCCGGCGGTGTAGCTGTACATGTCGGCGGTGATGCGTTGACCACGCGCGCGGGCCGCCTCCACCCGGGCGATGGCGGCGTCGATCTTGTCCCAATTGGCCTTGCCGGCCTGCTTGAAGTGATAGATCTCCGCCGGGGCGCCTGATCGCCGCGAGATCTCGATCAGCTCGTCGATGCCGTCCAGCAGGCGGTCGCTCTCATAGCGCATGTGGCTGATATAGATGCCGCCGCACTTGCCGGACTCGCTGGCCAGGGCCGCCAGTTCGTCGGTCTCGGCATAGGTCCCGGGCGCATAGATCAGCGATGAGCCGACCCCCAGGGCGCCGTCTTCCATGGCCTGATGCACCAGCCCTTGCATGGCCTTGAGCTGCGCGGGATCGGGGTCGACATCGCCCTCGCCCAGCACATAGGTCCGCGCCGTCTCGGCTCCGATGAAGCTGGCGATATTGGGCGAGACGCCCTGCCGTTCCAGCCGGCTGAGGTACTGGTCCAGGGTCGACCAGTCGATGTCGTACTTGATGTCGCCCTCGCGCTCGGTCTCCAGCGCCTTCATGGTAGGGTTGTAGGGCCCCATCGACGTCCCCTCGCCCATCACCTCCAGGGTCACCCCCTGCTTGAGGTCGGACATGCCACGGCCGTCATAGATCAGGTCGTCGGTGGCCCAGGACAGCATGTTGATGAAGCCGGGCGAGACCGCCTTGCCGTGGGCGTCGATCTCCTGGCGGCCGGTCCCGCTGACTTTGCCCACGGCGGTGATGCGGTCGCCGTCGATGGCGACGTCGCCGACGAAGGGCGCGCCGCCCGTGCCGTCATAGATCGTGCCGCCGCGGATGATGATGTCATGAACCGGGGCGGTGGCGGAGGAGGCGCAGCCGAACAGCAGCAGGCCCAGGGTCAAGACGATAGGTTTCATGGCAACCCTCCACTTTTCAGCCGTCATCCTAGGCCTTGTGCCTAGGATCCCGCCATCCGCCGCAAGGCGATTGGGCCGTAGAGCGGTGACGGTCCGGCGTCACCTTCACCTTTGCAGCAAGCTGAACGCGGGATCCTAGGCACAAGGCCTAGGATGACGACTGTGGGGTAGTCAGGTGAGGGAATCCACCCACCCCGGCAATTCCGCAATCGAGGCCAGCTCGGCGTAGCGCGGATGATTGCTCGGCGCCTCGGCCGCCTCGTGCGACCAGACCAGCGGATAGGGGATCAGCGCCGCATAGGCGCCGGCTTCCAGCGCCGGCAGGATGTCGGAGCGCATGGAGTTGCCGACCATCACCGCCTGCGCCGCGCCCGTGCCGTGGCGCTCGAACAGCTGGGTGTAGGTGCCCACGTCCTTCTCGCTGACGATCTCGACGGCGGCGAACAGCTCGCCCAGCCCGGAGGCGGCGACCTTGTTCTCCTGATGCATCAGGTCACCCTTGGTGATCAGCACCAGCCGATAGCGCTCGGCCAATGTCGTCAAAGCGTCCGCCACGCCCGGTAGCGCCTCGACCGGCAGGGTCAGCATCTCGCGCCCGGCCGCCAGGATTTCCTGGATAGCAGCGGTGCTGACCGCGCCGTTGGTCAGCTCGATGGCTGTCTCGATCATCGACAGTGTGAAGCCCTTCACCCCGTAGCCATAGGCCCGCAGGTTGCGCTTCTCGGTCGCGGCCAGCTTGCGCTCGATGACCGTCTCGTCTCCGAACTCGGACAGCAGCTCGACGAACCGCGCGTGGGTCAGGCGGAAGATGGTCTCGTTGTGCCAGAGGGTGTCATCGGCATCGAGGCCGACCGTGGTGATGGGCATGGCGGGGTTCTAACCCCGCGCAGGCCCGCGATGGAAGAGGCTCAGGCCCGCGCGACGCAAGCTTCATGCGCCTTCCACACTCGCTCCGTCTGGCCGGGATACTTGGCCAGGAGGCTGGCCGGCCGAACCGGCCGCAACACCAGCCCGCCCCCACAGTTGGGGCAGATCCCGCCCAACGGGCCGCCGCCGCAGGCCTCGCAGAAGGTGCATTCGAACGTACAGATCATCGCCCCGCTCGCATCGGGCGCCAGATCGCGGTCGCAACACTCGCAGTTGGGGCGCATAGCCAGCATGGCGCGTTCCTTTGTTGACCCGGGAGGGCCGACTCACTACCAACGCGGCCGTTTGTCCACCACCCCGGAGCCACGCCATGACTGATCTGCTTCCTGGCGTCACCGGAGTCCTGGTTCTCGCCGACGGCACGGTCTTGCAAGGCCACGGCGTCGGCGCGGTTGGGGCAGCGGTGGGCGAGGTGTGTTTCAACACCGCCATGACCGGCTACCAGGAGATTCTCACCGATCCCTCCTACATGGCCCAGATCGTCGCCTTCACCTTCCCTCACATCGGCAATGTCGGGACCAACCTGGAGGACGTCGAGCAGGTTACCGGAATCAGCGACACCGCCGCCCGCGGCGCCATCTTCCGCGACACGCCGACCGACCCGGCCAACTACCGCTCCGGCTCGCCGCTGGCCCAGTGGATGGAGCGGCGCGGCGTCATCGCCCTGGCCGGGATCGACACCCGCGCCCTGACCCGGCTGATCCGCGAAAAGGGCATGCCGCACGCGGTGATCGCCCATGCGCCCGACGGTAAGTTCGATATTCCCGCCCTGACCGCCCAGGCCCGCGCCTGGTCCGGCCTCGAAGGCCTGGACCTCGCCAAGGACGCCAGCTGCCGGCAGTCCTTCGTCTGGGACGAAGGCCCCTGGGACTGGCCCGCCGGCTACACCCGGCCGGAGGCGGGCAAGTACCAGGTCGTGGTCGTCGACTACGGGGTCAAGCGCAACATCCTGCGCTCGCTGGCCGGCATCGGCGCCAAGGTGACCGTGGTCCCCGCCAACACCAGCGCCGAGGACATCCTGGCCCGCAAGCCCGATGGCGTCCTGCTCTCCAACGGCCCGGGCGACCCGGCCGCGACGGGCGAGTATTCGGTCCCCGAGATTCGCAAGCTGGTCGAGAGCGGCACGCCGGTGTTCGGCATCTGCCTCGGCCACCAGATGCTGGCCCTGGCGCTGGGCGCTCGTACGGTGAAGATGGAACAGGGCCACCATGGCGCCAACCACCCGGTTAAGGACCTGACCACCGGCAAGGTCGAAATCGTCTCGATGAACCACGGCTTCGCTGTCGACCGCGACAGTCTGCCGGCCCCGGTCAAGGAAACCCACGTCTCCCTGTTCGACGGCACGAACTGCGGTCTGGAAGTCGAGGGCCGGCCGGTATTTTCTGTCCAGCACCACCCCGAGGCGTCACCTGGGCCGGTGGACTCGCTCTATCTGTTCGAGCGCTTCGCAAGGATGATGGACGCGGCGGCCTGAGGCAGGGGCCTCGCCTTGGGGGGCGTATGCAAGCTTTGCCTTTCGCCTTACGCGCGAAGCATTTGCGAGACAGATGGCCGCGCGCGCGCCCACTTGCATTCGGGCTTGGTTCCCCGGCATCTGACGGTTAGGTTTCTGCGGCCGTGGCCGACGTGAGACTGTCGTCACGGAGTTGGGGAGCTGAGCGTTCAATGCTGAAAAATCTTATGACCAGCGCGGCCATGGCCGCGTCGATGGCCCTTTGCGCCGCTGCCGTGGCGGCGGGCCCCGCAGCCGCGGCCGCACCGACCGCCGCGGAATTCGCGCGCTTGCCGGCGGTGTCGAACGTGCGCATCGCGCCGGACGGCAAGCATATCGCCGCGGTCAGCTCGCCGGACGGCATCCATACCAACATCTCGGTTTGGTCGACCGACGCGATGGACAAGCCGCCGGTGGTGATCAACGGCAACAACCTGCAGGAATTCATCTACACTGGCGTGCGCTTCGTGAAGAACGATCGCCTGGCGGTGACCTTCCGCTATCTGATCGGCACCGGCCCGGATTCGCGGCACAACTTCAAGACCATTCTAATGGCGTTCGACGGCAAGACACCGCCGCGCGATATCCTGCCGGCCAATGACCAGAAGTCGTCCGACGACGTGGCCAACTTCAACCGGACCAGCTCGGCCCAGATCATCGACTCGCTGCCCAAGGACCCGACCCATATTCTGGTGCTGGATCCGCGGATCGACACCCGCGGCGATATCGTAAAGGTCGATATCTACACCGGAGCCGTCGAGCGGGTGATGAAGGGCTCGGAAAAGTACCAGTACGGCGTCGACCTCAAGGGTGAGGTGCGGACCCGCGAATGGTTCGACTTCGACAACGGCAAGCTGTTTGCCGCCGCCGACTTCCGCGATCCCCAGACGGGCCAGTGGTCGGAGCTTTTCCGCTGGTACGCAAAGGACCGCGAGGAGATCAATCTCGTCGGTTTCACCGAGAATCCGTACGTCGTGCTGGTCTCGACCGACAAGGGTCAGGACAAGGCGGCGGTCTACGAGTACGACGCCAAGCAGCGCAAGCTGGGCGAGCAAGCCTTCGGCCTGCCGCTGTTCGACGCCACAGGCGTGCAGCAATCGCGCGACCCGACCAACTACGGCGAGATCACCGGCTTCAGCTACAACGCCGACCGCGGCCGCACCTACTGGGTGAACAGCGAGATCGGCGCCCTGGAAAAGCAGGTTCGTGATCTGCTCGGCGCCAAGCACGTCGGCATCGACTGGACCGATCCGGGCACCGGCGCCACCGGCCGGGTGTTCACCACCGCTGATTTTGATGTGGATTATGCCGGCGGCTCACGCGATGGCGGGAAGGTGCTGTTCGTCAAATCCGGCCCCAAGGTTCCACCGGAATACTATCTGCTGACCGACAAGAAGCAGCTCAGGCTGCTGGCCAAGTCGAAGCCCTGGATCGACAGCAACTCGCTCGGCAGCACGACCATGGTCGAGTTCGCCGCCCGCGACGGCCTGATGATCCCGGCATTCCTGACCACCCCGCCCGCATCGTTCGGCAAAGGACCTTTCCCATCCATCGTCCTGCCGCACGGGGGCCCCTGGGCCCGCGATGAACTGGGCTGGGACTCCTCGGGCTGGACGCAATACTTCGCCGCCCGCGGCTACGCCGTGATCCAGCCCCAGTTCCGCGGTTCGGAGGGTTGGGGTCAAAAGCTCTGGCGCGCCGGTGACATGGAGTGGGGCCAGAAGATGCAGGACGATGACGATGACGCGGCGAAGTGGATGATCGCCCAGAACATCGCCGTTCCCGGCCGCATCGCCCTGCACGGCTATTCCTACGGCGGCTACACCGCCTTCGCCGCCGCCGTGCGTCCGAACGGCCTCTACAAGTGCGCCATCGCCGGCGCCGGGGTAGCGGAGCTGGCCACCTTCAAGAACGCGAC